>NZ_VBZC01000047.1:366-80578 GCF_005786655.1 Streptomyces montanus
TCCCGGTAGAGGTCGAGCGCCTCCTCGGGGGTGATCCGCCCACCCTCGGCGGCACGGTCGAGGACGGACTGAAGGTCGGCCTTCTCGGTCACCGGAGCGTCCCTTTCGTAAGGGTGTGGACGGACCGATCCAGCGTACGCCAGGAGATTGGATCACCCGACGTCAGGCCGACGCCGGGCCGACCTCGGCGGCGCCGGGCCGGAGTCAGCGGGCGCCGGGCCGGCGTCAGGCGGGCGCGAGGCCGGAGTCAGGCCGCGTACGCCCCGATGAGGGTCCCCACAAAGGCGCCCGCGATGAGAAAGGGGCCGAAGGGGATCGAGGTCTTGCGCCCGGCCCGGCGGACGACGACGAGCCCCATCCCGTACAGCCCGCCGAACAGGAAACCCGCGAAGGTGCCCAGCACCACGTTCCCCCACCCGTACCAGCCGAGCACGGCCCCGAGCCCGAGGGCGAGCTTCACATCCCCGAAGCCCATCCCCTGCGGATTGATGAGGAAGAGCACGAAGTAGCCGCCGCCGAGCGCGAGGGCGCCGAGCAGCGCGGTCAGCCACTCTCCGGCATGCTCGGGCACCACCGCGACGACGGCGAGCAGCGCGAGCGCCGCCCCGGCGAGCGACAGCGTCAGCACGTCCGGCAACCGCTGCACCGTGAAGTCGACGACCGCCAGGAGTACGCCGAGAGGGGCGAGCAGGAGCCAGACGCCCAGCTCGGGCCGGGTGCCGGTCGCCGCGGCGAGGGCCGCACAGACGAGCGCGGTGGCGAGGGCCACGAGGGGCGCGCTGGGCCCGTAGGCATGAGCACCGCCGTCACGGCAGCGGGCCACGCCGATCCAGCCGCCGATGACATGGCCGTCCGGGCAGCGGTCGCGCCAGTCCTCCTCCGGCTCCACGGAGAACCGGTAGGCGCAGCGCGGTATGAGCAACCCCAGGGCGGCTCCCCAGATGGCGGCGGCGCCCGGCAGCCATTGATCGAGATCCACCCGCACACCTTACGTATGCGCCCGCGTCGGCCACAGGGCGTGTGCGCCGGCCTCTTTGTACGGATGTCACTGCATGTCATTCGGCCATCACCAACCCGTAACGGTTGCCGTCTCGATCACCATCTGGCGCGATTCGTGCGGTATCTGTTGCGCCATGGAGAGGATCACGAGCGGGCCGGGCGACGGTCCGACGCTCGAGTCGCTACCGAAAAAACCGCTGCTCACGCCGGAGTTCGATGCCGATCCGGCCGGCGTGTACGAGCGGCTGCGTCGCCAGTACGGCCCCGTGGCACCGGTGGAACTGATGGGCGTACCGGTGTGGCTGGTTCTCGGCTATCGCGAGGTCCTGGAGGTGCTGCGGAACGAGAGCGTGTGGCGCCGCGACGTCCGGCACTGGAGGGCGCGGGCGCAGGGCCTGCTGCCGCCCGACTGGCCGCTGCTCGCGGGGTACGAAGTACGGCAGACGATGTTCATGGACGACGAGGAACACCGGCGCGCGCGGCAGACCCACAACTCGGCGCTGCACCCCTTCCAGGACGGGAACACCCCGCAGGGGTGGGAACTGCGGACGGCGGTCGCCCAGTACACGGACGAGCTGGTCGGCACGCTGGGCGCGGAGTCGGGGCCCTTCGGAATCGCCGACCTGTGCGCGCAGTACACCAGGCCGCTGCTGCTGATGGTGACCACCAAGCTGTTCGGCTTCCGCGGCGACCTCGGCGACGAGCTGGTCATGGATCTCTGGCGGATGCTCGACGGCGGTCCGGACGCCGGGCCCGCCACCGGGCGCGCCCTGGCGGCCATGACCCAGGTGGCCGCCCTCCGCCGGGAGCGCCCCGGCGACGACCTGACGTCGCACATGCTGCTCGCTGACCCCGGCCTCTCCGACGAACAGCTCGGCCGTGAGCTGTTCATGAACGCCGTCTACCTCAACGACATCACCAACACCATGGTGCTGAACACGCTGTTGGAGGTGCTGCTCGGCAACATGGCGGTGCGCCGCACCCTGTCGACCGGACAGCTCGAGGAAACGCTCAACCGTGCGGTGCTGATCAATCCGCCGACCGCCAACCTGCCCTTCCGCTTCGCCGCGCGGGACGTACGGCTGGGCAACTTCCGGGTGCGAGCCGGCGATGTCGCCATGCCGTCGGCCGCGGCCGCCCACCGGGACATGCTGTCGACCGGCTCCTCCCACATCGCCGACTCCGTGAACAGCACGCGGGCACACCTGGGCTGGGGTGCCGGGCATCACCAGTGCCCCGGCGCCGCCCGCGAGCTGGGCAGCATGATCGTGACCACCGCTGTGGGGCGTTTCTTCGAGCACTTCGACTGGGCGGAACTCGCGGTTCCGGAGTATCGGTTGCTGTGGCGGTCAGGGCCGATGGTGCGAGGTCTGCGACAACTTCCGGTGCGTTACGAGCTCGCCGCCACCAGCACGGCGCGGCAACCGATACCGGCCGACCGGAAACGGGACGGCGCCGAGGGGGTCGAGGCCCGCCAGGCGACCGACAGCCAGACGGGAGGACTGCTGTCGGCCCTGCGGAGGCTGATGCCCGGCGGGCGGTGAGGCCCGGCGGGCGCTGAGGTCGCACCACCCACGCCGCCGGGCAAGCGGCGCGGCCCTTCAGGGGCGCGGGGAACTGCGCGACCAGCCCCAGACGGCCCGCACCCGAGGTGCGAGCCGTGTTGGGGGTCTGGGGGCGCAGCCCCCGTTTCGCAATGTACCCGGGCCGGGCCAGGCCCTATACGACGCGGGCCAAGCCCTAACCGGCCGCCACGACCGCGCTGCGCCACGTCGGCAGCAGCTCGTCCAGCAGCGCCTCCGTACGCGGCGGCAGCCCTCGCGCCCCGCTGCGCGAAACAAGGTCCGCGGCCAGCCTCTTCAGCCGGTCGTCGTCCCCGGTCGAGTGTGTCGCGCGGAGCAGCTCGTGCCAGAGCCGCTCGTCACCCGGGGCGGAGCCCAGCGCCGCGGTGAGCGCCTCGATCGCCTTCTCCGCCCGGTCCTTCTCCAGGTGGAACGCGGACAGGGCGAGCCCGATGTCCGCGACGAGCAGCGGCAGTTGGGCGTCGATGATCTCGTGGGTGAGCCAGCCGTACCGGCCGGCGGGCCGCTCGGCCAGCAACGGCCCGCGCACCAGCACGAGCGCATCGGTCAGCAACCGCCCGCGCACCGCACGGCTGTTGACCCCGCGCCCCTGAGTCGCCTCGTGGTACAGCGACCGCAGCACATCGAGGTCGGACACGACCGACTTGGCGAGCGTGAGCCGCCCGGTGGCGTCGGCGGCCAGCCGCGGCGTACCGTCCGAGTCCTTGCCCAGCCAGTCGCGCAGCCGCTCGACGAGCGCGTCGCGTACGTCTTCCGTCACGCCGCGCGGCCACAGGGCCGAGGACAGCACCCGGGGGTGCACACCTTCCCGGTGCAGAAGGAGCAGCGCCAGCGCCTCGTGCATCAGCGGACTGCGCTCGCCGTCCGGTGTGTCGAGGCCGATGATCTCGTACGGCCCGACGAGCCGCGCGTACACCGCGGGGCGCCCCTGCTCGCTGATGTCGACGAGGAACGGCGGAGCGGAGGACGGGCCGGTCTCCTCGCGCTCGGGATCCGCCTCGACGAACAGCTCGACGACGGCCCGCTGCTGCGCCACCGGGAGCAGCTGCGCGTCGAGTTCGAGTCCGAGCAGCGGTGCGAGCAGCTTGCCCTCGCTCGTGATCTCCATCTCCCAGGCGGCGCCGGGCAGATCGCCCGACTCCGTACCGACGAGATAGCCGATGCCCAACCGGCTCGCGTCGGCGGCGAGTTCGGCGAGCTTGACCGCGTCGTCGGCGGACGGTTCGGCGGCGAGCAGGACGAGGTGCGGGGCCCAACGGGTGTGCTGCGCGGGCCCGGTACGTCCGGTGAGGACGGAGTCGTGACCGGCGGCACCGAGCGCCCCGCGCCGCTGCCGGGTCTCGGCCTCCATGGTCTCCATCAGGGCCTCGATGTCGTCGAGGTGGCGCAGCCGGTTGGGCGCGAGGGGAGTCAGGTCCTGCCCGAAGCCGACGAGCGTGATCGTCATGCGGTCGGACCACCCGTTGGTGGCCAACTCGGCCGCCACGGAGGCGAACACGCCCGCGCGGTCCTGCTCGCTGCCGCTCAGCGACACGATGCCGGGCACGGACTCCAGGTTGAGCAGCAGCCGCGAGTCGTCCATCGTGCCGAGACTGACGAGCCCCGGGTACGGGGCCGCCGTGTCGACCTCCTCGTAGCGCTCGGCGTCGTCCCGCGCCAGCATCCAGAACGTCTGGTCCTGCCCGAGCTGCCACGGCGCCGGGGGCCGCCCGGCGGGCTGCGCGAGTTGCAGATGCAGATCGCCGTTGCTCATCCAGGCCGCGTACACGGTCGGCAGCGGCCGCGACTCCTCGGCGAGCGAGGCGGCGAGACCGCGCAAGGACCGGTCGAGAAGTTGTACGCCCTCGGGGTCGGCGCCGACGAGCAGCGCGTCCTGGACGTCGGCGGCAGCACCGGTGGGCGTCGGCGGCTCCATCATGCCGCGGCGCCCGCCGACGGCACCGAGGGCCGACTGCCACAGGGCCTGACGGCGCCGGCGGCCGAGGGCACCGAGGAGACCGGCGGCGAGGAGGGGCGCGCCGAGGAGGGCCTGCGGGAGCCCGAACCCACTCTCGTCCCCGGCCTCCGCGCCGGAACTGGCGTGCTCCTGGCCCTGCTGCCCCTGCTGACCCTGCTGTCCCTGTTCGTACGAACCGGACGGACGCTGCTCGGGAATCGTGATCTGTGTGGTGTCGCGATCGCCGGCCCCCTCGCCCTGCCGGTCCGCGCCCTGCTGCTGATCGCCGCCGCCGGTCCTGGCGTAGTCGGAGATCTGCTGCTGGACTTCCTCCGAGACCTTCGGGGCCTCGTCGGGCATCTCGACGAGGTCGCCGCCCCGGGCGTCGCCGGGCATCTCCAGGATCCAGCCGGGCCGGATGAGGCTGGCCTCGGAGAGCTTCGAACCGTCGGGCTGCTCACGGTCCTTGTTGAGCTGGTAGATCTCCTTGTACCGCCGCCCGTCGCCGAGATGACGCTCGGCGATCTCCCACAGGGAGTCGTGGTGACGCCCCTCCGGCGGCTGGATCCGGTAGAACTTCGTGTCGTCGCCCTTAGCGGTGCTCCCGCTGTCGGCGGCGTGGGACGCGGCGTTGGCGGCCTGCTCGGCCAGCGCGGCGGCGGCACTGGAAGCGGACTGCTCCTGCTGCTGCCCCAGCAGCCCACCCGGCGTCTGCTGCGCCGCGGCGGCGGCCGGCCGCTGGTTGCCCTCCAACTGCTGCCCCAGCTGCGACAGTCCCGGCGTGAAGCTGGCCGCGGTCGCACCGACGAGGAGCAGCGCGGCGACAAGCTGCCGCGCGAGCAACTGGCTCGGCCCGGCGCCGGGCACGCGGTTCGGCAGCCCGACGCCCGACAGCGCGGCCTTCATCTCGACGAGGACGCAGGCGGTGAACTGGGCCCAGGCGAACCAGACGACGACGGTCAGCACGTTGATGAACGTGCCTACGGTGATCTCCTGCTGCAGCCAGCTCAGACTCGGCGTCCCGCTCGGCAACGGCCACCCGATCTGCGTGGCCAGCGCCCCGGGCACTCCGACCAGAAGAACAAGCAGGGCGACGAAGGCGAAGAACGCCTTCACGAAGTCCCCGAAACTACGCCTCCGCCGGGGCAGTGGCTGCGGCGTCCGATTCCTCGGACCCGGCGAACTGCCCGTCGAGCTGGAAGTGGTGCGTCGCGCCATGGCGGGTGTCCTGGTGTTGTGTGGTGTGTGGAGGGAGTGGAGTTGGGGGTGTACTGAGCCTACCGAGATCTTATTGAGGGAGTCGAAGGTCAGACAGGGGCCGCCTCTTACCGACCGCCTGTTTGCTCACCCCACGCCCCCTAAGCCGGAGTTGTCCATCGAGAGTGGACCGCGCCGCCACAAGGGATCCAAGGCCCTTCGCAACTGTCACGTCACAGATCTCACGATCCCCACACAATCCCCCATCGCTGCTCCGAATCCCGCAACCGGCCCCTGATAGCTTCGTTCTCTGTTGCACACACGCCTTACAAGGGGGAGTACGCCCGTGGCCCGCCGCACCGTGACCACCGCCGCCACGTTCGCCGCAACCGCGGCGCTACTACTCACAGCTTGCGGTGGGGGTGACGACTCGTCGTCGGACGACATCAAGGGGGCGGACAAGGGGTCTAGTAGTCCGTCGGCTTCGGCGTCCGCGCCGTCCGAAGTCAACCGTCCGAAGATCACGATCCCTAGCAGCTTCCAGCTCACCTTCGAGAACTGGACGAGCAGCAACCCAGACGAGCAGGCCGTCCTCAACGACGGCAAGGAGCAACTCCGGGCGGGATACGCAGCGATCATCGCCAATGACCCCGACGGCGGTGACGCCCTTGCCTTCTACGACACCGAAGCCGGCCTCTCCCAAGACCGTAAATGGATCAAGTCCTACACGGACAAGAACCTCAACGTCATCGGTGAGCTCCCGGTGTTCGACCCCAAGGCCGAGCTCTTCGCAAAGAACACGAAAGCGCAGCTCAGCTACTGCACGGACGAGAGCAAGGCAGCTACGAAGAGGCGCGAGGGTGGCAAGGTCGTGGGCAACCCTCAGGGCACCGACCCCAAAGTGTTCTACACCGTCACCATGCAGAAGAGCAGGCAGGGCGTGTGGCAGGCCGTATCCACCGCGTCGAAGAGGGGCGGTTGCTCCTGATGAAGTTGCCCAAGAGGGTCCTGGCCGCCGCTCTCGCATCGACCGTGACGGTCGCCCTCGCCGCCACGTCGGCTTCGGCCGTCGGCGAGGGTGACTCCAAAGAGGACACCCAGGACAACGCCCAAGGCAACGTCGGCAGCGACGGTAGCCTGTCGGCCTCCGTCTCCAACATCCAGCTCAAGTACCCGAGCGGCGGGGACGGCGGCGGCAAGCAGGGCAATCTCGGTACGGTCGACCCCAACTGGAAGCCTCCTGCCTGCTGGTACGAGCCCGCATTCACGCCCGCCCAGCTCAAGAAGTTCGTGGATACGGACAGCGGCGGCGACGTGGGCATCCACGAGTCCTGGTGGGGCAAAGGGCTGTGGACCGAGCACTACCGGGACGGCAAACCGGCAGACAACTTCGATATGAATTCGCCCACCAACAGCACCGCCGAGGGCTACAAGAACTACAACCTCGGCAAGGACGGATACTTCTGGCGCGGCGTCGCCCCCAACAAGACCGACCGGGACTCGTGGGACTGCGGACGCATCATGTTCTGGGTCGACGCGGGTGAGGTCCCAGACGACCCCAACGCCCCCACCCCGAAGACACTCGCCGAGTACGCCTACAACAAGATCAAGGTCCCCGACACCAAGGTCGAGCTGAAGCCAGAAGCCAAATCCACGGTGAACCTGCCCACTTGGGTGTGGCTGGACAAGGGCACCTTCAAGGATGTCAAGGTCCGCGCCGAGCTGCCCAACACCAACATCTGGGCGGAGACGACGGCGAAGCCGGTCGCCCTGCACCTAGAGCCGGGCACGGAGGACGCCGAGACCTTCCCCGCCTCCGGCGACTGCGAGATCAACGACGACGGCTCCATCGGCACCCCGTACAAGAAGGCCGATGCCGGCAAGACCCCGCCGTGTGGCATCAGGTACCTCCGCGCCACCAACGGAGAGCCGTACAAGCTCAGCGCCTCGGTGACCTGGCAGATCACCTGGGAAGGCAACGGCGGCGAAGGCGGCGACCTCCCCGACGGCACCTTCGAGACCACCCAGGACATCAACGTCCAGGAAGTCCAGTCGATCAACCGCTAACGCCCTCCCGTGGCAGGCTCATGTGCCGCGCGACGCGGTCAACGCGTCGCGCGCACCCTGGTCGCATGACACGTATTTACCTCTGCCGCCAGCAGCCGTTCGCTGGTCCGGGAGGAGCAGCCTTCCTCATCGCTGGCAAGACCGCCACGCCCGCCCATCTGTTCAGGGCCGCCCTTCAGCGCGAGGACATTCAATGATCCGGACGGTTGGATTCTTCCCAGAGCAGCCGGCTCAGTGGGGGATCAAGCACGACGAGTCCATCCACCGGTTCGTGCGGAAGAGCGGGGAATCCGACGAGAACGAGATCGCCGCCTACCTCGTCAATGGGGTCGACATCTTCAGCGAGATGGGCGCCGAAGTCGATGTCCTTTCGGCGGACAGGATTGTGATCCCAGGAGGGGCTTCCCTCAAGACCGACGGGGAGTGGGTCTGGAGGTACGACCTCCCTCACTACGTCACTGAATACCATCTGGCCCTTCCGGAGGGATTCCTGCGGAGGATCAGAGACCTCAACTACACCGTTCCGCAGCTCGACGAGGACACCCTGTTCACCATTCTCCAGGAAGTGACAGGAATTGACTTCCGGAACCAGTGAGCAGGATGGCGGCGGTGAGCGCGTGACTCACATCCCTGGGCCCTTCAAGGTGGGTATTCCGAAGCCCGACTAAGAGGTGTCCCGTAACTGCTGATGACTGCCGTTAGATGAACGAGTCCAGCTCGGTGAGTTCGCTGGAGAGTTGCCAGAGCCGGGATGCCGCATCGGGATCGACGGCCCAGGGCTTGACCCCGCCGATGAGCATGTCGTCGGTGTGGGCGGGTTTGGCGATGTCGCAGTCCTGACAGTACGCCCCACCGTGGCCCTCGAGCAGCGGTGAGGCCGCCGCCCATACAGCCGTCGCCGCGCCCTGTGCCGGCGTCTTGAATCCGGCTGCCGGCGCGCCGTCCGGGGCGATCCAGCCCTGGGCCACCTGCTCGTGGTGGGGGATGTGCCGCTGCAGTGGGGTCAGGATGCTGCCTGGGTGGACCGCGAAGGCGTGCAGCCCGCTGTCGGCGCCGAGCGTGTCGAGATGCACAGCGAAGAGGGCGTTCGCGGTCTTGGACTGCGCGTAGGCCAGCCACCGGTCGTAGCCATCGCGGAAGTGGAGGTCGTTCCAGCGCACGTCGGAGAGGAAGTGACCGGACGAGGTCACCGAAACCACCCGCGCCCCTTCCGTCAATGCCGGGCGGAGACGGTTGATGAGAGCGAAGTGGCCGAGGTGATTGACCGCGAAGTGCGCCTCCCAGCCTGGGCCCACGCGTGTCTCCGGACAGGCCATGATGCCCGCGCCGTTGATGATGAGATCGAGGGTGCGGCCAGTGTCCAGGAAGTCGGCCGAGAACGCCCGGACGCTCTCCAGATCCGCCAGGTCGAGGCCGTGCACCTCGGCCCGAGGGACGCCGCGCAGGGCCTCTTCCGCTGCGGCGGGCCTGCGTGCGGGAACGATGACGTGTGCTCCCGCCCGGATGAGGGCAAGCGTGGTCTCCAGTCCGAGGCCGGAGTAACCGCCGGTGACCAGGGCGGTGTTGCGCGACAGGTCGATCCCGGCGAGGACGTCGTCCGCCGTACTGTGGGCGCCGAATCCGGTGCCGGACTTGTGTTGCTGCGTAATCATGTCGGCGACGCTAGATTCTAGACTGCGCTCTAGGTCAAGGTATTGTCGGTGGCATGGGCAAGCACGCGGATGATCTGTCGATCGGGGACGTCGCCAAGGCGACTGGACTGAGCGTGCACGCTCTGCGGTTCTTCGAACGCGAGGGCCTCTTCCTCCGGCCGATCCCCCGTTCCAGCGGCAGGCAGCGGATTTACGAGCAAGCAGACGTGGAGTGGCTCCTACTGTGCAACCGGCTCCGCGAATCGGGCATGCCCATCGCCATGGTGAAGGAGTTCGCCCAGCTCGTCCGGTCAGGCCCGGGCAACGAAGCGGAACGTCTCGCGCTACTACGGGAGCATGAACAGGCCGTGCGAGCCAAGATCTCTGACTTGAATGCAGACCTGAAGGTCATCCATAGCAAGGTCGTCGCCTACGAGAAGCACGTCCGCGACGGGACCGCTGCCGGGGTCTGGTCGCCGGCACCGTCTCGCTGACTCATCCAACTCCTCGCTCACGCCCCGAGGCCCACCCGCTGGCGGTGCCCCACACCCTTCGCAACTGTCACGTCACAGATCTAACGATCCCCACACAATCCCCCATCGCCGCTCCGAAGCCTGCTACCCGCCCCTGATAGCTTCGTTCTCTGTCGCAACACACGCCTTACATAGGGGGAGTACGCCCGTGGCCCGCCGCACCGTGACCACCGCCGCCACGTTCGCCGCAACCGCGGCGCTACTACTCACAGCTTGCGGTGGGGGTGACGACTCGTCGTCGGACGACATCAAGGGGGCGGACAAGGGGTCGAACAGTCCGTCTGCTTCGGCTTCGGGTTCGAAGGCAGACGCGGACCAGCCCGACCTCTCGTTGCCGAAGGACCTGGACCTCGTCTTCGACTTCGACAAGCCGTCCGACACGAAGCAGGCGGCTGCGCTCGCCGACGCGGAGAACTACATCCGCGCGCTGAACCACGGCTTCGCCGCACAGGACCCGAACGACCCTGCGTACCAGTACTACTCGGGCGACCAAGCGGCCCAGTACGCCAAGTCACAGATCCAGGCCTGGGTGAAGGGCGGCTGGACGCCCACCGGGACGGACAAGTACTACGACGAAGACGTCAAGACAATGGGCACTAAACGCGTCCTCGTCACCTTCTGCAGGAACCAAGCCAAGTTCTACGGCAAGGAGATCAAGAGCGGGAAGATCCTCTACACCGACGAGAACCTGGAAAGTTACCAGAAGTACAGCATGCTCATGACCCCTTCGTCTGGGTCCTCCCAGGTCTGGAAGACGCAGGTCATCGAGGTCACGGGCAAGGTGAAGGAGTGCCAGCGATGACGCCTCCACGGTGGACGGTGCGCTGGGGAGCGGCCGCGGGCGCGGCAGCGGTGCTGTGGGTCGGTGGCACGGCTCATGCCAACGGCCCTCAGGACAACGCGAACCGCCCCTCGCCGCCCTCCGACACTTCTGCCGGCACACAGGGCAACGAAGTGTTCGCCTCCGCCAGGCAATCCCAGATCAAGGTCACCCAGGTGAGCGGCCCCACCGGGGGCAACAGCGGCAACATCTCCTCGACGGACGTGACCTGGGAGCCGCCGCCCTGCTGGTACGAGCCCGCCTTCACGCCAGAGCAGCTCAAGGAGTTCTCGGAGACGAAGGGGCAGGGTGACGTCAGCCCTCACGTGTCCTGGTACGGCGAGAAGCTGTGGACGGACCACTACCGGGACGGCAAGGACGCCACCGACTGGGACGACGACTCCCTCTCCACTGCCAAGGGCTACGACAACTACAACCTCGGTAAGGACGGCTACTTCTGGCGCGGCGTCGCACCCGACATCACCAACGAGGATTCCTGGGACTGCGACCGCGTCATGTTCTGGCAGGACGCGGGCGAGATTCCTGAAGTCCCCAACGCGCCCACCGCCAAGACCCTGGCGGAGTACGCCTACAACAAGGTCAAGGTCCCCGACACCGAGATCGAGCTGAAGCCGGAAGCCAAGTCCACGGTGAACCTGCCGACTTGGGCATGGCTGGACAAGGGCACCTTCAAGGATGTCAAGGTCCGCGCCGAGCTGCCCAACACCAACCTGTGGGCCGAGACCACGGCCAAGCCAGTCGCCCTCCACTTGGAGCCGGGCACCGAGGACGCCGAGACCTTCCCCGCCTCCGGGGACTGCGAGATCAACGACGACGGCTCCATCGGCACCCCGTACAAGAAGGCCGACGCCGGCAAGACCCCACCGTGCGGCATCAGGTACCTCCGCGCCACCAACGGAGAACCGTACAAGCTCAGCGCCTCGGTGACCTGGCAGATCACCTGGGAAGGCAACGGCGGCGAAGGCGGCGACCTCCCCGACGGCACCTTCCAGACCACCCAGGACATCAACGTCCAGGAAGTCCAGTCGATCAACCGCTAACGCCCTCCCGTGGCAGGCTCATGTGCCGCGTGATGCAGTCAACGCGTCACGCGGCCCCCAGGTCGCACCACACATATTTGCCCCTGTCGCCGCCCTGACGCAGCGGATACCAACCCCAGTCGTCGGCACAGGCTCGGACAAGTTCGAGCCCGCGCCCCGCTTCCGCGTAGACGGTGCACGCCAACTCCTGTGGGGCCGAAGGTGGTTCAGGGTTGGCGTCCCAGGCACCGATACGCAGGACTCCGTTCTGCCAGCGCAGGCGCAGGGATGCGGGCCCTTTCGCATGTCTTACGGCGTTGGAGACCAGCTCCGTCACAAGCAGCTCAGCCACGTCGGTGAGCCGGATCAGACCGTGCACAGTGAGGACCAGGCGCAGGGTGCGGCGACAGACTGTGACCGCACGGAGGTCGTGCGGGATGTGGAGCGTGTACTCCCAGGGTTCGCCCTTGGTTTGGGACATGCGTTACCTCCGATTGAGTCAGGTGAGTTAGAAAACGTCTGGCGGGCGGCGGGCGGTGGCATTACCGCAGCCGTCATGGCATGACGGAGTGGTGCACTTCCGGAGTCCCGTGGTTCCGCAGCGTGTGCGACGCATCACTGAAAGTACGGACACAATTTGGGACGACGCAAGTCATTGTCGTAATCTGCCCCTCGAACGAGTCACCGCTTCATCGCAGTTGGGGCAAGGAGAAAGTCATGGCGCGCCGGAAACAGCCCACCGCACGCCAGCAGCGTCTGGGTTCTGAACTGCGCAAACTGCGTGAAGCCGCAGGACTCAAAGGACGCGAAGCAGCCGTACTGCTCGGGACGGACTCGGCTCAGATGAGCCAGATCGAGTTCGGCACGGCAGGCGTGAGCGAGGAGCGCGTACGACGACTTGCCGCTCACTACGCCTGCAGTGATGGCGAGTTGATCGAGGCATTGGTCGCGATGGCGACCGAACGGACACGCGGCTGGTGGGAGGAGTACCGAGGTCTGCTGCCCACGTCGTTTCTGGACCTGTCGGAGCTGGAGCACCACGCCACCTACTACTGGGACGTGAACTTCCTGCATGTCCCCGGCCTTCTACAGACAGAGGACTACGCTCACCGGATCCTCGGCCACAGGGTGCCTGAACTCCCCCACTCCGAGTTGGAGTTGCGTGTCCGCCACCGGATGGAACGGCAGGTCATCATCGAGGGCCCCACGCCCATCCCGTACGAAGCGGTGATCCACGAGGCGGCATTGCGCATCAGGGTCGGCGACCGCGCCGCCGCACAGACTCAACTCGCCCGCGTCCTGGAACGCTCCGAAGCGGACCACATCACCGTGCGCGTCATCCCCTTCGACCTGGACGGTTTCGCCGGCGCCGACAGCACCATGGTGTATGCGGGCGGAGCGGTCCCCAAGCTGGACACGGTCGTGCGCGACGCACCACACGGCACTGCCCTCATCGACTCCGAAGCCCAACTCGGCGCATTTCGAACACTCTTCCGTAGAATGGAGGCAGTGTCACTCGAACCCGAGCGGTCGCGTGACTTCATCGACAGGCTGGCGAAGGAACTGTGAGGCGCCCCGTGAGCACGCACGACAACTGGCAGAAGTCGTCCTTCTCCGGCAGCGGGGACGGCAACGCCTGCGTCGAACTCACCTCCACCCCCACCACCATCCACCTCCGCGAAAGCGACACCCCCACCACCCACCTCACGACCACCCCCGCCCCCCTCGCATACCTTCTCCACGCCATACGCTCCGGGGCCCTCACCACGCCCTCAACGTAACCGTGCGCTACGTTCACACGTAAGTACTGATGTAGGCGTTGCAGGTGTTACGGGGGAACGCGTGTCGTACAGGCCGACGGACTGGCACATACTCGACCTGGACAAGGACCCGACTCCGGGCGATCCGCAGCGAGTGAGGAAACTCGCGGGCAGCTTGCATGACTTCGCCGATGACGTCGGCCAAGTCTTACGGGACGTCAAGGGCATGGCCAAGGAGGACGCGGTCCTCGCCTGGGCCGGCAAGACAGCCGACGTGTTCACCGCGGAGTTCGAGGATGTCCCGGGCAAGCTGAAGAAGCTCAAGAAGTCCTATGGCCTCGCCGGCGATGCCCTGGCCTCCTACTGGCCGGACCTGGAGGACGCCCAGGCCAAGGCGGACAAGGCCCTGCGCGACGGCCGCGCGGCCCGCAACGATCTGTCCACCGCGACGACCGCGCTGACGGGTGCGAACGACTGGGTCCGTACGGCCACCGAGAAGACTGACTCGTACGACCCGGACAAGAACCCCGGCAAGAACGTGCCCAAGCCGGACGAGGCCGAGGTCCGCCGGGCCACTCGCAACGCCCAGCACGCCCAGGAGAAGCAGGCGGCTGCCCAGCGAGACGTAGATGCCGCGCAGAACGCGCTGGACGCGGCCAAGAAGCTCGCCAACCAGGCGAAGGGCCTGCGCGAGGAGGCCGCTCGCCGCACGATCAAGAAGCTTGAGGAAGCCTCGGACGCCGGCATCCCCAACCGCCACTGGTGGGAGGAGGCCGCCGACTGGGTCTCCGACCATTGGGACGAGATCGTCACGGTCTGCAAATGGGTCGTGGCCGTCGTCGGCATCATCGTCATGATCGTCGGCGGTCCGCTGGGCTGGCTCGTCTTCGCCGCGGCCTTGGTCGTCCTCGCCGACACATTGAGAAAAGTCCTCAACGGCACGGCAGGCTGGGGCGACCTCGTATGGGCAGTCCTGGACTGCATCCCCGCCACCAAAGGCCTCACCAGCCTCGCCAAGATCGGCAAGCTGTGGAAGGCAGGCGGTCTGAAGGCTCTCGGCGCCGGCTTCATGGGCGGCATCGGTGGCGGCCTCAAGAACACGGCCAATGCCCTCCGCAGCGTGGGCAACCGGATCTCGTACGAAGGCGGCAAGTTCCTCAACGGCCTGAGGTCCGCCTCATCGGCCGTGCCCCAACCGGCGGCCATGCACGTGAGCCCGGGTGGCGCGCTGGCTCTGGGCGGTGATCCCACAGGGATCGCGTCCAGGGTGGGCGCCTTCCAGGACGGGACCGCTTCGTACGTCAAGGAGATCAAGCTCACCGCCAACCGATGGCCCGAGTCGGCTCAGCACATCAAGGACGCACAGGACGGCAAGATCTGGCGCGGTGACCGTATGACAGAGGGGGAGCCGAAGCCGGACGTGCTGACGATCGACCGGGCGGGGGCGGATGCCAACAGAGACGACTCCCTGCGCGGGATACAGGGGCGCGGCAATGACGGCCTGGACCGCGACGAGTACCCGCCGGCGATGTTCAAGGAAGGCGGCGAGGGCGCGAGCGTGAAATACATCACCTCGGGCGACAACCAGGGCGCCGGCTCCAGTATGGGCAACCGTCTTCGGGGACTTCCCGACGGAGCTAGGATCAAGATTACTCCCACAGACCTACCGGGAATCTGATGAGCACTGAGTCCGACATCACGCCTTTGAATCGAGCCTATCGACAAGACCGCAGCGAGGTCATGCCAGAACTCGTCGATCTCGCTCTCGCAGATGAAACAGCGGCCGATCTGGCATACCAGTACGCGGCATGCGCGATCGAAATCCTCTTCTGGCTCGACAGGTTCGCGGATTCCGCTGATCTCGCCGAGGAAGTGATCTCGCGGCACGGCAGCACCTGCAAGGGACTGGCGCGCATGGACATTCCGTTCGACATGGCTCTGCTCGCCGCTGAAAAGTACGCCGGCGTCAGGGCTGCTCCCCGAATGCAGCTGCTCCAGGCCCGCCTTCCTGAGAAGAGTGTGATGGGCCAGCGTTTCCGGTGGCTCGTCAAGACAATGCCGGACCGTTCCTTGGAACAGTTGCTCGCCAGCCCGCAGACCTGTGGAGGACCGGCATCCGAGATCGTCGGGCCCGCTGCCGCCCACCTCCGGCGTCCGTACGGGGAACTCGGCCGGCCGGAGCGCCGCGTACTCTGGGAAGCTACGCGCAACGCCAACCGGTTCGACCTCGCCCGCACGCTCCACGAGCAGGGCGATCCGCCCACCTACGAGAGCGCCCTCTGGCTCGCCGGCTGGTACCAGTACTCAGGCTCCACCAGCAGCGCCGAAGAGGTGCTCGTACAGGCGCTGGACGTCTGGCACCCCCTGGAACTCTGGGATGTCCTCCCCGAAGGCCCAGTGCTCCAGCCGGTGCTCCGCGAGGCAGCCACGCCGCGGGTCCGAAGTCACTACCTGACTCACCCCCTACCTGACCCATCCCAGTGAAAGTAGAGACCACGATGACGTCAGCGCTCGAGGATCTCGTCGAGCGGGCCCGCGGCCCTCTGGGACCTCGCGTCGCTCTTGACTTCGGTGTCGACAGCGGCCCTCTGAAGGAGCTCTCCGACCTGCTGTCCCGTGTGAATGGGTTCTTCGCCTTCGATGCGGGAATTCAGGTATTCCGCGTGGGAGATGAGGGGTTGGGGCCCGAGCTCATCGAGTGGAACAGCGAGGAGGCGTGGAAGGAAACCTACGGCAGCCTCGCCGATCAGGTCTTCTGCTTCGGTCAGGACCTGCTCGGAACTCAGTTCGCCATTGTCGGCGGAGACACGATCGTCACGTTCGACCCGGAAACCGCTGAGACTAGGGAAATCGGCAAGACGCTGGACGCCTGGGCCACTTGGCTGTTCGGCGATCCTGCCGTGCATGCGACGGCCAATCTCGCGTATGCGTGGCAGAAGCAGAACGGCCCGCTGGAACCCGACCAACGACTGATCCCACTGGCCTTCTTCGTCGCTGGCGGCGGATACGAATTCGACAATCTCGTGGTACGGGACGCGGTGACCGCCATGCGCATTCGCGGCCCCATTGCCCAGCAGATCACAGGCCTACCGGACGGTGCGAACATCCGTCTGCACCTGGAGTGAAGGAGCGGCGGACAATGCCGGACCACATACCGATATCGTCCGACTCGTCGCCAGCCGGGACTCAGGCCTCGTTCGGATTCTCCCTGTCCGTCCCGGAGTCCTGGTGGGAGTTCGACATCCGCCCCGAGGGGCGCGAATCGACAATCCGCTTCCTCGTCGACGAGCGGACCCGCGAGATACCCGAACTCGCGCCGTACCGTTCCGACTTGACGAACATGCTCCGCAAGATGGCCAAGGACGCCAACGACTCCGGCGCGATCTACATGGGCTGTATGGCGGAGAACTTCGACGGCGTGCCGCTGTCCGCGACAGTCACCGTGAGTGTGCTGGGGTCGAAGAACAAGCAGGGCGTGGCTCTCTCCACCGACCCCCGCGCCATCGCCGACAGCCTCCGCACGATCACGCCCCGCCGTGAGAGCGACGCCTGGCGCAAAGTCACGACCGTCGACATCCCCGAAGTCGGCCCCGTCGCCCGCACGTTCGGTGTCGAGGACGTACCCCTGGCAAAGGGTGACAGCCGCACCCTGCGCATGGCTCTGACTCAGACGTACATACCCGTCCCCGGAACCACCGACCAGGTCGTGCTCGTCTCCGGGGCCAGCCCGGTCCTGGACCTGGCGGAGGCGTTCCACGATATCTTCGACGCGGTGACGGGTACCTTCCGCTTCGTATAGGCACCACTCGTACGGACACCAGCCGCCCGCGGCACGGACACCACAGGGGGATCAGACATGGCCAAGCCGGACCTCGCGCTGCCGCTCAGTGAGCTGGAGGACTATGGGACTCGGCTGCGGGACATCAAGCAGCGTATGAACCACACCAAGAAGCTCTTCGAGTCCTACAAGGACGACATAGGCGACGGCGGTGTCTACGACAAGCTCGAGGACTTCGAGTCCAACTGGGAGGACGGCCGCGAGGACATCAACCAGCAGCTCGACGCGCTGGCCCAGATGTCCGAGGCCGTCGTACGGGAGTTCAAGAAGCTCGACGACGACCTGGCCAAGCAGGTCTCGGAGGGCGTGAAGAACGAGGGCAAGGGCGGAAAGAAGGACGGGGGCGGGGGCAAGGGCGGCGGCGACAAGTAGAACCGCCGAGCGCACCACTGCCCATGCTCCCCCGCGGTCCCCTCTGCGTCCGCTGCCGCTGCCCTTTGCTCGCCCTGATAGCTTCGTTCCCTGTTGCACATGGTCACCGCATTCTGGGGGAGAAGCCTCGTGGCTCGCCACACCCTGCCCACCGCCGCCGCCCTCGCCACGACGGGCGCGCTTCTCCTGACCGCCTGCGGTGGGAGCGACGACCCGTCGGATGACGTCAAGCAGGCGGGGCAAGAGTCGAGCGGGAGTCCGTCGGCTTCTGCCTCTGCTTCATCGGACGCGGAACGGCCCGTCATCAAGCTTCCGGAGAGTTTCCAGGCGGACTTCGCGGGCTGGACGAACAGCGACCTCGAACTCCAGAGGGCCCTGAACGACGGCAAGGAACGCCTTCGGGCTTCGTACGCCGCCATCATCGACGGCGATCCCGAGGCCAGTTACCTGTCCTTCTACAGCGGACAGGCAGCGATGAGCACCGGCTCGTCGTGGGTCAAGGGTTACAAAGGGCTGACGATCATCGGTGAAGTCAAGGTCTACAACCCCGAGATCGCCTATCTCGGCAAGAAGAAGACTCGCGCCACGCTCTTCTACTGCGTCGACGAGAGCAAGGGCTACAGCAAGGACCTCACGACGGGCGAGACTGCCGGAACCCCCAAGGGTGAGTCCCCGAAAGTGCAGTACCGGACGAGCCTCGGTAAAGAAGCGAACGGCGTCTGGAAGACCATGACGGTCGAGACGGAACCGGGAGCGTGCTGATCGCAGACCTCACGTTTTGGCAGATCTGGGTCACCGAGCCTCCTTGGAAGGCCTGATCACCGCCGTACGTGTCTGACCCAGATCTTCCATCTCCGCAATGCGCCCATGCGCATCACATGCACCTCTTGGCAGCCTCGGTCGAAGCCACGCTGGTGGTCTGCCAGACGCCCTTGGCGTTCTTCTCCAAGCGGGTGTTGTAGAAGACGTAGTCGCTCGGGGATGCCTTGACCGACTTGTCCACCTTCTTGGTCTTGCGGTCCTTCGGATACGTCCCGGTCGCGTCCATGCAGTACGTGACCGCAGCCGCTCCGTCCTTGAGGAACGTGGCCTCGCGATCGTAGTAACGAGTCTTGCCGGTGAAGCTTCTGCCGTCGTCGTAGAAGGACTTGATGTACGAGGCAGCCGACATCAGGGCATCGCCCTTCGAATAGAACTTCAACGCCGGATGTTCATCGGCGTCGACCGTGATCGCCTCGTCGATCGAGTTGATCCGTCGCTCGTTGTCCGCCAGTACCGCGTCCTTCTTCGCGTCTCCCGTCGAGTCCCCCTCAAAAACGTTGTCCACGTCCTTCGGCAGTGTGATCTCCGGACGCTCGATCTCGTCTTCGGACGCCGACGGCGACGGTGACGCCGACTTGGACGACGTATCAGCTCCCGCGATCTCGTCATCCGAGGATTCCTTGGGCCCTCCGCCACCACATGCCGTGAGCAGCAGCGTGGTCGCAGTCGCCAGGCACACAGTGGCAATGGTCGTGTGCTTGCGCATCGGGGGAAGTACCTCCATGGGTTGGGGGAAACGGAAACTCACACTGCACCGCGGCTCGGTCTCGGCATCAGCCAACCTCGTTCTCCGCCACCGCCTGGCCGTGGACCACGACGTCGCCGCCGTAGAACATTCCCGTGAAGACCGGGGAGTACGTGAGCTGGACGTCGACCTCCACCTCGTCGGGGTTGGCGGCGACGCAGTGCGTGGCGCCGATGTCCGCGCCGGTCATGCCCATTTCGCGGGCGAACGCCTTCACCCGGGCGTTGCAGTTCTCGTAGAGGATGGGAGCGCCGGCCCCCGGGTTCTCGTACAGGTCCTCGAGGTCTACGTCCTGGGCGGCGTAGCGGGCGGCCTGTTCCGCTATGTCGGCGGCGCGTTCCCGTTTGGAGATGGACAGGCCTCCGTCGATGACGAACGCCGACAACGACAGGAAGACGAGCGCGAAGATGATGACCGCGCCGGCGCCCGAGCCCCGGTCGTCGAGGCGTGCGCGGCGTGCGTCCGCCCAAGCGCGTACGGCACTTCCGATGCGCCCAGTCGCCTCTTCCAGTTTCCCCGTCTCCGCCATCTCCCCCATCACGCCTTCCTCTTGAAGGGGTCCAGCGGCGCGGTGAACGACGACGTCAGCGTGGTCGGCACGTCCAGGCCGAGCATGGCCAGGCCTCGTACCTCGCAGCTGACCTCGACGGTGAACAGGTCGGCGTCCGCGAAGCCGACGCTGGTCTTGTTCACCGACACCGGGCCCGAGCAGACGTCAGCCAGATCGGCCTCCGCGGCCTTCGTCGCCTCCGCCATCGCGGGGCCCACCTCGCGCTGCAGAGAGCCCGAGCGAGCCGCGTCCCGCGCCGCCCCGTCGAGCGCCCCGCGCCCGTCGACCAGTTGCCCGAAGGCCACCAGGACGAGGATGAAGAGGATCATCACCGGGGCGAGGATCACGACCTCGATGGTGGACAGCCCGCGGTCCCGGCCCCGGCCGCGGCCCCGGTCCCGGTCCCAGGCGTCAGCAAAAGCCCGCACCCGCGCACGTACGAAAGAGCGCATCTAGTTCTGGCCCTCCTCCACGAACCGCTCCACCGGCCCCACCGACTGCGCGTGCACCGTCAGGTCCAGCCCCGGAAACACCGTGGGCACGCGGGCCGTGATCTCCACGCCCACCGTGTTCTGCTCCGGCTGGAGCATGGCCACGTCGGGCCCCAGGACCAACTGCGGCCCCAGCTGCGTGATGTAGCTGTCGACGACATCCCGCGCCTCGCCCCGCCACGCGCCCGGCCGTTCGTCGGCCGTCGCGCGTGCCTTCCGCGCGCCCGCCTGGGCCGCCGCCTGGGCCACATGGTCGGCGAAGAAGTACAGCGCGAACTGCACCGTCGCGAAGATCATGAAGAAGAGTACGGGCGTGAGCAGCACGAACTCGATCGCGGTCATGCCGGAGTCGCCGCGGGCGGAGGCGGCCTCCACCCGGCGGCGTACCCAGCGTCGTACGCTCACCAGTAACCCCGTATGGATGTGGATGTGGAAGAAGTCAGCAGGTGCTGCCGGCGTCGGCACCCTTGATGCAGTCGCCCACCTTGTTGGCGCCGTCGCTCAGCGCGGCGTTGATGATCGCGGCGACCACGCCGACGATCGCCACAACGACCGCCGAGATGATGACCCACTCCACCGCGGACGCACCGCGGTCGAGCTCGCCGGAGCGGGCACGCTGCACCCGGCCCTGGAGGAAGGTGATCAGGAAGTCCACCCCCGGGATCCCGGTGCTGAAGTTCCGTCCGTTCATGGTGAGTTGTCCTCTCAGAACAATTTCAAGCTATTCGGAGCCGTTTAGCCGTTTGGATCTGGACCTTGATCACGAGACCTGGAACACGCGCATCGCCGCCGGGAAGATCAGGAAGACCAGGAACCCCGCGCACAGCAGCAGCTGCGCCACGAGCATCGACTGTGACTTCTCACCCGCGCTGCCCTCGATATCGGCGAGCTCGCGGTGCCGCATCGTCTCGGCGCGTGAGGCGAGCGACTCGCGCACCTTCGCACCGTCGTCCGCGACGAGCGCCAACGATGCCGACAGGTCCTTGAGTTCCTCGACGCCCAGTTCCTCGCCGAGCGAACCGAGCGCCTGCCACTGGCTGATGCCGGTGATCCGGGCGTCGGCCAGCGCGTTGCGGATCCGCTGCGTCGCCCAGCCGTCGGAGATCTCGGCGGCGGCCATCAGGGCCTCCGGGAGACCCCGGCCGCCGGCCAGGCTCATGGACACCAGGTCCAGATACGCGCCGATCACGCGCCGCAGGTCACGCCGCTTGTCGGCGGCGTCCCTGCGTACCTCGAGATCCGGCAGGAGGAAGAAGATGCCGGCGAACAGCAGCGCCAGCCAGACCGGGATGATCGGGCTGCTGCCGACGCCGAGCGTCCAGACCACGGCGAAGATGAAGGGTCCGAAGAACAGTCCCGCCGCGGACAGCAGGACCTTCGTCGCCAGGAAGTTCTCCCAACTCCGGTCCAGCACCGCGAGGTCGGCCCGCAGCGACCGCTGCTCCCACCCCTGTTGCAGGTAGAACTCTGCGACCCTCGCGCCCACTTGAGTGCGCACGCCGCCGAAGCGCCCGGTGTCCGCGGCGCGATGCGAGGACTCGTACGCCGCGCCTCGCGCCCGCATCGCGTCGATGCGGGCGACCTGGGAGATCGCGCTGCGCTTCGACGGCATGAGGGCCCGTACAAGGACGTAGACGCCCAGGCCCATGACGGCGCCGATCACGATCGGCATGGTCAGGTTCACCGGCGTACTCCCTCCTCGGCAGTGGGCGCACCGGGCGCGGCCTGCGCACCAGGCGTGGCCTGCGCGCCGGTCGCACCGGACGTGGCGGAAGCCCCGGACGCTCCGGAAGCCCCAGCCGTCCGCGGCCGTACGAACTGCACCGCCGCCTCGTCCCGCACCAGGAACCGCTCCGGTGTCTCGATCGTCGACAGCTTGCGCAGCCACAGGAAGCCGGCGGCGAACAGGCCGCAGACGCAGGCGAGTACGACCTGTCCGACCGCCGTGCCGTACGGCTCGACGAACTCACGGTTGAAGATCGACAGGCCGAGGACGAAGGCGATCGAGACGGCGACGACGATCTGCACGGACCGGCGGGTCGAGGCCCGCTGGGCCATGACGCGCTGCCGCATGTCGACCTCCTCGCGCGCCGACTTCGCCAGGGCGCCCAGCACCTGGCGCAGACCCGGGCCGCGCAGCCGCGCGTTGAGGATCAGCGCGGCCACGATGATGTCGGCGGACGCGTCGTTGATCTCGTCGGCGAGGTGCTGAAGGGCCTCGGGCAGGGGCGTACGGGAGCGCAGCCGGTCGACCAGCCCGTCGAGGTGCGGGCGCAGGACCGGGGCCGAGGCGCGCGCCGACGCCGGGATGGCCTGCTCCAGGCCGACCGCGCCCGCGATGGTGTCGCGCAGCGATTCGGTCCAGGACGCGAGGGCCTCCACGCGGCGCATGGCGGCCTTCTCCTCGGAGGCGCCGCCGAAGAGCTTGTCCCAGAAGAAGACGAGCACGGCGGTCGCGATACCGGCCACCGCCCAGCGGGTGAGCAGCAGCACGACGATTCCGGCGCCGGCCGCGATCGAACCGCGCCGACCGGCGAACCGGATGAGTTCACCGGCGCGTTCACCGGCCTTCTGCTTCTCGTGCTCGGGCTTGGCCGGCATTCCGCGGACCGCGACGGCGAACAGCGCGAGGCCGCCGCCGACGGCGATGCCGCACGCGAGCGCGTACAGCACGGTCTTGGAGAAGAGCCCGCCCATGGAGCCGAGCGAGCCGAGTGCGGCGAGCGTCATGGTCACCCCCAGTTCCCGCCGGGCAGGCGATAGCCGTACGCGGTCAGGTCGTCGAGGCAGGAGAGGGGCGCGTGCGGGACGACCCTGCCGTCCGACGCCTCGGCGAACACCTCGCTGGACAGTACGCGTCCGTCGACGCCGTTGACCTCACGGATCGAGGTGACCATGCGCTGAAGTCGGCCGCCCGTCTGGTAGTTGTTGCGCCGCTGAATGAACACGACGAAGTTCACGGCGCCCGCCACGAGCATCTGGCTGGCCTCGATGGGCAGTCGCTCGTTGGCCTGGAGCGCGTAGGTGGAAATACGGTTGAACACCTCGCTGGAGCTGTTCGCGTGGATCGTGGACAGGGAGCCGTCGTTGCCCTGCGACATCGCGTTGAGCATGGTCACGATCTCGTCGCCGAGCACCTCACCGACGATGACGCGCGAGGGGTTCATACGCAGCGACCGGCGCACCAACTCCGCCATGGAGATGGCGCCCTGGCCCTCGGAGTTGGGCAGGCGCTCCTCGAACGCGACGACGTTCGGGTGCAGGTCCTGGAAGGTGTCGAGCCCGAGCTCCAGGGCGCGTTCGACGGTGATGAGGCGCTCGTGCGGCGGGATCTCGTTGGCGAGGGCCCGCAGCAGAGTGGTCTTACCGGCGTTCGTCGCGCCCGCGATCATGATGTTCTTGCGCGCCCGGACCGCACACGCGAGGAAGTGCCCGACCTCGGGCGTGAGCGTGCCGTTGCCGACGAGGTCCGACATGAAGACCTTGCCCATGCGGGCGCGGCGGATGGAGAGCGCCGGGCGCCGGGTGACGTCCATGACGGCGGACAGTCGCGATCCGTCCGGCAGCCGCAGGTCGAGCTGCGGGTTGGCGGAGTCGAAGGGCCGGGAGGAGAGACCGGAGTACGCGCCGAGGATCTGGATGAGTTCGATGAGCTCTTCGTCGTTCTCGGCGACGGGATCGCCTTTTACTTCCCGCCCGTCCGCGTATCCGATGAAGACCTGGTCGTACCCGTTGATGTCGATGTTCTCGACCTCGGGGTTGTCGAGCAGTGGCTGGAGCCGGCCGACTCCGAAGAGCGCGGCGTGCACGGCGGCCGCGTACTGCTCCTCGGTGTCGGCATCCAGCGGCGTACGACCGGAGTTGATCTCGGTCCGGGCGTACTCCTCGAGGATCTGGGCTATGACCGCGCGGGCGTACTGCCGCTCGTCCTCGGTGGACATCGGCGTGACGCCGGAGACCTGGTCGAGGCGGCGCTGCTCGGCGATGCGGTCACCGGCTTCCTGCCGGAACCGCTTGACCAGCTGGTGGTCAACGGCGGTCATCGGCCGGCCCCCGCGGTGGGCCCTGTCCAGGCCGCCCCGAACTGCTGGTAGAGGTCCGCGGTCACCTTGCGCGCCGACCGGATGAGCAGCGACTTGTCCAGCCGACCGCGCTTGCGGCCGGCCAACTGGTCGGCGCCCGCGGGGTCGTCGGCGAGCGTGCCCACGACGCGGGCGCCGGTCTGCGCGGCCACCAGCATGTCGTTGACCTGGTGGACGAGCTTGGCGGAGTCACTCGGGTCGGCGAGGAGGATGACGCCGATGAGCGGCATCCCCAGGGAGGCCGCGCCGCGCGTGCCCCCGTGCAACTTGGCGGAGAGGGCGGCGGCCCGGTCGCGTACGCGCGCGATGGCCTCCGGCTCCGTACGGGATATGAGGAGCACGAGGGCCGCCTGCGAGAACATCTCGACGGCGGGCGTGTCCCCGCTGATCCGGCCGCAGTCGGCGATGACGTCGGCGGGCGCGTGGGGCGAGTCGGCGAGCTGCGCGAAGGCGCGGCCGAGGGTCGGCCACAGCCCGGCGAGCCCGGCGGCCTGCTCGGCGTTCCCGAGCCCGACCAGCACCTCGAGTCCACCGCTCAACGGCTGTACGTGATCCCAGAGTTGATCCGGTACGAGTCCTCGGCGCGCGGTGGCGGCGATGGACAGCATGCCGGTGTTGGGGTTGAGCGGACCGCCGTGCGCGGCGGCACTGCGGTACACGAGGTCGCCGCCGGCCGGGTCGGTCTCGGCGAGCAGAACCCGGCGGGGCCAGACCGCGGCGAGGGCAACGGCGGCCGTGGTGACGCCGGGTGACCCCTTGTCGGCGGCGAGAGCGATGAGCGCCATGTCTCTGTTTGTCTCTCTCGCCCTTAGTTGCCGGGGACTTTGACGAGCGAGACCTGGTTCGCCGCGGCGGCGCGGGTGAGCGCGGCGGCGTCACTCTCGTCGACGGTCACCGTGATCTGCTTGTTGGTGCTGCTGATGGTGGCGTCACCGCCGGCGTCCGGCACGCTGGTGACCCGCGCGTCGGTGACGATCGGCGTATCGCTGCCGGTGTCGGTGCTCGTGTCTCCGCTGCCGGTCGCGTCGTCCGAGGGCGTGGAGCCAGCGCTGTCACCGACGCCGTACGCGGCCACGACGTCGCCCTCCTTGATACCCACCGGGTACTGGCCCTCCTTGAGGGAGAGGCCGACGACGGCCTTGCCGGCCGGGAGGGTGCTCTTCGGCCCGAACATCTGGCCGACGGCGACGCTGCCCTTGAAGATGGTCGACTTGGCCTTGAGCTTCTTGAGGCTGCCGAGCTTGGACCACTCGACGTAGTCGACACCGGAGTCGGCGGAGACCATGACAGAGGTCACGTTGCTATCGGTGACGGACTCTCCGGCCTGGATGTCCTTGGTCACCTTCACGACCTCGATACGGTCCCCGGCGCGCAGCACGAGCATGGTGGCGCCCAGGGCACCGACCAGGATGAGCAGCACGGCGAGAGCGGCCAGCGCCGGTTTGCGCTCGCGAGGCGGCGCGGGAAGGCGCTCACCCATCGCCGGCTGGGCCGGCGCCGCGGAACGGTGGTTGCCCGCCCCCGTACGCTCTTGGATCTTCACGCAACCGCTCCCCGTACACCCAAGAAGGTTTCCGTCAATTGGGACACTGCACTCCCATCGGACGTACCGTCCGACCAGGTCGGATAGCCATGGCTGGAATGAGTGTCAAGTCATCGCACCGTATCAGCAGCGCATAAGCCCCTCAAGGCGCGTCCACGACCGCGGACCTCACACAGCTCGACGTTAACCACGCGCAACGCGGGCCGTTCGGTTCCCCGTTGAGGACTTGCCTGCGTAGGCGCCTGTCGCTGTGCGGGCGCGAATCATCCGCCCGTGGGATGACATGGACTCGTTGCGCGGAAGACACCATTCCTGCACGAACTGCTCACGCATCGCGGCTCTGCTCCCTGGCGGAGTTTGTGCGCCGCCGTGCCATGATCTTCCACCGCGGGAACGAAGTCGGGACGTCGGTCGGTACGGGTGGAGTTGGTTGTTGTGTCGGGGCTTCTCCCCGTGAACGCGGGGGCTCTGTCGGCCGACGCCCGCCTCCTGCCGTCGGTTCGCGCCATCGGCGCACGTCATGGTTTCGACTACACGGACGACGCGGCGACGGCGGCGATGCTCGCGGAGCGACGACGGGCGTTGCGTGCCTGTGAGCGGGGGCCGTTGGTGTGGCTGGGTGCGCTGACCCTGACCGTCGGCGTCATGTGGCCGTTCCTGGGTCCTGTGGTGCCTGCCTTCTCCGGTAAACCGGTACTGGCGTTCGGCCCGGCGGGTCCGCTGCTCGTTGTGGCGGTGGCTGCCCTCACGCTGGTACGGCAGCGCTGGAAAAGGGAGTTGCTGGACGCGAGGCTCGCGGGCTACCGCGAGGTGCTCGGGCTGGCGCGGGCCCACGGGGTGCCGGTGACTCATGTGCCGGGGTGGCTGGTGGGGCGGTCGTTCAGCGGTGACCGGGAGACGGTGCCGATTCCTGTGTATGCGGAGGTGGAGCCGTCGCCTGGCGGACCGTCGTCAGAAGGGCTGTCGTACGAAGGGTCGTCGTCCGAAGGGTCGTCGCCCAGAGGAGAAGCAGAACCGTCGACGGCGCCGGACGTTCCCACAAAGCCCGCGTCGGTGATGTCGTACGAGGCCATGGCGGACGAGGGCGGCTGGCACGACGAGACAGGGTGGCTGCTGCTCTTCGCGGGGATCGTCGCTGTGGCGTGGGCCGTCTCCTCGGACAACCCCCTCGGCTACCTGGCGGCCCTCGTCGCCGTTCCGGTCGCCATCTCGATCTGGGTGGCCGGTAGCCGCCAGGGCCGTGAGAGGCAACGCCTCCGGGAGGCGGCTGTGGCGTACGTACGCGCGCTCTCCGCGGCCCAGGCGGCGGGGGCACGCGTCCCCGAACTGTCGCCGGTTCTGCAGAAGTTGCTGGAGGAGGAGACGGAGAAGGAGAAGAACCAGGCGGCCTGAGGGCTGTCGGCCCTACTCCCCCGCCAACCTCTCCCCCGCCAACCTCTCCTCCGCCAACCCCTCCTCCGCCGCCCTCTCCTTCGCCATTCGCCTGAGCACTCTCTCGGACGGCTGCGCGGGACACGGCGGGAGCGGCGGTGGGGGACGATGGCCGAGCGAGGCGTCCAACTCCCACTGAAAGTGCTCGAAGTTGGCCAGCGCGAACCAGCCGCACGGCTCGCTCCGCTCCGGGATCAGCCGGTACGGACCGCTGTCGCGGTGGGATGACGGGGGGCGACGGGGGCAACGGGGGCGACGCGCCTTCGAGTTGGAGAGTGAAGACATCTCCCGGCACATGCTGCCGCCGCTGCCCTTTCATCTTCACCAAGGGCATGCTCAGTCCCTGAGCCGAGACGACGCGAACTCGAGGAGTTCTCCGAGCCCGATCTCACGGGGGGTACCGGGCCGCGCGCCCCACTCCGCAAGCAACCAAGTCCCGTGCCACTCAACCCGCCACACCCCTCCATGACGGTTCTCGAACTCGACGAAACTGCCGCCCGCGCCTTCCATCCACTCGATCTCCTCCACAAGCCGACGCGGTTCGGTGAAGCCCCTCCCGGGATTGGTGCTTCGGCCCTTGGTCCGGGTGTTGGCGTACCGCATCCTCAGGAAGGGCAGCGGCTCCCGATCGAGGTTGTTCAGGCGGAGCATGCGATAGCGGGTGATCGCTTCGTCGAGCGTCTCCTGACCGGAGAACTCACAGGCGTACGCCGGGAATGTCAGCCGGACATGCGGCGTCAATTCCGGGTGCTGGACGTGATAGAAGTCGTGCACTTCGGGGGCTATACCGACAACCGCGTCGAACCCGTGACGACCAGTCGGCGTCCGGAACCCCTCCAGCGCACCGAGATACGGATTCCGGGCGAAGATCTCCTTCTCCCTCTCGCGGGCGAACTCCAGGGTGGCCACGGCCAGTTCGTGATCGTAGGAGTCGCGACCGCTCAGCTGGAGCAGCCGCGTCCCGTCGGCGGAGAGCGCCCCGGCGAACTCGATCCCCGGCACCGGCGACCAGCGCCAGGCTCCGTCGAGCCCGGCGATCTGGGTCACATTGCGAAAGCCGGCGACAACAGCCGGAAGGTCCACGGTCTGAGGGTCCACGACCCCACCCTACGAGCGGGCGGAAAACCCGTACGGATATCGTCCTGACCTCCTCCGCCGGAGCGCGGTACCTCCCGCTGATCATCCATACGAGTGAGCCAGCGGCATATACCCGTCCGGCCTGATCGGCGGTCATTAACGTCCGCCACATGGTCAGCTCATCCCACGAGGCGATGCACCGCATCTTCCAGGAGGACCCCGGCGCCTTCGCGCGGACCTTCCGGGCCCTCGATCTCCCCTTCCCGGACCCGGTCGCGGTGTCCCTCATGCCCACCGACCTCACGGAGCAGCCCTCGCGACACTCTCCGCCATCACTCATGGCAAGGACGACAACGCCACTGCCATCCTGAAAGCCCTGGCCGCCGCTTTGAAAACCGTCGACGAAGACACCGCGAGGATCTTCGCCGAGCTCACCGAACTAGGCCTCGGGACCGCCCCGGCCGCCAAGACCTGGAGGCACTTGATGTCCGTCGACCTCTCCTTCTTCCGCTCGGAGACCTCCCAGCGCCTGCGCGCCGAGGGCCGCACAGAGGGCCGCGTAGAGAGTCATGCCGAGGACATCCTGCTGGTCCTGGGCGAGCGCGGCATCGACGTCCCGGACGAGGTACACGCGCGCATCACGAGCTGCACCGACCTGGAAATCCTCCGAGCCTGGCTCAAGCGCTCCCTCACGGCTGCCACAGCGGAAGATCTGTTCGTGGATACGAAGGCCTGACGAACGGCGGTGAAATGCCGGCCCCCCCCCCGCCAGGGGGGCCGGCATGACGACCTCTGGGCTTGATCAGTAAGGCCCGTTGACGTTGTCGATCGAGCCGTACTTGTCGGCGGCGTAGTTACAGGCCGCCGCGATGTTCGCGACCGGGTCGAAGGGGTCGTTTGCCGTACCGGGCACGTGGTAGGCGGCGAAGGTCGGATCGATGACCTGCAGGAGGCCCTTGGACGGCGTCCCGGCCGCGGCGTTGGAGTCCCAGTTGTTGATGGCCTGGGGATTCCCCGACGACTCGCGCATGATGTTGCGGTAGATGCCGTCGTAGGTGCCCGGGATCCCGTTCTTGGCCATGACGTCCAGAGCCTCCTTGATCCAGCCGTCCAGGTTGTTCGTGTACGTCTTCGCGGCGGCGGGAGCGGCGGCTGCCGCCGCCGCGGGCTTGGCGGGGGTCGCCGAGGCCTTCGGGGCCACAGGTGTCGCTTTGGCCTTACTTGTAGACGTTTGTACCTTTTTCGTGCCGAGTGTCAGCGTGAGGCCTGGGTAGATCATCGCCGGGTCGTTGCCGATGACCGCGCGGTTGGCCTTGTACAGCTTCTTCCAGCCGCCCTTCGTGTGATGCTTTCGCGCGATCTTGAACAGCGTGTCGCCCGGGACCACCTTGTACGTGATGAGCCTGACATCCGGAACCGCGACTTTCGCCGCTTTTGCGAACTGCGCGACCTGCGCGACCTGCGCCGACTCGGCGGCGTGGGCGCCGGTCGCCCCCGCGATCGGGAGCGCGAGCGCGACTCCGCCCGCTCCCGCGGCGACGATGCCACGGGTGAGGGGGTGGATTCTCTGACGACGGTGCTTACCTCGTGCGGGCATGACGATTTCCTCTCCGGCGCCTGCGAGGTGAGCTGTCGGGTTCGGGCTGGAGATGCCCGGCCGCACGGTGCGTGCGGCTTCACCCCAAGCCGTTCCGGTATCCGGATCGGCGATTACCTGGGTCCCCCGCTCCTGCCGTAGCGCGTGGATGGATGGGTTCCGGGGCGGCGGCAGGATTCGGCGATCCGCCCGGATCGACGAGAACGTATGCGAGAGCACACAGCAGGAACAAGCCCCGAAATCAGGTCGAGATTCGCCCAACCCGGTCAGAACGAAGGGGCAAATCACCCGATTACGTCGCGGCACAGAACTCAACTTGCCTTCCGCAAAGGCAAAGTAGCCAGACGCGCCACAGCGCCCGATCCGCCCGAACGTGACTCATTTCACGCGATCAAGCGCAACCAAGCACAACCAAGCGCCTGTAAGTGCAGCCAAAGCGGCAATCAAGTCAACTCGGGCATTACGCTCCAAGCACCCAAACAGCCATGCCTCATGGGCGGAGCCCGCCGGACCTCCGCCGGGGAGAGATCCGTGTCCAGGTCGCCACCGGAGAGCCGCCCCACCCCCGGCCCGAGTCGGGCTTGAAGTGGCGGCCGAAGCCCCGGCGTTCGGGAACGCCTGTGCCCCGCGCAGTGAAAATACGGCGCAACGCCCGCCATCTTGGCGGTATTTCTATAGTTGAGCCGCAAGTGGCGGCCACCCCGCACAGCAGCCAGAGAGGCGCCTCTATGCAAAGCACGGCCGACTTCATTGCGGATACCTATGAGCTGGGCACTGGATCGTGGACGATGACACCGGTCACCCGTGGCGCGCTGGGGCAGATCTGGAAGTTGTCCGGGAATGGCACCTCATGGGCAGTGAAAGAGCTCCTCTTCGGCTGTGACGAGCGGCAGGTCCACCGGGAATCCACACTGCGGAACGCCACGGAGAAGCTGGGGATCTCAGCGCCACGGCTCATCCCGAATCGCAACGACGGATACGTCTCCCAACTCACCCCCGCACTGGGCGGGTCCTATGTGAAGCTGTACGACTGGGTCGACGGAACCGAGGCAGACGCGTCTGATCCGGACCTCCTGAGCTGGTGCGGCCGGACCCTGGCCGTCCTCCACAGAGCCGGAGAGGGCGCCAGCGAGACACCGGACTCCTGGTATGAACAGTGCCACCAGGAGGCCGACTGGGCAGAGCTGCACAAAAAAGTTCGCCCGGCCGCCATGCCGTGGTCGGACGCGCTGGGCCGGTTCATCGCCACTTCGGCGGTGGAGATGGCCCACCATGTGACTCCGTCCGCCCCAGATGATGTGGTGACGTCCCATCTCGACATGCAGCCACGGAATGTCCTGGTCGGTCCGACTGGACCGGTTCTCCTCGACTGGGACAACGCCGGTTCCATATCGGCGGAACGCGAGCTCGCACGTGCCGTATACGTCTGGGCGGGCGGGAACCACTTCCATGCCGATTCCGCCCGGCGATTGGTGCGCGCCTATCTGGGCGCCGGAGGCAGCGCGGTCATCAAGAACCTGGAATCGTTCTCGATGCTTTTCGCAACGGCCTTGAACTACGTTTACGTGCAGGCGGAGTGTGCGGTCGATCCGAACGTGACTGCCGAGCAGCGTGAGTTCGCGAGCAATCAGGTCGTCGCTTCTCTGCAGAACTTTCCAGACCTGACTGCGGTCTCCCGATTGGCAGAAGCTCTCGAGACCGAGTGGTGATCGAGGAGTTCCTCCAGGGCGCGGGCGTAGGCGCGGAACCCTGCTCTGCCCCTCTCGGGCGCGCTCGAGTCGGGGCGGAGGATGCCCGGTAGGAAAGCGACCCTCCAGGTCCTGAAAACGCTCGTCGGAGTATTTCGCCCCGTCCCGTCCGCCAGGTCGACCGCGATCCCGAGGATCTCGGCGACCTCCTCCGCTCCCTGCTGCGCTTCGGTTCCCGCGGTGAGGGCCCCGCTGATCAGCGCTTGCAGGAAGTGTGTGAGCTGCAGGTCCGCACCCATGTGGCACATGCGGCGCACTGTCGCGGGCTCTTCGAGTTCTTCCCGGCGTTCCGGAACCCCTTCGACGCCGCCGGACCAGAGAAGCAGGAAGGGCGCCGCCACTTCGTAATCGCTGAGCCATCCCAGGTCGTCGTTGATCGCCATGGCCGCGTCGCTGAAGCCACAGACCGTGCGGATGCCGTTCAGCAGGCGATCCACCTCGTTCTGCCGGCGTGTCAGAAAGTCGCCCACCGACACGTCAGGAAGCGCCCAGGTGCCGGTGGCGCGCACGGCCCCGATCTCCACGATGCCGCCGAGCGGGCCGAAGATCTCGCGCGCGAGCCTCGCCTCCGGGACAGAGTAAGGGCGAGGGCCAGGGGGGTCACCCGGCGTCGAGGAACCCGTCTGTCCTGCCACCTGCTTCAGGACTGGTAGGGCTGCTGCTGCGGCTGCCCGTACGTCTGACCGCCGTGGCCGCTCGCGCCCTGCGCGTGCGCCTGCAGCTGCTCAGCCTGTTCCTTGGTCACCTTCTGCTCCGCACCGCAGAAGGTGCACTGCGTCGCGTACTTCGTGGAGAACGGAAACAGCGGCACGAAGAACAGCGTGAACTTCGTGACGCGCTTCTTGAGCGTGTGCGCGGCGGGATTGCCACAGTGGCCGCACATCAGCGTCAGTATCGCGAGCTGGTACAGGTATCCCCTGGTGCCGAAGATGATCATGTTGGTCCCTCTCGGGTCAGTGCCTGCCGACCGAGTGCCGGCGAGCAGCGAGGCGCGGTCACGAAGCACAGTCTCGTACACGTCGACCGACCGAGAGAACGTACGCCCCAGGTACCGACCATCAGTCAGGCAAGTTCGCGTTCGAGGAGGCACAGAAAGCCGGCCAGGTCGGAGGCGACGACCTCGCACGGGATCGCACGAAGCCCGAGCCCACGTCCGGAAGGCTGACCAGAGCCACGGCACGATAGAACGTGAGCAGATCCTCGGGTACGCCCTCGACGCCGGCGAGTTCCTCGGCGCCAGATGTGCCTGGCCCATTCACCGATCCGCTCGATACGGATCAATCAAGTCCTCCAACGCGTGAGCATGTTTCCTGAAATTGACTCTGGCTCCCTCACATGAGCGTGCATCGGGACGCAAGATGTCCGGCAGGAAGGTGACGCGCCAACCATCCGAAAGGTGTCCGACGCCACCCGCTCGCTGTCGACGCCCAGCAACGAACCCGCCCTACGCACAGCAGCGAGAACGAGTACCGATGCCGCCTCAAGGCCAGGACCTCGCACTGTGGCAGCGCCCACCAGAGCATGCATGAGAGTGGCCAACTGCAGGGTCACCACCCATGCGAACCATACGCCGCAGCACGGCAGGGTCATCGGTGTCAGGGGGATAGCGTTCGATGCATCCTGAGTACAGCATCAAACTCCCAGCCGTCACCTCACGATTGTAATTCCCCACAGCGGAGCGAACACGTCGTAGCCGAGCCCCGTTTCCGAACTCGGCGCGCGCCTTTCCGTCATCGCAGCAGACCCGTCCAGTAGTTCCACGCACCGACCACGGCAGGCAAGGAATCAGCGCCTTCCCTCTCAGGGGAGTTTCGGAATCAGATCCAACCAGGCGTCCAGATGCCGGCGCTCGGATCCGTCCTCAAGGTGACCCACGATCGCTGTCAACGGAGTCAGAATGTTCTTGACTTGCCGCAAAGAACAGATCTCCTCCACCGGAAGCCTCCGCCAGTCGTCGGCGGCTCGGGAGATATCCTCCCGGCTCTTCCCCATCACGCCGACCGCGCAGGAGAGCACCTCGGCCGGATCTCGCACGGAGCCGTTGCCCCCTGCCCCGAAGGTCTTGATCAGGTAGGACCTGGACAGCACTTCCTCAGCCACCGAGTCCACCCTGGAAACCCCGCCCTCGGAATGTTTACGCCGGGCTGCCTCAACAGCGAGTGCGCCCCATCGGATCCGTTCTGCGTCGGGCAGGTCCTGATGCTGCATGAGACCGACGCACCAAACTCGCACCATCGACCACGACCGCGCCGTGAGCGGCGATCTCGTGGGGTCCGAGATCAGGTCCTCCAGGTCCCGGACAGACAGTCCTGTCAACCTCTCCGGTTCCAGCTCCGATGGGCAGTTCATATCTCCCTGCGCTGCAAGGCGAGACCCAGACATCCGGCACACATACCGCTGCTATTCCGCGAAGCGGAACGTAGACGTGATCGCGTCGAAGATGTCGAAGAACGAGTCCGCGAGGTCGAGCACCTGGCTGCTCCCGGCGACAAGGGCCACCTTGCCCTCCTGGCCGGGCACGGGGATGAACGTTTGCATGAGTACGGCACGGATGGTGCGGTTGAGGCTGTCGCCGGGGACCGGGATGTCCTCGATGCCGTGCGTACGCGCGACCGACCCGACACCAGGGATGTCGACCGTCGTGACCTTCCGCCACGCGTCGCCCTCCTTCTTGGCTTCGCGCACGGCGAGTTGGCTCGCGATGACCTGGGGGTCGGTCGACAGGGGCTCGCCGGCCTGTGTACGCCCGCCGACGAGCGAGACGGTGATCGAGCCGGTGATCGGGGTGTCGCCGCCGAAGCTCTCCGCCATGCAACCGCAGTACAGCGCGCCCGACTTCCACGCGTCGGCGGCGGACTTCTGGAGGAAGGCGACGTACGTGTCCCGGTACTTGGCCAACTCGGGGCGTTGCTGGACCCGTTCGGTCACCATCTTGCGTATGGAGTCGTCCCGCGACTCGGGCCGCACGTCGAACTCCCACCACGACTCCGGCACCTTGATCCGAAAGCCGCCGCGCTCGATGGTGAGCGCCTCCATGTAGCGGGCCATGCTGTTCTCCCCCGGTTCCGAAGCGAGCTGGTGTGCGTCAAGCCTACGAGGCCACGTACTCCTCGTCCCGACGGCTCATACGTACGCTCCCCACGTCACCATCGCCACGGCCGCGACGGAGCACGCGGCAATGAACCCGCCGTACCAGGCTGGACGCCGGCCATCGGGCCGTCACTACCGGTACCACTCGTCCTCGCCCTCCTCCAGCGACCGCGACAGATAGTCCACGAGCCCGCTCGCCACCCAGCGCCTGCTGTCGTCCTCGTGCTCCCAGACGAAGATGTCCGGCCTGCGGGGTGTGCGTACGAAGGCGAACTGGTCACCGGCACCGTTGTCACCGAAGAAGAGAAGGGGGTCGAAGGGCATGTAGAGCTCGGCGAAGGCGGTGGAGGACCGGAAGTGCAGGTTCTGCTCGACGATCCGCTCCAGGGGCCAGACCGTGTCCGTGCCGTAGTGACCGACGATTCCGTCGGTCTCCAGGAGCAGGGCGCGCAGCTCGGCCGGGAGCGAGTGTCCGAGCCGCTGCTCCGCCGCATCCATGGCGACGGCGTCGACGGGATCCCTGAACTCGGCCTCGGGGAAGGCCTGGAGGGCCGTCTCTGTCCACATGAGGGGCAGCTTATGAGGCGCCCCCTTGACATGCAGCCGTTTGGCTGCCTGAAATAGAGACAGCTATAGGCAGCCAACCGGCTGCATGTTCGAGGACGGCGTGAGATGGACGAGGTGTTCAAGGCACTGGCCGATGCCAGCCGCCGCCGGTTGCTGGACAGCTTGAACGCCCGCAACGGGCAGAGCCTGCGGGAGCTGTGCGCGGGGCTGGACATGGCACGGCAGTCCGTCAGCAAGCACCTGGCCGTGCTGGAAGCGGCCAACTTGGTGACCACGGTGCGGCGCGGCCGGGAGAAGCTGCACCACCTCAACGCCGTGCCGATCAACGCCATCGCGGAGCGCTGGATCAATCAATACGACCGCGAGCGGGTGCGCGCGCTCGCGGACCTGAAGACAGCATTGGAGTCCGAGTCCATGGGCAACACCGAGTTCGTCTACACCACCTACATCAACACCACGCCGGAACGACTGTGGCAGGCGCTGACCGACCCGTCCTTCACCCGTCGCTACTGGGAAACCACCTTCGAAACGGACTGGAAGGTGGGATCGACGATGGTCTGGGACGGGCATGGCGGGAAGACCGAGGATCCCGCCCAGGTCATCCTCGAATCCGATCCCCCTCGCAGGCTGTCGTACACCTGGCACACCCTCACACCGGAATGGGCTGAGGCCGCCGGGGTGAGTAGTGAGGCATTCACCAAAGTGGCCAGTGAGCGCCGCTCGAAGGTGACCTTCACCATCGAACCCCTCGGGCAGCTCGTCAAGCTGACCGTCGTGCACGACGACTTCGACCCCGGGAGCACTGTGCTGGAGATGGTCAGCAATGGCTGGCCGCATCTTCTGTCCGACCTCAAGACCCTGCTGGAGACGGGCGAGACGCTGCCCAGCGCCGAACTCGTCGACCAAGGCTCCTGACGCCAACACTGCTGCAGGCGACGAAGACGAGGGTCTCGTGGAGTCGAGGCGGGAGATTCCGGCATCGCGACGGCGTCGCTCTCAACGGAGCCGGAATGTTCCTGGCTTGCCGCAGAACGGATCTCCCCACCGGAAGCCTCCGCCGGTTACGCTCCGCGATGCCGATCACTTTCGTCCGAGGGAGCCTGTGGTGGCAGACGGCATACCGCGGTTGACGATGAAAGCCGATGCCGAACGTGGCTTGTGGACGCTGAGCACGACAGCTGGAGCACTGGGGCGACCAGTCCTCGTCGGCGACACCGTGTACCTACAGGTGTCGGACAGCCGGATAGCGGCCCTCGACGCTCAGCACGGCCGGATCCGCTGGTGCGGCGAGGCACTCACGGAGCCGGATCCGGACGGGCTGGTGTGCGCCGACGGCGCGGTTGTCGTCCCCGCGCTGCGGGAGTACGGCCGCAGCGGGTTCACCGCCCTGGACGCGGCGACCGGCGAAGTGCGGTGGACGCGCCGGAAGAGTGGGCTGCACGAGGCAGCCGCCGCTGGTTCGACCGTGGTGCTGTGGAACGCCTCCGGGGAGGACCGGAGCAGGATCGTCGGGGTCGATGCGCTGACCGGAGAGACGCTGTGGGAGGACGAGTTCGAGCGGATCTGGGGTCTGCTGGTGCGCGGCGACCGGGTGATCTTCGAAGCCGGAGGCTACCGCGCTCTGGACGCCCGCACCGGCGAGGAGGTGTGGCACGAGGGGTACGGAACCTTGCTCGAGCAGGACGGGATCAGCGATGGAGCGGTCTTCCACGACTGGAGCGGCGGCTTCTCACCCGCGCTGGCCATCCGTGCCTCGGACACCGGGAAGCCACTGGCCACAACGTATTTCCCGAAGCGAGCGCTGAAGGACTTCTCCAGTCCACCCACTCTGGTCGACGGAGGCCGCGTGCTGTTCTCCAAGCCCTTCGAGCGCCGCGTCCTGCTCTGCGCTTATGCGGGTCTCGACCAAGCCGTGACTCTGGGGAAACAGCGGCTGGGCAGGTGGCGCCTCACCTCCTTCTCCCACTCGGCGGTGTGCGTCGGCGACTGGGTGTACGCCCTCTCCCTGCGCCGGCGGCTGTACGCAGCCAAGGTCGGCGCGCGACGCGGGCTGCGACGGCTGGCAGTGGCAACCCCGGACGGATGGAACCGGGCTGTGCTGCGGCCGACGGAGATCACAGCTGGTCCAGGACATCTGTTCGTCGCTGACTGGGAGGCGGTGGCCGCGGTCCGCGACGGCCGAGTGCTGTGGGCGGCGACCACGGATGTGTCGGACAACCTGCCGATCCCACTCGGCGCCGACCGAGTGCTGTTCCGGTCCAGAACCCGGGACCGGAGGGTAAACCGACTGCACTGCGCGGACGCGGAAACCGGCCGCCGCCTTACCTGAGACGGCGTTTGAGCTCTTACGGATCGGGCCGCGGGGCTCTGCTGCCACCGAGGCGACGTGGCAGCGTGAGGCGCTGGCACAATCCACTCCTGAAGCGTCAGCCCGCCGCCGTCCCGGAAGATACGCACAGAGATGGACTACTGGCAGCCCGATCCGGGCGAGACCCTGCTCGCCCGTACCCCGGTCACCTTCGCCTCGGGCGCGGCGATGAGTGTGAGAGGTATGCGCTGGTTCCGCGACACCGAGCGCAACGACATCCAGAGCGAGCTGGCGGGCTGGCCGGAGGGACCCGTCTACACGGCCCGTTCGAGCGGCGGCTCGCTGGCGCGCAACGTCCTCAAGGGCGGAGCGATCGCTGTAGGCGTCGTGATCGTGGGCATCCTCACCTCCCAGGGAGGAGGCGGCGTCGGAGGCGACGGCCGACGCTCGGGCTCGGACTCCTCCCGCGACCGTGCCGACGAGGTCGAGGACTTCCCCGTGATGTGGGCGGCGCCCGGCACGATCGCCCGCACCCTTCCCTGGCAGCTGGACCCCGGACGCGCGAAGCAGAAGCACTACCGCACCCACGCGATCGTCACCGACCGCCGACTGGTCATCGTGGGCCTTCCCTTCAGCGAGAAGCGCCGAGAGATCGTCGATGACGAGGTGCTGTGGGAGACACCCCGGTCCACCATCGGCACGATCGAGCGACGGGACTTCAAGGGCACCAACGACGTGAAGGTCGTCTTCACCGACGGCTCCTGGTGCCGGCTCAACTGCCTCCGCCGGGAACGCCTCACGCGCCACATCGTCGACCAGCCCGACCTCGTCCCCCTGGACTCGCTCACCCCGGCCCAGCGCAGCACGGCCGAGGCCTTCGCGGCCGCGCACGCACCGGACGCCGGACCTCCCGTGATCACCCGGAACCCGTGCGGCTGCTGCCGGGTCGCCGCTCTGGCTCCCAGCGCGGCCGACGGGTTCTTCGGTCACTCCGACCGGGACATGCTCATGGACACGGACGGCGCTGAAGTCGACCTCATGAAGTACCACTGGGAGGACTACTCGCCCGACGCGCAGCAGGAGCTGCGGATGCTGATGAAACCGCGTCAGCTGCCGCCTTCAGGGGTCGAGGTTTCGTCAACGCGGACGAATCACGTCAGCGATTCCGCTCCCTGACCCACCTGACCCGATTCAGGTCCCTGGCCTTTCAGGAGGCGCGGGCCATCACCCACGAGAGACCTCCACGACGGGAAGAATCGGCAACTTTCACAGGGCCGCAGCACCCTCGTCACGAAAGCAACTCACAACCCCCACAGGCAGCAACACCCCACCCCACGGCCCGTACACGAGGCTGGCGTCGGGGTCACCGTGCGCCCAGACACGATCAGGCCACAAGAGCAATCAAGCTGCCCCGGTTCATCCTCATCTGCCCAGCCGTGCAAGGAAGTTCGCTGTGGCGAAACCATTCGCCCCACGGATACCGTCATGACTCTTGGCTGGATTCATGTCTCACGGGGAGATCACAGTGAAGCGCCGCACTTTGCCCGTTGCAGCAGCGTTCGCCGCAACCGCAGTCCTACTACTGACGGCCTGCGGCGGCGGGGACGGTAAGTCGAAGGACAACGACAAGATCGCGGGAGCCGATCAGGGAGCGGAGAAGCCGGAGAAGTCGGCGGCCCCCGCGGCTGCACCGGCGGAGGACAAGCCGGACGGCGTGGACGTGTCCCTGCCCAAGGACATGAACCTGGTCTTCGACTGGGACAAGCCGAAGAACAAGAACGAAGCGGCCGCGATGGCCGACGCCGCCAACTACCTCCGCGCCATCTACCGGGGCGTCGACAAGCGCACGTCCAAGGACGGGGCCGTGACCGCCTACTCCACTGGCGAGGGGCTGCACTACGCGAAGACGCAGATCGACAGCAGGGTCGACGGCGGCTGGACGGCCACCGGCACCCGGCGCCACTACCAGGCCACCACCCGGTCCGCCCCGAACGGCAACTCGGTGGAGGTCGCGTTCTGCGCGGACTCAAGCAAGTTCTATGGCAAAGAGGTCAAGACCGGGAAGGTCCTGAAGAGCACGCCCAGCATCGCGGACTTCGACTACTTCAAGATCGTGATGGTCAAGTCCCCCACCAGTGAAGGCCTGTGGCAGGCATCCAAGGTGTTCGTCGAGACGAAGGCGGAGAAGTGCCGGTGAACAGATCACGGCGTACGACCCTCAGCACCGGCACGGCTGCCCTGATGCTGGCCCTCGGCTCCCTCATCCTCGCGGAACCGGCCTACGCGGCCGAGCAGACGGGCAACGGCAAGGGCGCCAGCACCGACGAACGAGGCGGCGGAGACGGCACTGGCATCTACGCCGCCGCACAGGTCCAGTACTCCGGAGCCGTCACCAAGGACGGCAGCGCCGGGAACGTGACGTCCTCCGACATCAACTGGGATCCGCCGCCCTGCTGGTACGCCCCCTACCTCGGCGCCAAGGACTTCAAAAAGAAGATGTCCAAGGACATCGACAACGCCAAGAACACGCCCGGCATGGGGGGCAGCGCGGGCGCGGCGTTCGGCGAGATGCAGCGCCACTACGAGGACGAGTACGGCTGGACCGACACCCCTGGCTACAAGGACTACAACGTCGAGAAGGACGGCGAGGGGATGTTCTGGGCCGGTGTCGAGAACCCCAACGAGCCGGACTTCCTCAAGCGGAACTCGTGCAGCGACCTCCCCTTCTGGGTCGACAACGGCGAGCCCCCGCCGCCCCAGTACGAAGAGGCCATCACTCCGGAGATGCTTGCCGCCCTCGCCTACCAGCACATGGAGCTCCCCGGCACCAAGGTCACGCTCGCTCCCAACGGCAACACGAAGGTGAACCTGCCGACTTGGGCCTGGCTCGACGACGCCGTCTTCGACGACGTCCAGGCCACGGCGGCCATCAACGTCCCCGGATTCAACATCCAGGCGACAACGACCGCCACCCCCAAGTCCCTCACCCTCGACCCCGGCACCGAAGACGCCACCACCATCCCCGCCAACGGCGAATGCCCCATCGTCGACGGCAAGATCGGCGAGCCCTACGCCAAGGGCAAGTCCAAGGAAACCCCTCCCTGCGGCATCATCTACCGCCGCTCCTCCAACGGCGGCACGTTCCCTCTCAAGGCACAACTCACCTGGGAGATCAGCTGGACGGGCACCGGCCAGGCCGGAGCGGTCAACCTGCCCGACGGCACGATCGAGGCCGTCCAGAACGTCACCGTCGAAGAAATCCAGTCCATCAACCGCTGAGCGAGCGGAGCACGTGACGCGCGGCCGGTTCACCCCACGGAGCCGGCCGCAGCTCTGCCTCCTCTTAAGGACACCATCCCTCACCTCCTGAAAACACCACCCCCCCACTGACGAACCACTCAGGAAACCCGGACCAGAGCATGAGCGACCTGCGCCTTGAAGACACCGTCTTCGAGGATCTGAAGAAGACCTTCTCGACGATCAGCGACCGGATGGACACCGCGCGCCGCACACTCCGCGGCGCCGACGGATCGGCGGTGGGCGAGAGCAAGCTCATTGAGGAGATCCACGAATTCGCCGACGACTGGAGCTACGGCATCAAACAGCTCGGCAAGCACACGCACGGCGCCGTGAAGATGATCAACAAGATAGGCCAGGAGTTCGGCAAGCTCGACCACGATCTGGCCGAGTCCCTCAAGTCGACGAAGAAGAAGGGCAAGTAGACGTGGCAGGCAAGCGCCCCGCCTTTCCGAACATAGGCTGGGACCCGACGCCCGGCGACGTCGACGACACCCGGGACCTCGCCAAGAAGCTCGGCGGGCTGGCGAGCGAACTCAGCACCACTCTGCATGAGTTGGAGCGGATCGAGGCCGGCGCCTGGAAGGGCAGGACAGCAGTCGCCTTCACCGAGTACGTCGGGAAGGACGTCACCCCTCTCATCCGCAAGAGCCACGGCTCCTTCGACAAGGCCTCGCGCGCGCTGCACCGATGGGCCAAAGAGCTCCAGGACTTCCAGGATGAGGCGGACCGGCTCGAGAAGTCCGCCGGGGAGAAGCTGGAAGCCAAGGAGACGGCCCAGCAGAAATCCGATGCGAAGGGCGACGGCAAGGGCAGCGAGGCTCTCGGCAAGGCCTCCGGCGCGGTGGACGAGGTCACCAGCAAGGTCCACGACCTCGAAGAGCGGTACAAGCGGGCCGCCGGGAACATCAGCAAGGAGCTCGACAAGGCCGGCGACATCGCCCCGGACGAGCCCGGGTTCTGGGACAAGCTCACCCAGGGGGTCGCCGAAGCGTGGGACGCCGTCGGTGACTGGCTCAAGGAGCACGCCGACCTCATCAAACAGATCGGTGATGTACTGAGTCTGATCAGCAGCGCCTTGGGCGTCCTGGCCATCATCACCGCTCCCTTCGAACCGATCGGGGCGATCTTCGCCGCCGCGGCGATGGTCACGAGCGGAGCGGCCCTGCTCACCCACCTGGTGGCCAAAGCGGCTGGTGCGGATGTCAGTTGGGTCGATATCGGGTTCGATGCACTCGGCATCCTTCCCGGCATCAAGGGACTCACCGGAACCGCCGAGCTCGCCAAGGGCACCAACGCGATGGCACGCGCTGCCAAGCTCGGCTCGGGTTATGAAGGGGCTCAGGCCACCAGCAAGATGTTCGTTCTCTTCGGTCCCGCGAAGACCATTCCCGTCATCAAACTCGGCGAAGGCGGCAGCCGTACGGCTCTCGCCGTCGAGAGCGGGCTGCAGAACATCCGCCAGGGGCAATGGCTCGGTACTCAGGGAATCAACCTGATCGGATCAAAGCTACCGTTCGTCAAGAGCGCTGAAGTGATCGCGCCGATGGGGAACGCGGGTCGTGCCCTGGACGCCACCATCAAGGCGGGGCTCACCGGTCACAAGGCCAACACCATTGCCCACAACGACTACGGAAACTGAGCGCGTCCGTACTCGATCACCACCGGCCCGTAAGAAAGAAACAGCCACAGTATGGACAACGCCGAAGAAGTCCAGGTCCTGGGCGTGGAAGGCATCGCGCTACCGCCCATGACCATTCGGCTCCCCGAGGGCATGCACGCAATCGAGGTCTCCCTGGACGAGACCGAGCGGACGGAAGCCGTAGCGAGGCTGGTCCGGGACATCTACCCACGAGGCGAGGAGTCATTGTGGGAGGCCATGAGCGCTGTGTACAGCGCGACAGCACAGGAGATGTCGTCAGCCGGCGTCTCATTCTTCGGTATCGGCCTGTACGACATCGGAGACGGCGGCGTAGCACACTGTTCGCTCACCGTGGCTGTGTTCGAGTCGGGCGAGACGGACCAGGATGTCGTCGCCCAGGGCATCTTCGCTATCCACAGCCCTGATCCCCTGCGCGACGTGACCTGGCTCGACCTGCCCTGTGGTCCCGCAGTCTCGCTGATCTCCTTCCGTAAGCTCATAGTGGACGGCGAGTACACGAAGAGCGGCAACGACGAGGAACTGACGATGGGGCAGATTCAGGTGCACGTCCCCTTTTCGACCGGCCCGTACACCGTTGTGATCACTTTGGATACGGCTTCCCTGGCACAGTGGGACGAGTTCACGCACGCTATTGCCGGAATTGTTGGATCGTTGGAATTTCCGGTGTCGCCCGCGCAGAGTGGTCAGCTCGGCTGACTCGACCGAATTCGCCCACGGGGAATCTCAGGAGAAATGACGTACTGATGGACTGGTATCCCGCCGCCGATGAACACCTACTTCTCCGCATCACCGTCAAATTCGCGACCGGTGTGGCTCCCACGGTCTCCGGTTGCAGATGGTTCCGCGACCTCGAACGCAACGACATCCAGGACGAGTTGACGGGGTGGCCTCCTGGCCCCGTCTTCACCCCGCGCACGGCGGGCGACCAGGCCGCCCGCCGCACCGGCCGAGCCTTCCTCACAGGTATCCCGCTGATCGCGAACCTCATCGCCAACATCGGTGGCGCCGCCGGCTCACCTCTTGGTGGCGTATCCGGGAGAGGAAAACCAGAGGAACCCGAGAACGAGGTCCACGACTTCCCCGTGATGTGGGCCGCCTCCGGTGCCCTCGCCCGTACGGTGCCGTGGCAACTGGACCCCGGGCGACGTCCGGAGGGATACGGCTCCGATCTCGTGCTGACCAGCCGACGACTGCTCTTCCTCGGCACCCACAGCGGCGCCCTCGACGAAGCCGACGTCCTGGGTGAGTTCCCACGGGAGTCCATCGCCGGGGCTCGGCACATGGAGTTCAGCGAAATCGGCGCCGATGTACGCATCACGTTTACTGATCAGTCCTGGATCCGTCTCTTCACGGGCAATCCGAACAACGCCGAGAGAATCGCCGGGGTCCTCTCCGGACGTGTGGAGGCACTTCCCGAAAGTGCCCTGACGGAAGCACAGCGCCGGCGAGTGTCCCGTTTCATGTCCAACCTCCCCGAAACCGCACAGCCACCCCTGTACATCAGGCTTCCCAGCGGAATCGTCCTCGTCGAGTCCTGCACTCCTGCCAAAGCCGGAAAGGGTCTTCTTGATACGCATGGGATTTTGATGAACGCCTCGGGTGACCCGGCGGTGCCGGAACCGGGTGAACTGTAATGCGGGTCACTTCTATGACCTGACTCAGGACATCACGCCGTGCCGGCGAACGAGATCGACGAAAGTCAGGCCCCCATGCCGCAGTCCGAGCTGAGCCCACCGAGCGACGAGATGCGCGAAGCAAGCACCGACGACACGTGGTCACCCCGCACAGCCTTCGGGGCGGCCTGGCGAGGTGCCGCTGTCCTCGCCCTCGCGGTGACTGGCGTTCCCGTCGGCGCGTGGTTCGCCTCGAAACTCGTGCCGTACGACGACCGGTTGGTCAGTGCGGCGTTTCCGCTTGTCCTCGCCATCGGAGCACTGGTCAATGTCTGGCTGCGTGCGCGCACCGTTTTCCTGGTCGTCGTCGCCCTCAGCGGCGCGTTCGCTCTCCTGGTCGGCACGTACCTCATAGACGAGGGATACGTATCCGCCGACAGCCCGTACCTCACGATCCAGGACAACCGGGCGACGTTCGGGCTGTCGTCGCTGGCCGTCGGCGCGGGAGTCATGTTCGTGACCATCCTCTGGGGCACGGTCAGCGGATATCTTCACCCGCGCCCGAAGCGGGAGCCGAAGGATCAGCCGTAGAACCGTGGCCGGCCGACACCCGTTTCGCTGAAGCGAACGGATAAGTAGAGTGCCGCGAATGAGACCACGGGGCATGCGGGACGTACGGTACGCACGGGCAACGGCGTTCGCATCGGGCGACGTACGCCTGAGGCACCGGATGCACCGGGGGCACGTCCTCGGGGTCGTCCTCCTTCTCCTGTGCGCCTTCTGGACCGCCACCGGCGCCGCTACCGCCACCCCGGCACAAGCCTCGCCTCAGGCCGCAGACGACACGAGCCAGGCCGCCCACCTAGCCGACCGTCTCCGCGCCAACCCGGTCTACGTCACCGACCAACTCCCGCGAGAAATCCCCCACTCCACCGCCCCCGACTTCGCAAGGCTCGCCAAACGCACAGGCGTACCCACCTACGTCCTCGTCCTTCCGGGACAGTCCACCACCAACGGAGACGCGCTGCTCGGTGCGGTGCACGACCGGCTCGGGCGGGACGGTCTGTACGTGCTGGTGGACTACATGGGCGTCACGAACGCGGTGGCGTTCGGGGTGCGGGCGCCGGCCGCGGATGCCGAGACGGCGGCGCTCTATGAACTGCCCTATGACGCGGGGCCCTTGCGCAGCTTCGAGCGGTTCGCCGAAGTCGTCGCGCAGGGCGGCGAGAAGGCGGCCGCGCGGGCGGAGGCGGCGCGAGAGAAGTACGGAAGCGACGGGGGCGAGGAACCCGAGCAGCTGTACATCGGCCCGGCCGACCGCGAGAACCAGTCCTTCCTCACCGGGATCCTGGTCGTCGGCGTACCTCTGCTGATGCTGCTGCTCACAGCTTTCGTACGTCGCTGGCGGCGCCGTCTGCCCTCGGCGCGCGCAGCGAAGCCGGGCAGCACAAAGCCGCGAGCCGCCGCATCCCGCGTACCCCGCGGTGCGGTGGCCGGCGTCGCGCTCCTCACCGCCGTCGCGATCGCCCTCACCGCCTGGCTCACCTTCGACCAGACCACGTCGAGCGCCGCGCGGACGCCCACCGCCGCCGATCTGTCGGCACGGGTCGAGCGGGTCGCGGCACGGCTGAAGCAGGATCCGGTCTACACGGATCCGGAGAGCCCGCAGGTTCTCGATGCCGGAGAGAAAGACCGACTACGCGACCGTATAAGCGAGTTCGGCAGGTCCAGGAGCGGAGGCCCGGTCTTCGTCTTCGTCGTCCCGCAGATGTACGAGGACGAGTCCGCCGGTGACCCGTACGTCTTCGCGGAGGCGGTGCACGCCAAGGTGGGCAAGGACGGCGTGTACGTCGTGGCGGACCCGCTCGAGGGCGGCATCAGCGTCGTCAGCTACGGCCTGCGGCTCGACAACAACCACCTCCTCTTCGACCTGCCGGACTCCATCAGCGACGGTGACGACTCCGGCGAGTCGGGCGAGTCAGACGGCTATCGGCTCAGCGAACGCCTAGACCGGCTCATGACCTTCCTCGACAAGACACCTCGTACGGACGCCCCCAACTCCCCCGACCCCGACCTGAAGCCGGAACCCATCGAGAGCCACGCCCTCCGCCCGCTCTTCTCCGGCGACTTCTGGCCCGGGCTGCTCGTCGGTGCCTTTGCCGCGCTGCTCGTCTTCGCGATCGTCGCGGGCGTGCTCGGGATCGTCGGCGCGGTGCTGCGGCGACGGAACCCTGCACCCCTGCCCACGGCAGCGCTCCCCTTCGAGGCGCCGACCGATCCGTCCACCGCGTATCTGCGCCGCACCGCGCAGACCGAACTCAGTGAACTGGCAAGGATGTTCACCGAGGACCAGGTTCCCAACCCCGTCGGCGCCGGCGCCGAACCCTTGGCAGACATCCGCGCCTGGGACTGCTTCGACTCCGCGATGCTGCTCGTCGACGGCGACATCGACGCCCTCGCCGACGACGACGTGGACCCCGCGTCTCTCGTGGCGGTCATCGTCCTCGCCCGCGCCGGCCGGGCGGCGTTCACCGGCGACACGAACAACCTGTGCTGCGGCCTCAACCCCCTGCACGGCCCGGCGGTCAGCCGCCATCACCTACGCGTCTCCGGCCCGGCCGAGACCGTACGCAGGCGCCTGCTCCCCGTCTGTCAGCCGTGCCGCGAGACGGCCATCGTCGAGCCGAGCACGGTGCACACGCTTCGGATGACGCTGCCGCCGGGGCAGGGAGGACAGGGGGACGGCGAGCGCATGCCGTACGAGGAGGCCACGGGCCCTCTCCCCGCCGTACGCAACGGGATTCCCCAACTCATCGACAAGGTACGGGAGTTCGTCAGTGTCCGCTAAGCGAGTCCACGCCGGCCTCTCAGCCCTCCTCGCCGCTTGCGTGACCGTACTGCTCATCTCGGCGGCCCCGGCCTCCTGGGCAAAGGACCCGAGTCCCGGCGAGCGCATCGCGACCGCCCTGCGCGAGTCACCCGTGTACGTCGACCCGTCGTACGAAGGCTCTGTCCCACCCGCCCGCCAGAAGGAGCTGGCCCATCAGATCGCGCGAACGGGCCTGCCCGTCAAGGTAGCTCTGACGCCCCTCACCAAGGGCGACTCCTTCAACGGCGACTCGTCCACCCTCGCGGAGATCGTCCACGACCGCCTCGGCGTGCGCGACCTCATCCTCATCACCACGGACGGCGACTTCACGGACTCCCTCAACGGCTACGAGTGGCCTGGCGAGGCCCACCAGGCGGACGACGCGGTCGCCACAGTCGGCTTCCTGGACGAAATGGACGACGCGGGCCTGGCGGACCGGACGGCGAAGGCGATCGAGCTGATCGAGGACGGCGACGGGACGAACGCCTACGAAGAAGCGACAAAGGACTTGGGCGGTGAGGGCAGCGAGGGCGGCGACTCCGCATCAACGCCCAAGTCCCCTCGTGGCGAGGCCACTTCATCGTGGCTCTGGCCGACACTGGTCGCTGTGCCGGCGCTCGCGGCCGGCTTCGTCACCTTCCTTTTCGTACGTCGGAGGGGCGCCCGCCTCGCCCGCCTCACGTACCCGCGGGCGGTGTTCACCGCGGCCCGCACGGCCGACGAGGCGGACGTTCGCCGCCGAGCAGAGGCAGAGGTCCTGTCCCTGGGCGAGTCGATCCAGTCGGCGCCCCCTTCAACCCCCGGCCTGCAAAGCGCCCTCGACGCCTACGCCGCCGCCGGCACCGTCCTCGACGCGGCGCGCGGTCTCCCGGACCTGGCCGGTGTCCTGGCCCTGGCCGCGGAGGGCCGCGACGCCCTGGAGGCCACCCCTACCCCGCTCCCCCTCTGCTTCTTCAACCCCCTCCACGGCCGCGCCACCGACCGCATCGCCTGGCGCGCCCTGGGCCGCCGCGAATCACTCCGTGTGGCGGCCTGCACGAGTTGCGCTGAGGCGGTGCGAACGCGCCGCGCCCCGGAGGTCCTCATGGACACGACGGAGGACGGCCGCCCGCTACCGTACTTCGAGTTGTCCGACGGCCTCTGGGCGAGGACGGGTTACGGCTCGCTCCTCAAAGACCCGGACGGCGGGCTGGCGCAGTTGGTCGGGCGGGGTGACTTCTCGCGCACCTTCCCGGCCTCCACGACCCCGGAGCGGGACTGACAGCAGAGCCCGGAGCCTGCGGTACGGATCGCACGCCTCGGCCCCGCCGCGTCCGAGAAGCCGGGCGCGAGCCGCAATCAAGGTGCGTACGCCGGGAAGCCCGCCGGGAAGCCTGCCCCCAGCGCCACCACGAGGCCTGTGGCCACGACCGTCCGAAGAACCGGACGATCAGCCCTCGCCCCCCCTGTCCCTGCACGCCCGATGCGTCGCCCTCCTCCGGACTGGAAGTCCTGGAAAACGCACAAGGTCCGCTCTCTCGGTTGCAGCCCAGGACAGCGGCAAGTGGGGCCGCGGATCCTCGACTTCCCTCAGCTGGGTCTTCAGCAACTACCGATGCTGATCGCCTTTTTCGTGGCCCGAGCCCGGGACGCTCCGGCACCGAGGACGTCGGCCAACCCGGTCCGAATTGACCCCGTCTGCTGTCCCTCACGACACTTGCGGAAAAGTTCGCTGTGGCTAAAACACGTACCCCCCGGATAGCGTCGGTCAGCATGCAGCAGACCGAGCCGTCCGACCGGAACGCCGACGCCCACGCCGATGGCGAGAACGTCTTCGGCTTGATCACCCCCGAGGACTGGTATCGCATTCCGCTCCAGCCTCTGGAGCGCCGGGAAGCGTCCGTGAGCGCCTTGATGAAAAGGCAGTTCGCCGGTGTGGACGATCAGCCGGTGCTGCGCCGCCAGTCCGAGGAGCAGTTGCTGGGTGCCGCCGAGGCGGGGGCCGACAAAGGGGGCGTGGTCCTCTATCTGTCGTTCCTGGAAGCAGCCGGCATCCCTCTGTCCGCGTCACTGCTGATCTCCCAACTCCACCAGCGATTCGACAGTCTTGACGCTGTCGCGGCGCTGGCGGGCAAGGGCGAGGTGACTCCGGTGCGGCTGCCGGCCGCCGGGCGCGCGGCGCGTCGGCGGCGCGGTGAACGAACCCGGGAAGCCCGGCGGCTCGGTACCGAGTTCGAGGACACCATCGTGGAGTACTTCGTCCCCGTACCGGATCGGGACGAGGTGCTGATGCTGACGTTCAGCACGCCACTGGAACCGATCGCGGACGCGATGGTGGAGCTCTTCGACGCGGTCGCCGGTACTCTGCGCTGGCGAAAAAGCACTCATGAATCACGGGAACCACGGGAACCACGGAAACCACGGGGGCAACAGGGATGAGCAAGCGACTCAGGGTCTCCACCGACGATCTGCACACGGCCGGGGTCGGACTGCGCACCGTGGCCACGGAGTTCGAGGGGCTCGACAAGCTCATGGACTCCTACGACCGGCGCACGGTCGGGCACAACCTGCTGCAGGAACGGCTGCAGGAGTTCTCCGACGGCTGGAACGACAACCGCGAGAAGATGATCGAGGAGATCAAGGGCCTGGGCGAGGTGGCCAAGACGGCCGGCGAGGCGTACACCGAGATCGACACGGAGCTCTACAAGGCCCTCGTCGGCAAGGACAAGAAGAAGTGACCCGCCCGGCCGATTACCGCTGGGAGGTACTGGGCGAGAGCGACGACCCGGTGCCGGGTGACGTCTACGACCTCCAGGCGCTCTCCAAGCGCTTCACCGCCACGGCGAAGACCATCTCGGACGCGGCCGCGGCACTGCGCCGCCTCGGAGACCAGAAGAGCTGGGACTCCGATGCGGGACGGGAGTTCGCCGAGAAGGCCGACGACACGGCCAAGACCGTGAGCAAGGCGCACGACCGCTACAGCGAGGCAGGTGCCGCTCTCAAGGAGTACTACACCGAACTCGAAACGATCCAGGGCGAAGCGGACCGGCTTCTGGAACAGGCGGAGACGAAGAGCGGCGATCTCTCCTCCGCCAAGTCCCAGGCGGACAACCCGCCCAAGGACACCGACGAGGGCGGGCAGAAGAAGCTCGACACCAAGGTGACGGACCTGCAGGGCGACCTGGACGGGCTGCGCGGGAAGCTCGCCACGCTCAAGAGCCGCCACAGCACAGCAGGGGACGCGGCCGCCAAGCGGATCCATGAGATCACCGAGAGCGATGACCTCAACGACTCCTGGCTGGACGAGCTGCGCGACACCCTGAACATCGTCGCCGACATCGCGGGAGCCGTCGCGGCCGTCTGCGGGCTGGTGGCACTGCTGGTCGGCTGGATCCCGATCATCGGGCAGGCGATCGCCGGCGTACTGGGCACCATCGCGCTGATCGCGACAGCGATATCCCTCGTCTGCCATCTGCTCCTCGCTATCAATGGCGACGGGTCGTGGGGAGACGTCGCCATGGACGTTCTGGGCCTCGCGACCTTCGGAATCGGGCGCGTCTTCTCGGCCGGAGCGAAGATGGCCGCCACGGTCGGCCGCAGCCGCGTCTGGACCGCGGCGACGCAGTACGTACGCGGTTGGCATCCCGGTCTCAGCTCGGCGGCGCGACGCGCACTGGTCGTGGAGATGGTCGGCTCGCGCGCCGGAGCGACCACGACCGCCGCGCTGCCCAATGTGTCCCTGGGCGCCGCGTTCCGAGGCCTGCCTCGGTCCTTCGCCGACGACCTCGGCACGATCCGGGGCAACTGGCGGGACCTGTTCAAGGCCGGCGACAACCTCGCCGCCGCCCGCGGGGCCTGGAACGCGGGCGGGGCACGCGGCCTGGCCAGCATGTACGCGGGCCCCGGGATGGTCGACGAACTGTCTCGCATCAAGAACATCGATCCGGCGGATCTGAGCTTCATCGGCACGCCCGACGCCTTCAAACAGGCCATGCAGTACAACTCCTGGGCCATCGGGGCGACCGGCACCGGGGCGGCCTCGGACACCAACAGCTTCATCGGGCTCTTCGAGAGCAACGACATCGATGTGACCGGGCCCGATGCTTCGTTGGCCGGGAGGTAGCGGCTGATGCATACCCGGGACACCGCGGACGCGCCAGGCGGCGCGGCCGGAGCGGGCGCCGCGGCGGACGCGGACTGGCAGCAGTGCCGCGTCACCCTCCCTGCCCCGCACAACTGGCTCGTCCTCGACCTCACCACCCAGCAACCCGACGCATGGGCGCGGTCGGTGGCCGACGAACACTTCACGGCAGACGTACCGGCAGACGTACCCGCCGAATGGCGCGAGGCGTTCGCCCAGGATGTCCTCTGGTACTGGGTGGCGGCGGCGCGGCAGAAGTCGCTCTGCGCCGCTCTTCTCACGCCGCAGGACAGCGGGGTCGTCGCGTTCTACTCCGTACGGGAGTTGAACGTCCCGTCCGAGTCGCTGCGCCTGGATGTGCTGCGAGCGGAGGCCGAGAGCGCCGAAGGACCGTACTTCGTGCCCCCGCGCATCACGGAGGTCGAACTCCCCCTGGGTGCCGCGCTGCGAGTGCATCGTCTGGAACCGACGGACCCTGATGCAGACAGCGGCTCGGTACTGGAAGGTGTGGCCCACTACGTCCTGCCCCGGGCACACCCCACCGCGCTGGAGTGCCGGCTCCTGTGGGGAGCTATGGGACTGGGCGAGGAACTGGGGAAGATGGCCGACGAGTTGGCGGCGTCACTCCGACTTGTCTGAACCGCCTCGCTTGCCTGAACGGCCTTGCTTGCCTGAGCCGCCTCACTTATCCGAACTGCCCCGATCGCGGGAGACATCGATCAGGCCTGCCATGCCCCCGAGCCCGAGCCGTTCCCACGGGATCAGCGCCAGCGGCATCCAGCTGAAGCCGACGACGAAGACGCTCAGCAGGGTGACGAGCCCCTTGGGGAGGATCCACCCGAGCTGGGCGGCGACCAGGGACACGACCAGCAGATAGACGCCGACAACGAGGGCACCAAGCATCTTGAGCAGGGCCTCGCCGGGCCGGAGCCTGGGCTTCTCCTCGGTCCCTCGGACCGCGGCGAACAGGATCAGCGGCAACATCAGCCCCACGATGCCACCCCCGCCGATACCCCCGACCACCACCGCGTTGCGTCCGTCGTCAGGGACCGCCGACGACAGGAACGAGTCATCCGACAGGCCGAGGGCCAGGCCGACGCCCGCATAGCCGCCCAGCGTCATGGTCGCGAGGACGAGCAGCAGCCCCACGCCGAAGGCGAGGTTCCCTGCGAACGAGCGCCCACCATTCTGCGCCTGGGACTCTCCGGCCCCTGATCCAACAGACATGGACTCTCCCATTCCTCGCGAGGTCCGGTAGAGGATAGCTGGCCAACGGCGACACGTTCAGCCGATGGGACCCCAGTCGCGACGTGGCCTCGGCGGCGCGGTCGTACGAGCGGACGCGGCGGAGGCGTCATCGCTCCCGCTCCGGAAGAACACGAGCAGCACCGCCGCAACAAGCCACACGACGGTGGGCAACCCGAACACCACAGCGAGCCCGATACCGAACCACCCGCTGCTGTCACCGCGGCGCGTCACCACCGATCGACTGGAACGCGGTGACGGTCAGGGCCACGCCGGCGAGCAGCATGGAGACGAAGAGCAACGTGCCGACGGCGAGGCGGTGGCGTCGGCTGCCGTTGAGGGCGCTGGAAGGTATGTACACGGCGTCACTTCATGAGGGCCGAGGGGCCGTTCACCGGTCGGCGACGAAGGAGCCCATGCCGGGGGTCGTAGTAATAAGGCCCTCTTCGCGCAGCGCGGCCGTGGCCTTCCGCACCGTAACCCGGGAAACGCCGAACTCCTGCTCCAGCTTCACCTCGGAGATGAGCCCGCGCACGGGGTACTCACCGCTGGCGATCCTCTGGCGGATCACCTCGGCAATCTGCTGCCACTTGGGCCTGGTGGGGTCAAATTCGAACACAGGCGAACTGTACGTAGGCACGTGGAGCTAGGCATAGCAGCCCCTTTAATAGCCTAGGTATAGACAGGCGATTACATGTCAGCCTACGGTGAGACAACAGCAGACCCCCGCGACCGATGGGACGGTCCGGGGGCATGGCCGAACGCTTCGAAGGAGCGCCGACATGCGAAACCCTATCCTCCGACTCCTCGAATGGATCCTGACCTGCTTAACGCCACAGCCGCGGGGCCGACATCGAGCAACGAGCCCCGCAGCACACGCTCCAACACCCGGCTGCCCCCGACTCCCCCTCTACAGCGCACCACTTGACGGCTCGGCCTCCCCCCTGGTGCGCCCGTACCTTCTCGGCACCCCTGAGGCACACCTGGAACGCCGCCGCCAACGCGAGCGCCGCCACGCCCTCTACCTGGCAACCCTCGGCATCGACGCAGGGCCCGACCACATCCACGGCGTACGCGTCCCGGCGGCCGCCCGGTGAACGGCCGCCCACCGGTACGGATGTGCGCCCGCTGCCAGTGCACGACGAGCGAACCGGTACTCGTCCACGAGGTCCACGCGGCCACGGGCCCCGGCTTCAACGTCTACGCCTGCCCGGAGTGCGCCCACCACTACCCACCCATGACCGACGCACTCCAACTCCTGGAAGCCCTCCCCCGCCGCTCCCGCCTCACCCTCCGCGTCTACAAACTCAACGCGCAAGGCGCGGTCACCGAGGACCGGGGAGAGATCGAAATCCTGGCCGGCAGCCACCCCGCCCCAGCACCGCACACGTCGCCTGCGGGCCACCCCTCCACGCAGAACCAGTAACCCCTCCAGGGCGGCCAGTACCACGTGAGAGGGCTGTTCGGGGCGAGGGTTCTCCGAGTAGCGCCGCCAGTCGACACACGCTCGGCAATACGCCACTCCCGCAGACGCGCCCGTGTACCCCAGGGTGTCTCTGGCGGGATGTTGGCTGCGGGGGATGACACATCTGCCAGATCTGTCATCCCCCGCAGCCGAGTACCCTCCGTCCGACGAGCACGACGTCTGCAGTAAGGGCGAGGAGGCGCGATGAGCAGCGGATGCCATACCAGTTGGAAGGTCCCGCCCGAGCACCGCGAAGACCCCGCTTACCGCGCCGCGGGGCGGCGGATGGATTTCGCCCAGGCGGTCTACAACCGGCGCTCGGAACTGGGCTGGACCACATCGGAGCTGGCACGCCGGGCCGGGATGCCCGAAGCAGACATCGATTCCATCGAAGCGAGCGGGGTCGACCCGACTCTCGAACTCACGGAACAACTGGCCGCGGCTCTCAAGTCGGCGGCGCGGTTCACTCCGGACACCCAACCCGAGTTCCACTTCGAGGACCTCAAGGCCTGAACGGCCACATCACAGCATCGCGGCGCTGGTCGCTCAAGCAACGCACGGAACCCGGCACACAACAGCTCATATCCTGACTCGAAGGCACACGCGGCGTTCAGAGCCATCACATGCACAGGTGCAAGCTGGCCGCAGCACAATCAACTTGCCCTGCTTCCTCCCCATCCGCCCAGCCGTGCAAGGAACTTCACTGTGGCCAAACTGATCGCCACATAGATACCGTCATTACTCTTGACTGAACCTTTGCCTCACGGGGAGTCCACTTGAAGCGCCGCACTTTGCCCGTTGCTGCCGCGTTCACAGACCGGCGTTCACCGAAGGTCCGCAACCGCTGAGAGCAGAACGGCCAGATCACACACAGGGGGAGGGGCCTCAGTGGCAGACCCGGACCTGACGGTGGACTTCGATTTCCTCGCGGAGTCCGAGCGGAGACTCCGCCAGCTCAAGACGACGTTCAAGGACATCGAGAACCGCCGCGACGACATGCGCGAACACTGGGGATCCGGTGCGATAGCCGAAGCCATGGGCGATTTCGTCGACAACTGGGACGACTACCGCACGAAACTCATCGAGGGCATCGAGTCGGTCGGCAAGCTCGTGGCCGGCACCAAGAAGGCGTTCAAGGACCTCGACGACGACCTGAGCAAGGTCAACGACAAGAAGCAGAAGAAGTGACGACAGCGACATCCAAGCGCCGCCCGATCGACTGGCAGCCGCTCTGCGAATCCGATCCGGTACCGGGCGATCCGGAGGAGATCCGCGCCGAGGTCCGCCACATGGTGTCGGTCGCCAAGAAGCTGCGGGATCAGGCCAAGAATCTCCAGGCCCTCAGCAACGAGGACAAGTTGAAGGGCAAGTACGTCAAGCGCCTGCGCGAGGACTCCTCCACCCTGGAGAAGCACATGCGGGAGGTGGCCAGTCGCTACGAGCGCGTCCACGGCCATCTCACCACCTGGGCCAACGAGCTGGAGGACTTCCAGTCCGACGCCGACCGCGTCCTGCGCCAGGCCAAGGAGAAGCAGGACGAGGTCGAAGCCGAGAAAGCCAAGGGAGCTGACTCCGGCGACAAGGACTCTCCCAAGCCATCCGACAGTGGAACCGACCACGACCCCCTACGGACATACCGGAACCAGCTGGACACCATCACCGGCGACCGCGACACCCGCGCCAACCACCACGCAGGCAAGATCAAGGACGAGATCGACGACGTCATCGAAGACTCGTCGTGGGACAACATCAAGGGCTGGGTCCACGACAACGCGGACGCGATCAAGGCCTTCATCGATGTTCTCGGCTGGGTGGCGACGTTTGCTGGCTTCCTGGCGCTGGCCATTCCCGGTCTGAACCTGCTCGTCCTGGGCATCGCGGTGCTCACGATCGGACTCAGACTCCTTCTGGTGGCATCCGGCGACGCCTCCTGGACGGATGTCATCTTCGACGTCGTGGGTGGGCTGCTCGTGGTGGGTGGCCTTGGGGCCGCGGCGAAGCTTGCCAGCGGCGCCAAGGCCACTGTGGGCGCTGCTCAGGCCGCCCGGACCGCCGGCCTGAGCAGAGGGCTCAGCGGCGTCAAGGGCGTCATGGACGACATGGGGCGGGCGATGACCAAAATGCCGAAAGGACCGGGGCAGAATGCCGTCGGTGCGGCCCGTAACGCCATGCGCAAGTCCATCTCCCAGAACGCCGGCCTGGTAGCCAAGGAGCCGCTGCCGGTCAGCAAGCTGTCGACGCTGGCGCACCTCGGCGACAAGGAGATGGCCGGCATGGCGAAGATGTTGCAGGCGAACAAGTCCGTCTTCCCTGAGGCCTCGGGGGCCGCCGCGGACAAGGCGTACAAGTCCTACCAGGTGAGCCTCGGCGTCGCCTGGACCGGCATGGGGATGGACGTCATGGACAAGTCGCTTGGCAAGAGCGACTTTACGAGCGTGACCAAGGAATGGACCGGCGAGAAGCCGTACAACGAGGGGTACTCCGACTGGAAGGACAACACCCTGAAGCCCGCCGCCGACACCCACTGGTAACGAGGCGGATTCCCCGGGGACGGAGTACCCACTGCCCCGTCCGCATTCACCCCTGAGGAACGACCATGGACCTGAACTCGGCCCGGCGCATCGCCGAGGCGGAAGCGGCCCGCACCGGACTAGGCACCGGCCCCAACCGTCGGCTCCGGCTGACCCTGTTCATCGGAATGCCCCTGGTCTTTCCGGTGTTCGGGATCTTGTTCCTAGTGCCGCAGTCCCTGAGGAACGACGTGCTTAACGTCTATAAGGCCGGGATCATCGGCTGCCTCCTACACTTCGTCTGGGTCTTCGTGAAGTACCCCCGGTACGACGACCGCCCGCCCTACCTCACACGGGATCTCGCCATGGGCGGCGGCTTCTTCCTGCCCTCGATGCTCCTCGGATTCTGGCCGGGCATCTTCGCCGCACCGGCGTGGGCGCTCTTCGTCGGTCTCGCCTTTGTCGTGGAAGGAATCAAGGAGCGCCGTGACCACCGCTGAGCACCGCCGGGCCCCGGCCGGCTTCAACCTGGTCCCGCCGCCCGGCTGGGACACCATTCCGCTTCGCCAGGGCACCGACGAAGCGGTGGACCACGTCATCCGCAAGGCCGTCGCGCAGCTGCCCGTCGGCTTTCCCAAGGACGACATTCCGCAGGCCCGGCTGAAGCTCGCCAAGGAGATGAAGAAGGTCGTCCGCAGGGCCCGTTCCAAGGGAGGTCTCACCCTCTACCTCCCCACCGAACGCCTCCACGGCATCACCCTGCCCGTCTCGATCGTCGCCTCCGAACCGATCGAAATCCCGCGTGTCAGGCCCGACAGCGGGCCGGAAGCGGTCCTGATGGCGCTCGCCTCCGAGACCCCCGGAACCGAGATGCGGGAGCTCGACCACACCGCGGCCCTGCGCTCGGAACGAGAAGTCCCCGCCAGCACCTCACAGGGCATCGAGGTCGCGCACCGCCGGGTCGAGTACTTCGTGCCGGTCCCGGACAGCACCCCCGACAAGTACCTCACCTTCTCCTTCAGCGCTCTGATCGCGCCCGACTCGGATCCGGCATTCACCGACGCCCTCGTGGAGCTGTTCGACGCCGTGATGGGCACGTTCCGCTGGAGCTATGCCTGAAGGCTCCCCCCACCCGCGCCCCCGACGAAAGAGACCCCTCATGTCCGACGGCACCTTGTGGAGCACCGACCTCGGCACCCCGCTCCCCATCGACACGGATGCCAACCCCGACCTCTGGGGCTATCTCCACCTCCAGATCGACAAAGCGAACTTCAAGGAGTGGCTGGACCTGCACTTGACCGGCATCGCCATGGTCCAAGGCATCGAACTCACCCGCAAACTCCGCAAGTTCCACAAGAACTTCTACGAGCAGACGCTGGTGACGCTCCGGGACAAGCTTCAGGCCGACGAGGCATTCATCTACCACGCCGTTCCACTGCAGCTCATGCCGCTGGTGATGCACGCCACCCGCTTCCACTGCCAGGCCCCCGACGCGGCCTCCTGCGAGGGAATCGCCGCGCTCACGGTGCCGCACCCGGAGATCCCCGAGTGGCAGCAGCGAACCGGCAGCGTCGCTTTCGCCTCCCCGTACCTGGGCTCGGACGGGGTCCGGGTCACACGCTCCTACCCCGTGGACCGCACCATCATGATGACCTCGGTGACGTACCACTGGCACACCGCGCCCGGCCTCCCCGACGTCTGCCTCCGCGGGCACCACGACGATCCGGAAGTGATCGCAGCGGCAATGGAAGCCCTGGACGACTTCGCGCGGACGCTCCGGCTTCCTGGGGCGGCTCATTGAGCGACTCTGTCGGGGAATAGCGAATCGTACGGAAATCCGTGTCTCAACTCCCTGCCGGTTTCCCAAAGGATGACATCCCCGAGGCGCGGCTCCAGCTCACGAAAGAACTGAAGCAGGTGGTTCGGAAGGCCCGTAATTACGAATGATGATCGTCGAGACTGACGCCGACTCTGCCCTCCTCGAAGCCTCCTTCGATGCCATCGACGACTTCGCCAGAAGCCTCTGGCTCAGAGAACAGACGTGAACCACCCGAGCCCGCCGGACAATGCCCCTGCTCGCAACCAGACGCGGCAGCCCGGCGATTAGGGGCACCGGGGTGACTTCGCCCGGAGTTTCACTGAGCGGCGCCTGGGCATCCAGGCGCTTCCCCGGCATCTGGGCGTTCGGTTTTCAGCTAGTGTTCTGAGTCGTTAATTCGTCGGCAGTCTGCAGTGTGAGCGGATGCCGAGTCCGAAGCTTGAGCCCTTGGAACTGCCCGCCGAGGAACGGCGGGTGCTGCGCGGATGGGTACGCCGTCGTAAGACGGCGCAGGCCCTGGCCGTGCGCTCGCGGATCATCCTGCCCTGCGCGCAGGGCGGGACGGTCACCGCGGTGGCCACAGAGTTGAGGGTCTCGCGGGACATGGTCTCCAAGTGGCGCCGCCGCTTCCTTCAACACCGGCTGGAGGGGCTGGTGGACGAGCCGCGTCGGGGCCGGCCCCGCACGGTCAGCGATGACCAGGTCGAGCAAGTCGTGGTCAGGACGCTGGAGTCGGCGCCGCCGAAGGGCGACACCCACTAGTCGACGCGGTCGATGGCGAAGGCGACCGGGATGTCGCAGACCACGTTTCTCGCGGATCTGGCGGGCCTTCCGACGGGACATTTTCGGTCGGACTCATTCGGTACCTTTCCCGTCCCAGACCATCGAGGAGCAGCCCCTCCGAACAGCGATACTGCCCGCCCAACGCAAACCGGTGCGGCAGAGCGCAATCGCACCCCACCGCACCGGACAGCCGAGAAAGCCCGACCTGAGGCCGAGCCCAACCCGAGGCCGAGCCCAACCCAAGGCAGCGCCAATCGAGTACTAGCCCTTGACGCCCTTCGCCAGCTCCTGGTCCAGGTCCTCGTATGCCTTCGCGGCGTTCGTGAGGAACTTGGACATGCCGGTCAGGCCGTCGATCGTGTCCTTCGCGCCCTTCTTGAACTCGGTGAAGGCGTCCTCGAAGGCCTGCGAACCCTTGCGGGTGGTGTAGCCGTCCTTGACGAGGCCCTGGATGTAGCGCTCGAGCGCGTCCAGCTTCTCGTCGATCTTGTCCTTGGCGTCGGTCAGCTTGGTAGCCGCCTTGTGCATCTCGTCATATGTGATATCTGCGTCTTTGCCGCCGGCCATGTGGCGTCCTCCGTAACTCGACGTGCCGCAGGGCCTACCCCCGTGGCTCCTGATGCGAACGATGCGATCATCCGCCTGGGCCAGCAGCTTACGCAGGACGCTTGCAGGAGCACACCCCGGATCCGTCAAGAGCCTCCAGGGAACCGGCACATACGCCGTTGCCCATGGGAAGCATGGAACGGATATCGTCACTGCACAGTTCGGTGACCACTGGGATCCGCGGCCGGAGGCGGCCACGGACGGGTCACAGGGTTTACGGGGAGGACGATCGTGCGCCTGACTCTGACCGTCGTCGATCCGCTCGGCGGCGCCAACGCCGACGTGGTGCTCGACGCGGATCCTGAGTCCTCGTTGGGGGACATCGCGAAAGAGCTGGCCGCGCACGTCGGTTACAGCGGTGGGGCCCAGATCATTCCCATCGGGCAGCACCAGGCGGCGAGCAGCGGAGCGCCCGTCGCGTACGTGGACGGCCATCCCGTGGACCCGAACGCCACCATCGGGACCTCCCCGCTGCGCGAGGGCGCCGTCGTCAGTCTGCACGACCCCGCCGGCTGTCTGCCCGGCGAACCCACCGGCCTCGTCGAGTTGCGGGTCGCGAGCGGGCCCGCCGCGGGCGCCGTGCACCGGCTGGGGATAGGCCGGTACGACATCGGCAGCGGACCCGCGTCCGCCATCCGCATCGACGACCCCGAACTCCCCGCCCGCGCACTGACGTTGTCAATCGCAACGGACGGAACCTGCCAAGTCGCCCTACAGGGGAAACTCAAGGACGACCAGCGCGAGCTGCTCGATCAGCGCGACAGGGACAGCAAGGACGGCAAGGACGAGAAGGGTGACAGGGGCAACAAGGGTAAGGACAAGGACAACAGAGGCGTCACCCTCGACGGGGAGCCTCTCGACGGCACCGACTGGCCCCTCGGCGCCCAGATCGCCGTAGGCAACACCCTGCTCGAACTCGACCGCTACTCCCCGCCGAACGCCGCGCTCAAGTGGTCCGAGGACGGCACCGGCCTCGACTACAACCGCCCGCCCCGGCTCCAGCCGCCGGAGCGTCAGACCAGGTTCAAGCTGCCCGCCCCGCCCCGTGACTTCGAGGCCCGGCCGCTGCCCTGGCTGATGGCGCTGACCCCGCTCGTCGGTGCCCTCGTCTCCGTACTGATCTTCCAGCGCTGGTACTACCTGATCATGGCGCTGCTGAGCCCGCTGATCCTCTTCGGCAACTACTTCATGGACAAGAAGCACGGGCGCAAGTCCCATGCGAAGCAGGTCAAGGAGCACAAGGAGCACAAGGAGCGGATCGAGAAGGATGCGCAGGACGCTCTCGTAGCCGAGCGGCTCGACCGGCGGCAGGCCGTTCCCGATCCGGCGACCGTGCTGTCGATGAGCACCGGGCCCCGTACGCGACTGTGGGAGCGGCGGCGCACCGACCCCGACCACCTGCTGCTGCGCGTCGGCACCGGTCAACTGCCCTCCGAGGTCGTGCTCGACGACCCCGAGCAGGACGACCACAAGCGCGAGGTCACCTGGAAGATCGAGGACGCCCCGGTCGCGCTGCCGCTGTGCGAGCGCGGTGTCGTCGGCATCGCGGGACCCGGCGACTCGGCGCAGGCGCTGGGGCGTTGGGTCGTCGCGCAGGCGGCTGTCCTGCACAGCCCGCTGGACGTGCAGTTCTATGTCCTGACGGAGAACAGTGCCCAGCCCGGCTGGGACTGGGTGAGGTGGCTGCCGCACTCGCGGCCGTCCGGCGCGCAGGACGCCAACGTCCTCATCGGTACGGACGCCGAGACCGTCGGCGCCCGCATCGGCGAGCTGACCCAGCTCCTCGACGGCCGCCAGAAGGCGGCCAAGCAGAATGGCCGCCCAACAAGTTTCACCGACCCGGACATCGTCGTCATCTGGGATGGTTCGCGGCGTCTGCGGTCCATGCCAGGGGTGGTACGGCTGCTGCGTGAGGGCCCGGCCGTCAGCATGTACGCGATATGCCTCGACTCCGAGGAACGGTTCCTGCCCGGCGAGTGCCAGGCCATCGTGATCGCGGAGCCGAAGCCGCAGGAGCACACCACCTCTCAGACCGCCGCGAGCACGAGCGCGCAGGCGGCGGCGCCCGGCGGCTTCCCCTCCTTCCAGGCCTGGCACGCCACCGAGGCCGACGACCAGCAGGCGGGCACGCAGAAGGCGCTCGAACTGCGGTTGCGCGTCGAGCAGACGGGCACGGCCCGGGTCAAGAACGTACGGCCGGACTTCGTGTCGCCGGCCTGGTGCGCGCGGCTCTCCCGTTCCCTCTCCCCCATCCGTGACATCAGCGGTGAGTCCGAGGACTCGGCGCTGCCGGGCTCCAGCCGGCTGCTCGACGTGCTGCAGCTGGAGCCGCCGACCAGCGACGCGATCACCGCGCGCTGGCGGATGGGCGGACAGTCGACGATGGCGGTCATCGGCGAGTCGTACGACGGCCCCTTCGGCATCGACATGCGCAAGGACGGGCCGCACGGTCTGATCGCGGGTACGACCGGTTCCGGTAAGTCGGAGCTGCTGCAGACCATCGTGGCGGCTCTCGCGGTGGCCAACACCCCCGAGAACATGACGTTCGTGCTCGTCGACTACAAGGGTGGCTCGGCGTTCAAGGACTGCGTCAAGCTGCCGCACACCGTCGGTATGGTCACCGACCTCGACGCGCACCTCGTCGAGCGCGCCCTGGAGTCGCTCGGCGCCGAGCTGAAGCGGCGCGAGCACATCCTCGCGGCCGCCGACGCCAAGGACATCGAGGACTACCAGGACCTCGTACGGCGCGATCCGTCGCACGCGCCCGTGCCCCGACTCCTCATCGTCATCGACGAGTTCGCCTCGATGGTGCGTGACCTGCCGGACTTCGTGACGGGTCTCGTCAACATCGCCCAGCGGGGCCGTTCGCTCGGTATCCACCTGCTCCTCGCCACCCAGCGGCCGAGTGGTGTCGTGTCTCCCGAGATCCGCGCCAACACCAACCTCCGGATCGCGCTGCGCGTGACGGACGGCGGCGAGTCGAGCGACGTCATCGACTCGCCCGAGGCCGGACACATCAGCAAGAGCACACCGGGTCGGGCGTACGTCCGTCTCGGGCATGCCTCGCTCGTGCCGTTCCAGTCGGGACGCGTCGGCGGGCGGCGGCCAGGTGCCGCCGATCCGCAGGTACTCGCCCCCTGGGCCGGTCCGCTGGCCTGGGAGGACCTGGGGCGGGCCGCGCTGGTCAAGCCCAAGGCCGAGGCGCGCGAGGAGGAGGAGATCACCGACCTCAAGGTGCTCGTGGACGCGGTCCGCGACGCCAACAGCTCGCTCGGTATCCCCGCCCAGCACAGCCCTTGGCTGCCCGCGCTCTCCGAGACGCTGCTGCTCGACGAGGTCGAGGTCCCTGCGGTCGCCGCTCTGACGCCGGGCAAGCTGCCCCCGGCCCCGTACGGCGTCGAGGACCTGCCCTCCGACCAGGCCCGCCGCCCGGTCGTCGTCGACTTCTCCTCCTTCGGGCATCTGATCGTGGGCGGTGCGCCGCGCAGCGGCCGTTCGCAGATCCTGCGGACCATCGCCGGCTCCCTCGCCCGCACGAACTCGTCGGCGGACGTGCACATTTACGGCATCGACTGCGGCAACGGCGCGCTCAACGCCCTGACGCGGCTGCCGCACTGCGGTGCGGTGGTCGCCCGTAACCAGACGGAGCGGGCCGTACGGCTGGTCACGCGTCTCAAGGGCGAGTTGACGCGACGTCAGGACCTGCTGTCCGAGAAGGGGTTCGCGGACATCGGCGAGCAGCGGGCGTCCGCCGCCGAGGACGAGCGGCTGCCGCATCTCGTCCTGCTGCTCGACCGGTGGGAGGGCTGGCTGCCGACGCTCGGCGAGTACAACCACGGTGAGCTGACGGACGAGTTGCAGACGATGATGCGTGAGGGAGCGAGCGTCGGCATCCATCTGATCGTCACCGGTGACCGGCAGGTGCTGCTCGGCCGGATGGCCTCGCTGACGGAGGAGAAGTACGGTCTGCGACTCGCCGACCGCAGCGACTTCTCGATGCTCGGTATCAACGCGCGCAAGGTGCCCGAGGAGATCCCGCCCGGGCGCGGCTTCAAGAACGAGGCGGGCACCGAGACGCAGTTCGCGCTGCTCACCGACGATGTGACGGGTCAGGGGCAGGCCGCGGCGCTCGCCGCGATCGGCGAGGCGGCCACGGCCCGCGATGCGGGGATCCCGCGCGACCTGCGCCCCTTCCGGGTGGACGTACTGCCCTCCCGCATCGGTTTCGACGAGGCCTGGGAGATGCGGGACCCGGCGGTCGCGCAGACGAAGCTGTGGGGTCTGGCCGGTATCGGCGGCGACGACATCATGGCGTTCGGCCCCGATCTCGCGCAGGGCGTACCGACGTTCGTCGTCGCGGGCCCGGCCAAGTCGGGCCGTTCCACGGCGCTGCTCAACCTGGCGCGTTCGTACCTCCTTCAGGGCGTACGTCTCGTCATCGCGGCCCCGCGCCCGTCGCCCCTGCGTGAACTCGCGGACCGGGACGGCGTGTTGAAGGTCTTCACGGACGACGACATCGAGAGCGACGACTTCAACGAGGCGATCGAGTCGGCGTCCCCCGAGGAGCCCATCGTCGTCATCGTCGACGACGGCGAGGTCCTCGAGGACTGCGACTGCGAGCGCGAGCTGAAGCGCCTCGTCCAGCGTGGCGCCGACCGCGGTCTCGCGCTGGTCATCGGTGGCGACGAGGAAGAGGTCTGCGGCGGCTTCTCGGGCTGGCAGGTCGAGGCGAAGAAGGGCCGCCGCGGCCTCCTGCTCTCCCCGCAGGACTCCGGCGCCGGCGAACTGATCGGCATCCGCACGACCCGCAGCATGGTCGGCGGCCCGGTCACCCCCGGCAAGGGCCTGTTGCACCTGGGCAGTGGCGAGGCGGTCACGGTCACGGTTCCGGTCTGACAGGAGCTGGTGACGGACAGTTGGTTCTGGTACCGCAGGGGGAGCTGTGAGCGGATCGGCCAAGCCGAAGCGGAGGCGGGCTGCGGGGGCCGCGTTGCGGTACGAGCACGCGCGGGGGCGGCCGGCCCGGCCCCGGACGCCCCGCCGCCTCGGGGACATCCTGCGTGGCACCGCCCGCGGGGTCGCGATCCTCGTCGGTTTCACCGCCGTGGCCGTCGTGTTCGTGCTGGGCCCGATCGCCTGGGCCGGCGAGCTGTGGCGCGAGGTGGCGCCGGGCTGGCCCGGTGAGGGATACGGCTTCGCGGTGACCGTCGGCGCGGTGCTGCCCGTGGCGCTGGTGTTGATGATGCGTGCGCTGTGGCGCATGGGTGCCCACTGGAGGCGGCACAGGGCCCGCGCGCTGCTCTTCGCCGGCGCGGCCCTTCCGGGCGCTGCCGTGGCCGTGATGGCGGTTGCCGTCGCCATGCAGTCGCTCCGCCCCAAGCGCAGCCACCGCCACGGCTATTGCTCGTCTGTGGGCGAGTACTGCTGGATCAGCACGCACTATCCGTACGTATGGCTGGTCGGCCTGGCCGGAACGGTGCTGAGCACGCTGCTGCTCATCTCGCTGTACCAGGTATGCGAGAAGCGGTACGGCGGCAAGACGCCGGCGGAGCCTTCGGCTGCTTGACCTTGCCTGCTTGACCTTCATTCGGGTGGGACCGTGTTGCGGCAGTGGTGGACGGGGAGGGACGAGTGAGCGGGTCGGCCAGGCCCAAGCGGCGGCGGGCCGCGGGGACCGCGTTGCGGTACGAGCGGGTGCGGGGGCGGGTGACCGTGTCGCCGTCTCCTGAGCGGCAGCCGAGGGTGAAGTGGGATGCGGTTCTTCGGTGGCTGGTCGTCGTCACCGTCACCGCGGAGATCTGCGGGCTCTGTCTCGTGGCGATCTTCTGGGGCCCGGAAGTGGTCTGGGGCGACATCGCTCTCGCCTGGCCCGGAGGCCCGTACGGCGTGGCCGCGACCACCGGGCTCCTGGTCGTCCTGGCCGTCGCCGCTCTCGTCGGCACGCTGACGCGGGTGACGTGGCCCGAGAACAAGGTCCGTTCACTCAAGTGGATCGCCGCCTCGCTGCCCGGTCACGCCCTGGCCGCTGTGCTCGCCATCGTGCTGTTCACGGCGATGCGGCCCAAGAGGCGCAATCGCGGCATGGAGTGCTACAGCGAGGGCGGCCCCTGTTGGCTCCGCGAGGAGTATCCCTACGTCTGGGCCATCATCTGGGCCACGGCGCTGTCGGCGGGCGCGGCCGTGCTCGGCGTGCGCTTCCTGTACCGCCGACGGCGGCCCGCGTCCGATGCCAACTCACCTGCCCAGCCATCTACTTGACCTTGTTCATCCGCGCCACCGGATCTCCCGCCTCCGAGTTGTCCGTCTCGTACTTCAGGTCGCCCCCGACGGGAGTCAGCCGTACCTCGTGGCGTCCCGCCGTGCACACGGCGTCGTCGGACTTCTTGGCGACGCTGGTGGCGACGAGTTGCTTGGAAGTGGCCTTCTTCAGGATGAGTACGGCGTCGCAGTGGCCGCCGATCAGGTCGGTCTGGCGGAACGTGCCGAACTCCTCGCCCACGGCGGCCTGGCGGACGGTGACGCGGAACGTACCCATGGGGAGGGTGCCCTTGAGGGCGACGCCGTCGCCCTCCCAAGTGCCGAGGTAGGGCTGGGGAATCGTGGGCTCACCGGCGGCCGGATCGTCGCTGCTCGAGGAGGCGCTGGTGGTCGGCCTCGTCGCCGTGTCGTTCGCCTCCGGCCCGTTCGAACCTCCGCCCGGCAACAGGTCGAACATGAAAGCCGAGCCGATCGTCACCGCCGCCAACGCCCCCGCGACCGCCAGCGCCACCGTGCAACTCAGCCTTCGCCCACGGCCGTTGGCCCCCGGTGCGGAAGTCGCCGCCACGCTGACCGACAGCTTCCCGGGAACGGGAGCGGGAGCAGGCGCGGGCGCGGGCGCGGCATCAGATACGGAAACGGGATCAGAAACGGAAACGGGCGCAGGATCAGAAGCGTTGACGGGCGCGGGAGCGGGAGTGGATCCGGGCCCCGATCCCGCCCCTGGTCCGTCGGCCTCACGTGGCTCCGGGACGTACGTCGGCGCGTACGAAGGGTCGGGCGGCCCGAAGACCCCCGCCGGAGCAGACCCGCCGACCGCCGCGTCCCCGGTCACCGCGGGACTGCTGAACCCCACCACCCCCGAAGGCGCCGCCTCCCCCGCCCCCGCCGCCTCAAGGTTCAGCAACTGCACCGCACTCCGGCTGACCTGCTCCACCAACGGCCCCGGCAGCCACCCCGCCGCCACCAGCCGTGCCGCCCCCTCCGGCGCGAGTCGCGCGGCGAGCGAGGTCGGGGACGGGCGCCCGTCCGGATCCTTCGAGAGGCAGTCCGTGACCACGTCCCGCAACTCCCCCGCCAGGGAATCGAGTTCGGGCTCCTCGTGCACGACCTTGTAGAGCAGGGCGGCCGAGGAGTCCCCGCGGAAGGGGGGCTCCCCCGTGGCCGCGTACGCGAGTACCGCGCCCAGCGAGAAGACGTCGGCCGCGCCCGTGACGCCCTTGCCGAGGATCTGCTCGGGGGACATGTAGCCGGGAGAGCCGATGGAGACGCCGGTCGAGGTGAGGGACGCCGTGCCGTCGCTCGCGCGGGCGATGCCGAAGTCGATGAGCAGTGGGCCGTCGAGGGTCAGGAGTACGTTCGAGGGCTTGACGTCACGGTGTACGAGCCCCAGGCCGTGCACCGCGGTCAGCGCCTCCGCGAGACCCGCGCCGAGGACCCGTACGGAATGTTCCGGAAGCGGGCCGGCGTCCGCGGCCGCCGCGGTGAGCGAGGGGCCGGCCGCGTACGCGGTCGCCACCCAGGGCACCGATGCGTCCGGGTCGGCGTCGAGCACCGGCGCCGTGTACGCGCCACCCACCCGACGCGCCGCCTCGACCTCGCGGCGGAACCGCGCACGGAACTCCTCGTCGAGCGCGAAGTGCGGATGCACGATCTTGACCGCGACGGTACGCCCGCCCGCGCTGCGGCCCAGATAGACCCGGCCCATCCCGCCCGAGCCGAGCCGGCCGAGCAGCCGGTAGGGCCCCACGACGGTGGGTTCGCCGACTTCGAGCGGCTGCATGGCGTTGTGCCTCCCCCGGACGCGCTCCACTCCCCCAGCAGGGTAGTGCCGTACGCCTGCCCCCTCCCTATGACGGCGCCAGCAGATCCACCTTCACATCCGCCGGGAAGCCGGTCGTCGGCCCCACCAGCCGCGCGAACTCCGTGACGGCCTCCAACTGCGGCCCGCCGAACCGGAAGTCGAGCGTCGTGAAGTAGCGCTCCAGGACGCTCTGGTCGAAGGCCTCCCAACGCGCCGCCTGCTCGGCCACCTTGGCGACCTCCTCCAGGGAGAGGTCCCTGGAGGCGAGGAACGCCTCGTGAACCTTGCGCGTGACGACCGGCTCGCGCTCCAGGTACTCGCGCCGGGCCGCCCAGACCGCGAAGACGAACGGCAGTCCCGTCCACTCCTTCCACAGCGCGCCCAGGTCGTGCACGGCGAGGTTGTACCGCGGCCCGTCGTGCAGATTGGCGCGCAGGGCCGCGTCCCCGATGAGGACGGCGGCTTCGGCCTCCTGCATCATCAGGGCGAGGTCGGGCGGGCAGGTGTAGTACGAAGGCCGTACGCCGAACCGCTCGGCCAGCAGCAGCTGCGCGAGCCGTACGGACGTGCGCGAGGTCGAGCCGAGCGCGACCCTGGCGCCGTCCAGGTCCCGCAGCGGGACCTGGGAGACGATCACGCACGACATCACCGGGCCGTCGCAGCCGACCGCGATGTCGGGGAAGGCGACCAGTTCGTCGGCGTGCCGGAGGAACTCGACGAGCGTGATGGGCCCGATGTCGAGGTCGCCCTGCACCAGCCGCTCGCTGAGCTTCTCCGGGGTGTCCTTGGTGAGCTCGAAGTCGAGAAGCGTTCCCGTGCGTGCGAGCCCCCAGTACAGGGGCAGGCAGTTCAGGAACTGGATGTGGCCGACGCGCGGCCGGGTGCGAGAATTGTCCACATCGCGAGGCTAGCCCCCATGCGGTACGGTGCAGGCTTCAGGGTCGCGGAGTGGTGAAGCGGGATTTCCGGAAACCTCCTCGACCTCCTGTGTCAAGCCTCGCGACACCGCGACGTCAACCCATCCGGTGACCTGTTCAAACTTCCGGGTGACGTGATCTTGCCCTCTATTGCTTTCGGCTGCCTGCGTGCTAGGCTCGCCGCAAGTTGCAGTTTGGTTTCCCTTGCAGTACAGAGCCTGCGGAGCATGTGACCGCGGGCTCTCGTCGTTTTCAGACGAATGCAGTTGTTTACACAATCGCTGGTTCTGGAGCAGGGCAACCCTTTGGGCCCAAGGAGGGCTTATGGCTACCGGAACCGTGAAGTGGTTCAACGCCGAAAAGGGCTTTGGCTTCATCGCCCAGGAAGGCGGAGGCCCCGACGTCTTCGTCCACTACTCCGCGATCAACGCGAGCGGTTTTCGCTCCCTGGAAGAGAACCAGGCGGTCACCTTCGACGTGACCCAGGGCCCGAAGGGCCCGCAGGCGGAGAACGTCACCCCCGTCTGAGTCCGAGCCTTCGGCTCGCCTTTGTGAGCCCAATGCTCTGATTGCCTGATCCGGAACAGATGCAGTACCCAAGGAGCCCCGGCACCGTCTGATGCCGGGGCTCCTGCCTTTCCTGTCACCGAATACCGATCGCCGATCCCGGTCCCCGGTCCCGATCTCTAGATGTGCTGCATGACCAGGACGAACGTCGTCCCCGGCGACAGCGCCTCGTATCTGTGCGGTAGGTCGCCCCGGTACGACACGTAGTCACCGGCCCCGAGCTCGACCGTCTCACCGCGCGGCCCCGCCTCCAGCCGCCCCGTACTGACGATGATGTGCTCGACCGTCCCCGGAATGTGCGGCTCCGACTCTCGCGCCGCCCCGGGCTCCACCCGCAGGTGGTAGATGTCCCGCCGCGCGCCCGGCGGGCTCGCCGAGAGCAGCGTCGCCACGTAGTTCGCCTGCTCGGAGTGGACCGTCGGCCCCTCCCCCGCGCGGATGACCTGGACCGCCGGGGCCGGCGGCTCGACGAGCGCGCTGAACGGTACGCCGAGCGCGACACCCAGTGCCCACAACGTCTCCATGCTCGGATTGCCGGACGCCGCCTCCAGCTGCGAGAGCGTGGACTTCGCGATACCGGCGCGTTTGGCCAGCTCGGAGAGGGAGAGGCCGGCGCGGGTCCGTTCACGCCGCAGGGATGCGGCGACCCAGTCGAGGGGGAGGCGGGACGGGGGGTGAGACGGGAGGTGGGACGGAGAGGGGTCGCCGTCGGGCATGTCTACGGGCCTTCTCTGTTGGTGTGGCCAAGATCTTGTTCGGTAGGCGTTCGGTGAGCGCTCATTGAGCGTTCGCCCTGGCGGACCGATTGTTCGCCTTGACGAACACCGGCCCTCCTGTCCATTCTAGAAAACATGCGTTCGCCACTCCGAACACCCACCGCCCCTCCGGAACTCCTGCGGGACGTGGCCCTCGTCTGCCTCGCCAGCGGTGTCGTCGGTGTCTCGTTCGGTGCGATCGCCGTAGCCGGCGGGCTGCCCGTCTGGGTGCCCGTGGTGATGTCCCTGGTCGTGTACGCGGGCTCCGCCCAGTTCAGCACGGTGGGCGTGCTGCTGGCCGGGGGCGGGCCGGTCGCGGCGGCGGCCACGGGGCTGCTGCTCAACACCCGCACCGCCGCCTACAGTCTCGCCGTTGCCGACGTACTCGGCCGGGGGCGTCTCTCGCGTCTCGTCGGCGCCCACCTCGTCACCGACGAGACGGTCGCCTTCGCCCTCGCCCAGCCCGATCCGGAGCGGCGGCGGGCCGCCTACTGGATCTCCGGGTTCGGGCTGTACGTGGTGTGGAACGTGTGCGTGCTGGTCGGGGCTCTGGCCGGGAGCGCGATCGGCGACACGGGGACGTACGGGCTGGACGCGGCGTTCCCGGCTGTGCTGGTCGCCCTCGTGCTGCCCGCGCTGCGGGAGGGCTCCTCGGGTGTACGGCGCGCCGCGGTGACCGGGTCCGTGCTGGCGCTGGCGGTGACGCCGTTCGTGCCCGCCGGGGTGCCGGTGCTGTTGGCGCCGGCCGGGCTGCTCACGCCGACGCCCGGCAGGACCTCATGAACCCGGCCGCCGCCGCCATCGTCGCGCTCGCGGTGGGTACGTACGCCTTCCGGCTGGTCGGCCCGCTGCTGCACGGACGGGTCGAACTCCCGGGCAGGGTTCAGGAGCTGCTGTCCTCCGGGGCCCTGGTGCTGCTGGTCGCCCTGCTGGCGACGGGCGCGCTGATGGAGGCGCAGGGGTTCGCCGGGTGGGCGCGGCCGGCCGGGGTCCTGGTGGGCGCGGTACTGGCGTGGCGCCGGGCCCCGTTCGTGATCGTCGTACTGGGCGCGGCCGCGACGACGGCGGTGCTACGGGCGGTCGGGGTGGCCTGAGTCCGGGCCGGGGGCCGCCCGGACGACGGCCGTGAGGACGGGCTGGAAGAAGCCGGTGTCCTCGGGCGGGAGCCAGGTGGATTCCGCGAACCCCGCCTCCGTGGCGAAGCCGGTCAACCGCCGTTGGGTGAGGGCCCAGTAGGTGGCACGGCGGACCCGTACGTCCCAGCCCTCGCCCTCTGTTCGGTCGGGTACGAGCTGGAAGTGCTCCAAGTCGTAGTGTTCGCCGTCGTCGTGCCAGTGCCACAGCTGGAAGGTGATGGTCGAACGGCCGCCGGAGGCCGGCCCGAGTTGTGGTGGGGTCGACGCCGGTCGGTTCCGGAGGATCTCGTCGTACGGACGGGTGCTGATGATCACCAGTCCGTCGGGGCGGAGCACGCGTCGCATCTCCGCGAGCGCCGTGTGTACGTCCCCCTCCGTGAGCAGGTGGGGCAGGGAGTTGTCGGCGCACACGACGACGTCGAACCGGGCGTCGGCGAACGGGAGCCTTCTCATGTCCGCGACCGCCGTGGGCAGTCGGACCTCCCTCGCGGTCGCCTCCCGTGCCGCGCGAGCGACCGCCGAGGCGCTGATGTCGGTGCCGGTCACGTGGTGGCCGTGTCGGGCGAGCGGGATCGCCTGGGTGCCGATGCCGCAGGAGCAGTCGAGGACATCGGCGGGGCGGTCGTCACCACGGTGGACACGGATGATCGCGTTCAGGGCTTGGCCCTGCCGGGACATGGAGGCGTCCCAGTCGGCGAAGATGAGGTGATAGTCCGAGGCGAGCCGATCGTAGAAGCCCGCCACCGAGGCCACCGAGGCCGCCGAGGAGTCGTCCGTCACGCCGCTCAGCGTAATGACGTATGGCCCAGGTGACCCCGTTCGCCGCCTGGCCTATCGCGCGTAAAGCTCCTCGATCTGCCCCGCGAAATCCCGCATGATCGCGTCCCGTCGCAGCTTCATCGTCGGTGTCAGATGTCCCGCCTCCTCCGTGAAGGTCCCCGGCAGGATGGCGAAGCCTCGTATCGACTCCGGTCGTGAGACGAGCTTGTTGGCCTCGTCGACGGCTCGTTGGAGGACGGCGTGCAGGTCGTCGTCGTCGACGAGGAGTTCCACGGGGACCGCGTGTTTGCGGTTCATCTGGCGCCAGTGGTTGATGCCGTCCGGGTCGAGGGTGAGCAGGGCGCCGACGAACGGCCGGCCGTCGCCCAGGACCATGCACTGGGCGATCAGGGGGTGGGCGCGGAGCCAGTCTTCCAGCGGGGCCGGAGCCACACTCTTGCCGCCCGCCGTGATCAGGATTTCCTTCTTGCGGCCGGTGATCGTCAGGTAGCCCTCGTCGTCCAGTTCACCGATGTCGCCCGTCGCGAACCAGCCGTCGGGCGCGGCGGGGACGACGCCGCCCGCGTACGGATCCCAGTAACCGCGGAAGACGTTTCCCCCGTTCAGCAGGATCTCTCCGTCCGCGGCGATACGGACCCTGGTTCCCGGGATGGGCCAGCCCACGGTGCCGAGGCGGGGTTTGAGGGGCGGGGTGACCGTCGCGGCGGCCGTCGACTCCGTGAGGCCGTAGCCCTCGAAGATCTCTATGCCCGCGCCCGCGAAGAAGGCTCCCAGGCTTCGGCCCAGCGGGGACCCGCCGCAGATGGCGTAACGGACGCGGCCGCCCAGGGCCTTGCGGATGCGGCGGTAGACGAGGGGGTCGTAGAGGGCTCGGGCGGCGCGGAGGGAGCGGGCCGGGCCCGGACCGATGCCGTGCTGCCTGGCCTCGACGGCCTCGCCGTAGGAGCGGGCGATGCGCGCCGCGCGGTCGAAGGACGAGGCGCGGCCCATGCGTTCGGCGGTCGCGCGGCCGGTGTTGAAGACCTTCTCCAGGACGTACGGGATGGCCACGAGGCACGTCGGCTTGAAGGAGGCCAGGTCGGAGAGGAGTTCCGTCGACCCGATACTTGGGGCGTGGCCCAGTCTGACGCGTGCGCGCAGGCAGGCGATCGCGATCATGCGGCCGAAGACGTGCGAGAGGGGGAGGAAGAGGAGGATGGACGCCGCCTCGTCGGTGTGGGACCTGAACGCGGGGTAGAGGAGTTCGATGGCGTTGTCGATCTCGGCGAAGAAGTTCCCGTGGGACAGTGCGCAGCCCTTGGGGCGGCCGGTCGTGCCGGAGGTGTAGATGACCGTGGCCAGGGTGTTGGGGCCCAACACCCCGCGCCGTACGGACACTTCCTGGTCCGGGACGTTCTGCCCCAGCTCGGCGAGCCGCTCGACATGGCCCTTCTCGAAGACCCACACATGCCGCAGGTCCGGTATGCGCTCCCGCTCCGGGCCCAGCGCGGCGGCCTGCCCGACACCCTCGACGGCGAGCGCGACGGCTCCGGAGTCCTGGAGGATCCAGCGGGTCTGGAAGACGGACGAGGTCGGATAGATGGGCACGGTGACCAGACCGGCCGCCCACGCGGCGAAGTCCAGCAGCGTCCACTCGTACGTCGTACGCGCCATGATGGCGAGCCGGTCGCCCGGCATCAGCCCCTCGGCGATCAACCCCTTCGCCACGGCCAGCACTTCGTCGGCGAACGCGTTCGCCGTCACATCCACCCAGTCGCCGTCCGGCCCCTTGCGGCTCAGTACGACATCGCCGGGCACCGCGCTCGCGTTGTCGAACGGGATGTCCGCGAGGGAACCGTAGGTGACCGGCGCGACGAGGGGCGGCACCGCCGCCTCCCGGACGACGCCGTCCAGGCGCTTGATCTCCGGCTCGACGAGCGCGGGCGCGGGGCTGGAGGCCTTCTTGGGTGACATCGGGCGGCTCCTTGTCGTCATGCCTTTGGGGGGTTCGGAGTCGGCATCACGCATCACAAGGGGTGGTCCCCCCACGGGTCCCCATGGGTGCTACGGGGCTGGTCGGGCCGGCGTTCAGTGGGAGTCGACGCATTCAACATACGCGGCCCGACGTACGCGGGAGGCGTCGGCCGAACCCTCTTCACCAGCGGCGACACCACCCTCCACAACATTCACAGTCGCCGGGCTCGTCTCGACCTACTCCTGACCTATGAGTAAGCTTACTCCTGAGTAAGCTTCATGATCGGGCTTGATTCCAGCGCTGATTCAACCGGGAGTTCGGACCATGGCCGACCAGAGTTCGCGCCTTACGGTCAACAGGCAGGCCCTCGCCCCTCTCCTCCTTCGGGGCGCCCTCCTCTCCCCTTTCAAACGCCCCCGGCCGGGGGTCGCCGGCGACGCGACCACACCGCCCGTCCCGCCGACCCGCCTCGTCCTTCCCGACGTGTGCATCGACCTCGCCAAGCTCGCCGCGTACGAGCGCGTCTGCGGTTTCGGGGTGGGCGCCGAGGAGCTGCCGGTGACGTATCCGCATGTCCTGGCCTTTCCACTGGCGATGCGGCTGATGAGTTCCCGGGCGTTTCCGCTGCCGCTGCTCGGGCTCGTGCACACGTCCGTGGAGATCAGCCGGCGGAAGGCCCTCGCGGCCACCGGGGAGTACGAACTCACCGTGTACGTCGAGAGGCTGGTCCCGCATCGGCGCGGTACCGAGGCGGTCGTCATGACCGAGGCGCGGGCCGGCGGCGGCCTCGTATGGGAGTCGAGGAGTACGTATCTGGCGCGGCACCGGACGGCGCAGCGGACGCCGCACACCGGCCCGGCACCGGCTGCCGACACCCGCAAGCCGCTTCCGGGGGTCGCCACGTGGCGGCTCGGCGGGGGCCTCGGGCGGCGTTACGGGTCCGCGTCCGGGGACCGGAATCCGATCCACCTGTATCCGCTCACGGCCCGGCTCTTCGGCTTCCGCAGGCCCATCGCGCACGGGATGTGGACGGTGGCCCGCTGCCTCGCGGAACACGACGTTCCGGAAGCCGTGCGCGTCAGGGCCGAGTTCAAGGCGCCTGTGCCGCTGCCGGGAACGGTGACGTACGCGGCGGCGGGGGGCGCTTTCGAGGTGCGTGGGGAGGACGGGGAGACGGTGCACCTGAGGGGCGAGGCACTCCCTCTTCTGTGAGACCTCCTCTGAGCCTTCCTTCGAACCGCCGGGATGGCTACTGCTTCGGCGGCACCCAGGGTCGCCCGTCCATCAGGTTCCCCAGCCCCGCCCAGGCGAAATTCATCAGGGTCGCCGCGGCCTGCTTGGCCGAGACGCCGGGTGTGGCGTTGGCCCAGGCGGCGAGGGACTCGGCGGCACCGACCAGGGCCTCTGCGAGGCCCGCGACCTCGCCCTCGGCCAGCGAAGGATCCCGGTGCGCCTCACGGGCGGCGACGACGATCAACTGGGTGACGAACGCGACGAGTTCCTCGCGCATCGCGGTGACCTCGGCCGCGAACGGCTCTCCGTGCGTGCGCGCCTGGAGGTGCAGCACCGTCCAGCCGTCCGGGTTCTGCGCGGTGTGCGCGAAGAACGCCCGCAGCCCGTCCCAGAGTTGGCGGTCCGCGGGCAGGTCCGGCTGGACTCCCGCGCGTACGGCGGCCATCAGGGCGGCCGCCTCACGCCGGATGCAGGACGTGAAGAGGTCTTCCTTGGAGTTCAGGTACAGGTACACCAGCGGCTTGGACACTCCCGCCAGATCGGCGATCTCGTCCATCGACGCGGCCCGGTACCCCCGCTGTCCGAAGGTCCGCACGGCGGCGTCCAGCATCTGCTGTTCGCGCACGGCACGCGGCATCCGCTTGTTCTTCACTGCACCCATGCGGGTCAGCTTATGGTCCGCTGCCGACGTGGCCCAGGCTCACGTATTTCCTTAGGTGTCCATGGTGATTCGTCATCTTCTGGCGTCATGCCGTATGTCCGGTGCCGGTGTCGTATGTGGGTGCGAGGGTCGATTGCGTGACCCTTTCGCGGGAACGTCGTTGATCGGATGACAGCATCATGCGCGGGGAGGGGGCAGTGGTGGGCCGGAAGTTGCCGCTCTCCGAGGGCGAAACTGCCCGCACCGCCTGCGCCCGTGGCCTGCTGCGCGCCGCCATCGACGAGAAGACGGGCGAGGTCCTGTCCGCCGGTGTGCTGGTGGAACGGGTGGGGTGGGCTGCTGATCTGGTGTCCGGCATGGTCGCAGCCCTGCTGGCCGAGCACTGGAATGCCGCCGATGTGGACGTGCTGGCCGGTGGTGAGGACGCAGGGGGCCGCAAGCTGCCGTCGAACGCCTGGATGGCCCTGCGCCGCCTGGGCTGGACCGTCGTACCGGCCGAGGGCATCCGCGTCAACGACCGCATCGTGCGGATGGCCCAGGAGACTGCCGGGCGCACGCTGCGCTCCGCGAAGGGGCGCGCAGACCTCACTGCTGGAGTACTTGCGACCTGGCCCGCCGACTCCGCCAGGCGCACCGCGCAGGAGTGGGACGCGGTGCGTGAGGCGGTGCCCGGCGGGCCGTCCCTGCCGTCCAGTGTCATCAACTCCCGTACCCGGCAGATCGTCGCCTTCGTCAACAAGCATGGCCGGATGCCGGTCGATGTGTTCGAGGTGGAGGCCGTGCCCCGCATCGCGCGGATGCTGTTGCTGTCCGCGTGCGACGGGCAGCAGGCCACCCTCGAACGCGCCGACGATCCGGGCCGGGCACTGCTGCGGCTGCAACTGCCCAGTCGGCCCGACCCGCGGTCCTACGCGGACTGGACGTGGGTGGCCTGCCCCCTTGCGCTGCCACCAACGGTCCCCGCGAACGCGGTGGTGCATCTGCCCACCCTGCGGATCCGCCAGGGCAGGGTGCGGGCGGATCTCGCCTACACCCACGCCGTGCCGAAGCCGCGGCGGAGCGGGCACACGGTCGCCTTGGGGGTCGACTGGGGTCTGAACACGCTGCTGTCCGCCGGGGCTGCCCGGCTCCACAACGACGGCACCATCACCACTCTCGGCGGCGGTGGCATGTTCCGCGCCGCCGGGGTCCTCGCAAAACAACACCGGCTGCGCCGCCTGTCCGAGCACCTGCACACCAAGACCGACCACTACCACCAGCTCATCAGCGGGACCGAGCAACATGCCCTGACCGGCAAGCATGCGGTCCTGGCCGACGAGATCCGGCACGTCTCCGCGCGCCGGTCGAACCTCAACGACGCCCTGGCCCGGGCTGCCGCCCGCTGGGCCGTCGACCAGGCCATCACCGCCGGAGCGAGCGTCATCTACGTCGAAGACCTCCGCTCGATGGAGGCCCGCGGCATGGGCCGCACCCACAACACCCGCATGTCCCAGGCGGTGCGCGGCCGGATCGTGGACCGGATGCGGCATCTCGCCGCCGAGGCCGGCATCGCCGTGGTCACCGTCCCGGCCCGCAACACTTCGAAGCACTGTCCGCAGTGCCTGGTCCCGTTGCGGCACCGCAAGGCTCCCGACCGGCCCACCACACCCGGCTGGAAATGGGCCCTGTGCGGCTCCTGTGGCTGGCAGGGCGACCGCGACCAAGGAGCGTGGCGGCGCATCGCCGCACGCGGCCTCACCCACCAGACCAAGACCGTCACCGACCGCACCAGCGCAGACATGACGATCCGCTCGGTGACGGAGAAGCTCGAAACGGGCGCGGTCATCACACCGCCCGCGCCGAAGACCAGCCGGGACCGGTCCAAGACCGGACCCACCCGGCCACGTTCCACACGTCCGACGCCCAGGCGACGCCGGACACCCTCCCCTACCAGACCCATACGTCCGGCAGGCCAGCGTCCGGAGGGACACGCACCAACGGACTGGACCCGGCTGCCCCGCGCAGCCCACCGGCACCAGGGCGTGACAACGATCAGCACACCCACCACCGGTCACCGGCCGCAAGGGGCAGCACTGGGCGCGGGATTCCACCTGCACGCCCACGCCACCCCTCCACGGTGGGCAGACCCCATGCCAGACACCACGTCCGGCATGGGATCACTTAGCTAATCAGAGACGCTACGAGGGCTGGCTCTGTGCGCCGCGGGCCGCGTCGTCGGCGACGTCCTCCTGGGAGCGGTTGCGCTCCAGGTTGGCCTTCGCCCGGTCCACGCGCTCGACGATCTGGACGGAGGCGCGGTCGCGCTCCTTGCGCAGCACCACCAGGCTGATCGGGGCCGAGAGCAGCAGGGCGAGCAGGATGACCCACATGCCGTTGGAGGCACCGAGGCCGCGCGGGGCGAGGCCCGAGTAGACGAGGCCCCAGACGACCCCGAAGCAGCCCACGAAGATTCCGAGGCGCATCAGTGTGTAGCGGAGCATCTCAATCCACTCTTCCCGTTCCGAAACTTCCCAAAGGGCACCGTCCAGTGAAGCACGCCCGGCGATCGATCTTGCACGGGGGCCTCCGCGGCGATGTCGCTCGCCCGCCATGGCCTCAGTCGAGGCGTGCGAGGGGCAGCAGCATCATGATGTCCTCCCGGTCGTCGCCCGGCCCGACCCGGATCGCGCCGGGCACCCGGCCGACCTCCTTGTAGCCGCAGGAGCCGTAGAACCTCTCGAGTCCGAGCCCGCCCCGGCAAGTGAGCCGTATCGCCTCGATCCCCTCGAACCCACGGGCCGCCTCCGCCGCGGCCGCCAGCAGATCGCGTCCGTACCCCTTGCCCTGGTGCTTCGGGTGCACCATCACCGTGTAGAGCCACGCCCAGTGGGTCATCAGTCTGTGGGTGTTGAAGGAGAAGAAGGCGGTCGCGGCGACGGCGTCGTCCTCGTCCCGGCCGACGAGCAGCCGCATACGGCCCTCGCTCATCGCGGCGAACTGCTTGACGAGTTCCGGTCGGATCGCTTCGCGGGTCACGGGCGGTACGAAGCCGACGGCGCCACCCGCGTTGGAGACGTCGGCCCACAGGTCGAGGACGCCGTCGCGCAGGGCGGGGTCGACGGAGGGGTCGAGTGCGAAAGTAAGGGCCATGGGGCGAGATTATTTATTACCGCTTGCGGGGCTCAAGGGATTTGAACGCCGTGATCGATCGCACTGTCTCGGCGTCGGTCTCGGCCTCGGTCTCGGCCTGGGTCTCGGCGTCGGTCTCGGCGTCGGTATCTGTCTCGGCCTCCGCCCCGCCCCGCCTCAGCTCAGCGCCCGTGCCGCCACCTTCAGGTCGGCGACCAGTCCCTGGTACACCGCCTCGCGGTCGTCGGCGCGCAGGGCGGCGGAGGGGTGGATGGTGGCGACCACGCGCGCCGGCCGCCCGTGGATCTCCTCCTCCAGCAGCATCCCGCGCTGCTGCGAGACCCGGAACGAGGGGCCGAGCAGCGCCTTGCCCGCGGTGGCGCCGAGCACCACGATCAACTCGGGTTCCACGAGGGCGAGTTCGGCGGCGAGCCAGGGGCCGCAGGCCGTCATCTCGCGCAGGCTCGGCGCCTTGTGGATACGGCGCTTGCCGGGGCCGGACCGCGTGAACTTGAAGTGTTTGACGGCGTTCGTGACGTACGTCTGCTCGGGGTCGATCCCCGCCTCGGCGAGTGCCCGGTCGAGCAGCCTGCCTGCCGGTCCGACGAACGGTTTCCCCTGTCGGTCCTCCTGATCGCCGGGCTGTTCGCCGACGAGGAGGAGTCGGGCGTCGGTGTTTCCCTGGCCGAAGACTGTCTGGGTGGCATCGCGGTGCAGCGGGCAGCCGCGGCAGTCGGCTGCCGCCTTGCGCAGGGCTTCCAGCCCGCCGTGGCCTGGGACGAAGGGCTCAGCGGTGTACGCGTCCTCCGGGGCCTTGGTGCTGGCCATGTGACGCGAGTACCCGTCCCGGGCGGGGCCTCACATGCGGTCTTCTCCCCCACCCCGCCCCTTCCCGTAACCGGGGCGCCACCCCTGGACCCCACTGGGGGCTCCGCCCCCAGACCCCCGATCGGCCTGAACGGCCTCGTCCTCAAACGCCGGACGGGCTGAAGATTTCAGCCCCTCCGGCGCTTGGGGGAGGGTAGGGGCGGCGGGGGCGGAAGAAAGGTCAGACCCGCATCGGCTGCGGTGCCTCGCGGCGTGCCGGGTCCGGGCCCTCGTACTCGCGGATGATCTCGTAGCGCGTGTTGCGCTCCACCGGGCGGAAGCCGGCGTCGCGGATCAGGTCCAGCAGATCGTCACGGGTGAGCTTGTTCGGCGTGCCGTAGTTGTCGGCGTCGTG
>NZ_VBZC01000048.1:0-74450 GCF_005786655.1 Streptomyces montanus
CGCGGCCCGCGCACCGGCGCGATAGGCCGCGATGGCCCCGGCCCGCGCGGCCCTGACGTCGTTGCCGGACTCCAACGCCCGCCGCCCCGCGGCCGAGGGCTGCGTCACGGGCGCCACAGGTGCCGCAGCCGCACCGCCTCCCGGCACCGCCTCGACGGCGCCCAGCCCGGAACGCGCGCCTGACCTTGGGGAACTTGAACCGGAACCCGAACCGGAGCCGGAAGGGGAGGGGGGAGAGGAAAGGGAGTTGGGGTCGGGGCTGGACACCGCTGGTCCTTCCTCACCGCCCACACCCTCGGCAGCCGGCACCGGGTCATACCCGCACAGCGCCTCCTCGGCCGCCCCGGCCGCGAGCCCCGTCAGCATCACACGTCCGTCGTCGCAGACCAGCACCGTACGGGCGGTGATGTTCCGGTGCACCCACCCATGGGCGTGCAGTACCCGCAATGCGGTCAGGACGTCGGCGGCGACCTCGGCGGCCCGGTACGGACTCAGCGGACGCTCCGCGAGCAGCGCCGCCAGCGGCCGCGCGGCCACCAGCTCACTGACTATCCACAGCGACCCGCCCTCGGCGAACACGTCGAAGACCTGGTCGAGCCGGGGATGGTCGGGTATCTGGGCGGCTGCCTGCGCCGCCTCGATCGCCCGGCGCACGGCAGGCTCGGTGGGGCGCCGCGTGGTCCCCGCGGAGGCCCGCCGCACCCCGGCGTCCCGCGCCACGAACCCGTCGGGCAACCCGTCCGCGTCGAGCACCTCCGCCTCGACGATTTCGGGCAACGGCACCTGCCTGACCAGGACTTCCTGCCCGCTGTAGGTGTCGAAGGCGCGGGTCTCGGCGAGTTCGTACTCGTCCGTGGGCGGCAGCGGCAGGCGGTAGCGGTCGGCGAGTACCCGTCCCGCATATTCGTCCACGATGCCTCCCCCGGCCGGCCAGGTCGGTCAATTCCGCTCGTCACGCGTCCCGTTGTGGCTGCCGATATGGCTCCGTACGGTCCGCAACCACTCACGATACGTGCCGGAGGCAACCCGGAGTGAGGGGATGCGAGATCTCAAGACTTCCGTTTCCCTCATATCCCTCAGGGCTTGGGTTTGAACGTCAGGACTTGGGTTGGAACGTCTTGGTCAGCGTCCGCCACGTGTCTCTGCGAAGGTCGCTGCGCCACTCCGAAGCCTTCGCGGTGTACATGAGCGCATGCCCGAGGTGGTCGTTGACGCGGAACCCACGGTCGATCGACCGGTACTTCGTCCCGCCCTCGACGTAGGTGAACTCCCAGTCGGCCGTGTTCCAGCCGCGGTAGCCCACCTTCTCGATGCGGATCCGCTCGTACTGCGCCCGCCGCATGAACCCCTCTTGCTTGTTCCAGTCCGCCACCGGGTCACTCGGGGGCCTGGTCGTCCACGCGACCAGCAGCTTCTGCCCGTCAGGACCGGTGAACCTGGCCCCGGCCACGTCCGTGGACTGGTACTTCCACCCCTTCGGCAGCCCGATCGAGAAGCCCTGGCTCCCCTTGTACGTCGACACGGCGCCGTCGTCCGCACCGTCGCCGCTGTCGTCGTCCGACCCGCTCGACGCACTCGCGCTCGGCGTGCTCCCCGTGGACGCGCCCCCGGTGGCGGGGTCCGTCTTCTCACTGCCGTCGGAGCCGGTGCCGCTGCTCTCGTCCTGCTTGGGTCCGCTCCCCGCCTCCGCCCCGCCGGACGCGGAACTCGTGGCACCGCTCTTGTTGCCCGACGCTCCGGGGTCGTCATCGTCACCCCACGTGACCGCGAGGACCGTACCGAGCACGGCGAGCACCACGACCACCGCGGCGATCACCAACGCCCGCCGCGGCACCACGTCGGTGAGCTGCGCTCCCGGCGGCTTGCGCGGCGGTGTACCGCCGCCCGTCCCTGAAGTTCCGCCGGCCGCGTCGGAGTTCAACCCGGCCGTGGCGCCGCCAGAAACTCCTGCGGATGCCCCGGCCTTCTTCCCGGCGGCCGCCTCCGCACCCGAGGCGGCCGTATCCGCGGCCGCTGTCCCCGAGGCAGCCTTCTCCGGGGAAACCGCACTCTCGGAAGCCACGCCGCTCCGGGAAGCCCCGTCGCTCCGGGAAGCCGTGGCCGCACCCTCACCAGAAGAGGCGGAGGAGCTGGAAGTACCGGTGTCGGCAGGGGCGGAGGAACCGGAAGATCCTGTCGGGCCTGAAGAGCCGGTCGAGCCGGAACCGCCGGAGGTCTTCCCGCGGGCCCCGGCGACCGCTGTGGCCGCTCCCGCCGCCGCCTCGGCAGCGCCCTTCCGCACGGACCGGAACGCCCCGCGCAGCCGCTCCGCCGCCTCCTCGCCCTTCTTGCTCGATCTGCTCGCCTTGCCCTTCTTCGAAGGGGCATCCGGCGCGTCCGGCACCTCCGGCAACGGCACGACCTTCGTCGCTTCGGCCGGTTCCGGCTCGGTCTCCTTGGGCTCGGGGGCGTGGATCACCTCGCTGAGCATCGCCCGCGCACCCGCTTCGTCGAGCCGCTGCTCGGGGTCCTTGACGAGCAGCCCGTAGATGACCGGCTCCAACGGCCCGGCGTTCTTGGGCTGTTCCAGTGGCTCCGTCATCACCGCGGTGAGCGTCGTGATGGCAGACCCTTTGTCGTACGGGGGCACGCCCTCCACCGACGCGTACAGCAGTCCACCGAGGGACCACAGGTCGGCCGCCGGCCCCGGCTTGTGGCCTCGCGCCCGCTCGGGGGAGATGTAGGAGGGCGCGCCGACGAGCATGCCCGTCGACGTGATGGACGGGTCACCTTCGACCTGCGCGATGCCGAAGTCGGTGAGCACGACCCGGCCGTCCTCGGAGATGAGCACGTTCGACGGCTTCACGTCACGGTGCAGAATGCCCTCACGGTGCGCCGCACGCAGCACGTCGAGGACGGCGAGCCCGACCTCGGCCGCGCGCTTCGGTGTGAGCAGCCCGTCCTCACGGATCGCCTCGGCGAGGGACTTGCCCTCGATGAGCTCCATAACGATCCATGGCCGGTTGTCCTCGTCGACCACGTCGTAGACCGTCACCGCGCCGTTGTTACGGATCCGCGCGATCGCTTTGGCCTCACGCAGGGTGCGCGTGATCAGCCGCCGCTTCTCCTCGTCGTCGATGCTCGACGGGAACCGCAGTTCCTTGACGGCGACCGTCCGGCCCAGCGTCTCGTCCTTGGCCCGCCACACGGTGCCCATGCCGCCGCGGCCGAGGACTTCTCCCAGCCGGTACCGCCCGGCGAGCAGACGTTCGCTCTTTCCCTGACGGGATGCCCCGCTCCGCTCCGCCTCCGACATGCGTCCCCTCATGCAACCCGCCCCGACAGAGCCTCCATTGTCCCTCACCCCGGGACCGGTCCATGCCCCAGGGTGGTCCTCTCTCTCCGGAAGCACCCCGCCCCCGAGCCGTCGCCGCCCCGGGGACCGCCCGTCAACCGGAACGAGCCGTACCGCATGATGGGCCGTGACAGGAAGGACCGTGATGCCGCCAACCAGGACACTACTGGTCATTCCTGTATCCGTGGCCCTTCTCGGCCTGGTGCCGACCGCCTCATCGGCCCCCACTCCCCCGGCCTCGGACACCGCCCTCGCACAACTCGTCACCCGGGGCAGGGCCCCGGCCGCCGCCCTGATGGCCCGCGAGGAAACCGGCACCCACTTCGCCCATATGGAAGCCCCCCTTTCAGCGGACAGCACTTCCACCGGCACCGGCACCAACGGCCGTACCACTGACGGCCCCCCGAACCGCACTCCCAACGGCACCGCGGCCGACACGCCGACCCCCACCACGGACGGCCCTCAGAACCGCACCACGAACCGCACCCCCAGCCGAACCGCAGCCGGCACCGAGACCGGCCGCCCCGCAGACCACCCCGAGCCCCAGCCCAGCACCGCCATCCGCGCCGCAGATCATTTCCGCGCCGGCAGCATCACCAAGACCTTCATCGCGACGCTCGTCCTGCAACTGGCCGCCGAACACCGCCTGTCCCTGTCGGACTCGGTGGACGCCCACCTGCCGGGCCTGGTGCGCGGCGCGGGCAACGACGGTCGTGCCCTGACCCTGCGCGCCCTGCTCACGCACACCAGCGGCATAGCCGACTTCACCACCATCACCAAGGGCGCCGTCTCCCTGACGCCCCTTCAGGCCGTACGCATCGCGCTCACCCGCCCTCCGGCCGACCGAGGCCGCTTCGCCTACTCCAACACCAACTACGTTTTGCTCGGCATGGTCGTCGAGCAGGTCACGGGTCACTCGTACGCCGCCGAGGCCGAGCGGCGCATAGTCACCCCTCTCCGTCTGACTGGCACCTCCTTCCCGGGCAGCCGTCGCTCGCTGCCCGACCCGCACGGCCGTGCGTACGCCACCAACGGTTCCGACGTGACCGAACTGGACCCCCGCGTGGCCGGCGCGGCGGGCGAGCTGATCACCACGCTCACGGACCTGAACCGCTTCTACGCGGCCCTGCTCCGCGGCGACCTGCTGCCGCCACGTCAACTGCGCGAGATGCTCGACACCGGCACCGCACATGGCTCGTACGGCATGGGCCTCTACCCCGTGAAGCTCCCGTGCGGCACGACGGTGTGGGGCCACGACGGCCGCATATCCGGCAGCTACGTCCGGACCGCGGCCACTCGCGACGGCCGTCGCGTCGTCACCTTCCGCGTGAACACGGACGAGATAGCAGATCCCCGCCTCGAACCCGCCCTGCTCGCTGCCGAGTTCTGCCCTCTCACCTCTTAGAACGAGCCTGTTCCGAGCAGAGATCCCAGCTCACGACACCCGTTCGAGTGACGTTTCGAGGGATGTGGAGGGACGTTCGCCCACCCGCGGCGCCCCGGAGCCGCCTACAACGGGGCTATGTCCGGCGCACCCAGCCGCGCCGCGTCCGCCGTCAGGTCGTCCGGCTGCCGCTGCGACTCGCGCTCCGCCTCCACCCGCTTCTCGTAGTGCTGCACCTCGCGCTCGATCTGGTCCTTGTCCCAGCCGAGCACCGGCGCCATCAACTCCGCCGCCTCCCGCGCACTGCGTGTCCCACGGTCGAACGTCTCGATCGAGATGCGCGTCCGCCGTGTCAGCACGTCGTCCAGATGCCGTGCCCCCTCGTGCGAGGCGGCGTACACGATCTCGGCGCGCAGATAGTCCTCGGCAGCCGGCAACGGTTCGCCCAGCCTGGCGTCCGCGGCGATGAGATCGAGCAGTTCCTCGGCCATCGACCCGTACCTGTTCAGCAGATGCTCCACGCGCACCACATGGAGCCCGGTCCGCGCGGCGATCCGCGCTCGCGCGTTCCACAGCGCCCGGTAGCCCTCGGCGCCGATGAGCGGGATGTCCTCGGTGACGCACTCGGCGACGCGCTGGTCGAGGCCGTGCACCGCCTCGTCCACGGCGTCCTTGGCCATCACGCGGTAGGTCGTGTACTTGCCGCCCGCCACGACGACGAGTCCCGGCACCGGATGCGCCACGGTGTGCTCGCGCGACAGCTTGCTGGTGGCTTCCGACTCCCCGCGCAGCAGCGGCCGCAGCCCCGCGTACACGCCCTGCACGTCGTCCCGGGAAAGGGGCACCGCCAGCACAGAGTTGACGTGCTCCAGGAGATAGTCGATGTCCGCGCTGGACGCCGCCGGGTGCGCCTTGTCGAGGTCCCAGTCGGTGTCCGTGGTGCCCACGATCCAATGGCGCCCCCATGGGATCACGAACAGCACGGACTTCTCGGTCCGCAGGATCAGCCCCGTCGTCGAGTGGATCCGGTCCTTCGGTACGACCAGGTGGATTCCCTTGGACGCCCGGACGTGGAACTGCCCCCGCTCCCCCACCATCGCCTGGGTGTCGTCCGTCCACACCCCCGTCGCGTTGACGACCTGCTTGGCGTGGATCTCGTACTCCCCGCCCGCTTCCACGTCCTGCACCCTGGCGCCGACGACCCGCTCGCCCTCGCGCAGGAAGCCGGTCACGCGCGCGCGGTTGGCGGCCTTCGCGCCGTACGCCGCCGCCGTACGCACCAGCGTCGCCACATAACGGGCGTCGTCCATCTGCGCGTCGTAGTACTGCAACGCCCCGACCAGCGCTTCCTTCTTCAAACAAGGGGCGACGCGCAGGGCGTGGCGACGCGTCAGATGGCGGTGCATGGGCAGTCCGCGTCCATGGCCGCGCGCCATCGACATACCGTCGTAGAGCGCGACGCCCGATCCCGCGTACAGCCGCTCCCAGCCCTTGTGCTGCAGTGGATACAGGAACGGGACGGGCTTCACGAGGTGCGGTGCCAGCCGCTCCAGCAACAGCCCGCGCTCCTTCAACGCCTCGCGTACCAGCGCGAAGTCGAGCATCTCCAGATACCGCAGACCGCCGTGGATCAGCTTGCTCGACCGGCTCGACGTGCCCGACGCCCAGTCACGCGCCTCCACCAGACCGGTGGACAGGCCGCGCGTCGCGGCGTCCAGCGCGGTGCCCGCGCCGACCACCCCCGCACCCACGACCAGTACATCCAGCTCGCGCTCGGCCATTCCCGCGAGGGACTCGGCACGCTCGGCCGGTCCCAGTGTCGCTGTCCTCACCGCTGCCTCCCGCTGTCTGTCGCGCTGGTCTCGCCGTGCGGCAATGCCGGCTCACATCCCCCATGCCCGAATTCTCGCCGGGTTGCCCACCATCGGCCACCACCCACGGCCAGCCTGTGGACAACGCTCGGCGACGCGCAAGGAATCACGGCCGAGCAATCCCGTAAATCGGTCATATTTACTCCTAGTCTGACATTGCGCTCGCCCGTTCTGTCCACAGGGCTTGCGCCCCCGCCCCACCTCGGCTATTGGGAAGGACGGCCCACCGCCATGCCCGCAGATCTCGCCGTCATCGGCCTCGGCCAGCTCGGCCTGCCCCTGGCACAGGCCGCCGTCACCGCCGGCATCCCCACGCTCGGTTACCAGAGCGGCGACCCCGCACCCCTGTCCGCCGCCGACCTGCGCCGGATGCTGTCGGGAGGCTTCCGGCTCACCACCAACCCCGCGGAGCTCGGCCGCGTACGAACCGCCGTCATCTGCGCGCCCACCCCCCTCGGTGCGGACGGCACGCTCGACCTCGGCCACGTGGCCACCGCCGCCCGCGCCCTGGCCGCACGGCTGCGCCCGCACACCACCGTGATCCTGGAGTCACCCGTATACCCGGGGACCACGGAGGAATTCCTCCGTCCCCTCCTCGAAGAGGGTTCCGGGCTGAGCGCCGGCCGCGACTTCCACCTCGCGTACTCGCCCAGCCGTGTCGACCCGGGCAACCGCGACCACACCCCCGCCAACATCCCGAAGGTCATCGGCGGCCTCACGCCCGCCTGCACCGAGTCGGCCGCCGCCTTCTACGGCCGCCTCACCGACAAGGTGGTACGCGCGCGTGGACCACGCGAAGCGGAAACCGTGCAGCTCCTGGAGACCAACTACCGGCACGTCAACATCGCCCTGGTCAACGAAATGGCCGTCCTCTGCCATGACTTGGGCGTCGACCTGTGGGACGTCATCCGCTGCGCCGAGACCAAACCGTTCGGCTTCCAGGGCTTCCGCCCCGGCCCCGGGGTGGGCGGTCACGCCGTCCCACGCGACCTCGCGGGCCCCAGAGCCCGCTCCCTGCGCATGGTCGAACTGGCCCAGCAGGTCAACCACCACATGCCCCAGTACGTCATCCAGCGCGCGGCCGCGCTCCTCAACGAGCACGGCAAATCCGCCCGCGGCGCACGCGTTCTGCTCCTCGGCGTGACGTACAAGCCGGACCACGCAGACCAACAGGGCTCCCCCGCCCACGAGATCGCGCTCCGGCTGCTGGAACTGGGCGCGGCCATCAGCTACCACGACCCGTACGTACCGTCCTGGAGCGTCCTGGACCGCCCGGTCCCGCGCGCGGACTCCCTGTACGAGGCCGCGGCCGACGCGGACCTGACGATCCTGCTTCAGCACCACCGGACGTACGACCTGCAGGGGCTGTCGGTGAAGGCGCAGCTGTTGTTCGACACGCGGGGGGCTACGCCCACGGGGGCGGCGCATCGGTTGTGAGGGGGGCGCGTGCGGGTGGTTGTGCCTCTGGGGCTGGTGGCGGGTGGGGCGGCTGCGCCGCTAGCGTGTGGGCAGGTGGGGCCCACCGCGGCAGGCACTGCGGCAGGCTCCTGAATAGTGAACGGAGTGTCCACCTCTAGTCCTTGTGGGGGTGGCCGCTCACCATCCGAAAATCGGCAAGATCCACCTCCCCGGCGTCAAGCCGCCCGATGGCGGATCCGGTACCGTACAAAAAGATGGAGCCCACCGCAGGGGGTACTGCGGCAGGCTCCTGACGGGTTACGGGTGTCCGCCCCTACTGTGTATAGGGGCGGCCGCTCACCGTCCGTACATCCGCAAGATCCACCTCCTCCGGCACTTCACCATCCACAGACGGATCCGGTCCCAGCGGGTGGGCTTGCGGTGGCGGCCCATGGGCGCCCCCTTCCACGACACCACCCATTGACCCGGTAGGCGGCACGTTGGAGTTCGGGCCGGGCCCCGAGGGCCGGGGTCCGGAACGTCGTCCTTGGAAGGGGGCGCCCCACACAACTGGGGCGCCAAACACGGACACTATCGCCCCGATGCGGCTATTAGATGCGCATTCGCCCCGAAGACAACCGTGCGCCCCCTTACTGCAAAACGCGCCCCATCAGCCCCACTTGGACACACGAAGGGGCCCGGACCACCCAGGTCCGGGCCCCTTGTTGCCGTAAGGCCTACCTCTTGTGCTGCGAGTCCGCCACCGTCACCTCGACCCGCTGGAACTCCTTCAGCTCGCTGTACCCGGTCGTGGCCATGGCCCGCCGCAGTGCACCGAAGAAGTTCATCGAGCCGTCCGGGGTGTGCGAGGGGCCGGTGAGGACCTCCTCGATGGTGCCGACCGTGCCGAGGTCGACCTTCTTGCCGCGCGGCAGTTCGTCGTTGACGGCCTCCATGCCCCAGTGGTTGCCCTTGCCGGGCGCGTCCGTGGCGCGCGCGAGCGGGGAGCCCATCATCACGGAGTCGGCGCCGCAGGCGATGGCCTTCGGGATGTCGCCGGACCAGCCGACACCGCCGTCCGCGATCACGTGCACGTACCGGCCGCCGGACTCGTCCATGTAGTCACGGCGCGCGCCCGCGACATCGGCGACCGCCGTCGCCATGGGCACCTGGATGCCGAGCACGTTGCGCGTGGTGTGCGCGGCGCCGCCGCCGAAGCCGACCAGGACGCCGGCCGCGCCCGTACGCATCAGGTGCAGCGCCGCCGTGTACGTGGCGCAGCCGCCGACGATGACCGGGACGTCCAGCTCGTAGATGAACTGCTTCAGGTTCAGCGGCTCGGAGGCGCCCGACACGTGCTCGGCCGACACCGTCGTGCCGCGGATCACGAAGATGTCGACGCCCGCGTCCACGACGGCCTTGGAGAACTGGGCCGTGCGCTGTGGCGAGAGCGCGGCCGCGGTGACCACGCCCGAGTCGCGCACCTCCTTGATGCGCTGCCCGATCAGCTCCTCCTTGATGGGAGCCGTGTAGATCTCCTGGAGGCGGCGGGTCGCGGTCTCGGCGTCCAGCGCGGCGATCTCGTCGAGGAGCGGCTGGGGGTCCTCGTACCGCGTCCACAACCCTTCGAGGTTCAGTACGCCGAGGCCGCCGAGCTCGCCGATGCGGATCGCGGTGGCCGGCGAGACGACCGAGTCCATGGGAGCGGCCAGGAAGGGCAGCTCGAAGCGGTAGGCGTCGATCTGCCAGGCGATCGAGACCTCCTTCGGGTCTCGCGTACGGCGGCTGGGGACGACGGCGATGTCGTCGAAGGCGTACGCCCGGCGGCCGCGCTTGCCGCGCCCGATCTCGATCTCAGTCACGTGTGTGGCCTTTCCCTCTGCGTTTCAGCACCGTCCAGTATCCCCGACACCCACGGCAAGGGCGGTCCCGGAGCCTCCGGGACCGCCCTCGGACGTGCCGCACGCGCGCGTACGGGCCGTTCACGACGTCGCGCGACTACTGGCCGCGGCTGTAGTTCGGTGCCTCGACCGTCATCTGGATGTCGTGCGGGTGGCTCTCCTTCAGGCCCGCCGAGGTGATCCGTACGAACCGGCCCTTCGACTCCATCTCGTCGACCGTGGCGGCGCCCACGTAGCCCATGGTCTGGCGGAGACCGCCGACGAGCTGGTGCAGCACGTTGGCCAGCGGGCCGCGGTAGGGCACCTGCCCCTCGATGCCTTCCGGCACCAGCTTGTCGTCGGAGGCGACGTCGGCCTGGAAGTAGCGGTCCTTCGAGTACGACCTGCCCTGGCCCCGGGACTGCATGGCGCCGAGGGAACCCATGCCGCGGTACGACTTGAACTGCTTGCCGTTGATGAAGAGCAGCTCGCCGGGCGACTCCTCGCAACCCGCGAGCAGGCTGCCGAGCATGACCGTGTCGGCACCGGCGGCCAGGGCCTTGCCGATGTCGCCGGAGTACTGCAGACCGCCGTCGCCGATCACCGGGACGCCCGCGGCGCGGGCCGCGAGAGCTGCCTCGTAGATGGCGGTGACCTGCGGAACACCGATACCGGCGACCACTCGGGTGGTACAGATCGAGCCCGGTCCCACACCCACCTTGACGCCGTCGACGCCGGCGTCGATCAGGGCCTGGGCGCCGTCCCGGGTGGCGACGTTGCCGCCGATCACGTCGACGCTCACGCTCGACTTGATCTTGGCCATCCAGTTGAGGGCGTTGCTGTTGTGTCCGTGGGAGGTGTCGACGATCAGGAAGTCCGCGCCGGCCTCGGCGAGCGCCTGAGCCCGCTCGAGGGCCTCGGGGCTGGCGCCCACGGCGGCGCCGACGAGCAGCCGGCCCTCGGCGTCCTTCGCGGCGCTCGGGTACTTCTCGGCCTTCACGAAGTCCTTGACCGTGATGAGGCCCCTGAGGATGCCCGCGTCGTCGACCAGGGGAAGCTTCTCGATCTTGTGGCGGCGCAGCAGCTCCATGGCGTCGACCCCGGAGATGCCGACCTTGCCCGTCACCAGCGGCATGGGCGTCATGACCTCGCGCACCTGACGGTTGCGATCGGTCTCGAACGCCATGTCGCGGTTGGTGACGATGCCGAGCAGCTTGCCGTTGCCGTCGGTGACCGGGACACCGCTGATGCGGAACTTGGCGCACAGGGCGTCGGCCTCGGCCAGCGTCGCGTCCGGGTGCACCGTGATCGGGTCGGTGACCATCCCGGATTCGGAGCGCTTCACCAGGTCGACCTGGTTGACCTGGTCCTCGATGGACAGATTTCGGTGGAGTACGCCGACGCCGCCCTGCCGCGCCATGGCGATCGCCATGCGGGACTCGGTCACCTTGTCCATCGCCGCCGAGAGCAGCGGAATGTTCACGCGCACGTTGCGGGAGATGCGGGACGAGGTGTCGACCGCGTTCGGAAGAACCTCCGACGCGCCCGGCAGGAGCAGCACATCGTCGTAGGTCAGCCCGAGTGTCGCGAATTTCTCGGGCACTCCGTCGACGTTGGCAGTCATGACACCTTCCCCAATGGCCTTGATCGGTGCGGATGTCCATGCTAACGGGAAGCAGGGGTCTCTGATTCCACGCTCCGGGCCGCCCTGCGGCTTCGTAGGTATCTACGGGTGGGGTGACCTCCCCGTTCATCCCGTGCGCACCTGGCCGAGAGGCACGGTCTTGCGGTCCCGCCCGCGCATCCGCGGGCGTACGGCAGTTCCGGTCTACTGCTCGGCCAGCGCCCTCAACCGGCTCAGCGCCCGGTGCTGGGCCACGCGCACCGCGCCGGGTGACATTCCCAGCATCTGGCCCGTCTCCTCCGCCGTGAGGCCCACCGCGATCCTCAGGAGGAGCAGCTCGCGCTGGTTCTCCGGGAGGTTGGCGAGGAGCTTCTTGGCCCACTCGGCGTCGCTGCTGAGGAGAGCGCGCTCCTCGGGGCCGAGGGAGTCGTCGGGGCGCTCGGGCATCTCGTCCGACGGCACGGCCGTCGAGCCCGGGTGGCGCATCGCGGCGCGCTGCAGATCGGCGACCTTGTGCGCGGCGATAGCGAAGACGAAGGCCTCGAAGGGCCGCCCCGTGTCTTTGTAGCGCGGCAGCGCGAGGAGCACCGCCACGCAGACCTCCTGTGCCAGGTCCTCCACGAAGTGCCGCGCGTCACCCGGAAGTCTCGACAGCCGGGTGCGGCAATAGCGCAGCGCGAGAGGGTGAACATGCGCGAGCAGGTCGTGCGTCGCCTGCTCGTCGCCGTCGACAGCACGATGGACGAGCGCACCGATCACCGTCGTCTCGTCGTCGCGCATCGATCCATGGTGCCCTGGCGTCTTCCGATCCGTGGCACCGCGTCCGTAGTTGTGCACCGAAGCGTTATGAGCAGGTGCGCCGGAACTCATCTCCTGCGCCCTCCCCTCCCGCTCGACCGACTCGTCCCCGAGGAACTCCACACCTCAAGGATGCGGCATCAGCCGGGAAACGGGCATCGGGCACCCGAGCAGCAGACTTCGATCCCCCTCCGGCCCGGCCCCACCCGCCGTGCGGCGGGCGGGGATGGCCGTGTCCCCGCGACGGCTCGCTCACCTAGCGGACCAGGCCCCACCGGAAGCCGAGCGCCACCGCGTGTGCGCGGTCCGAGGCGCCGAGTTTCTTGAAGAGACGCCGCGCGTGGGTCTTCACGGTGTCCTCGGAGAGGAACAGCTCACGGCCGATCTCCGCGTTCGACCTGCCGTGGCTCATGCCCTCCAGGACCTGAATCTCACGCGCTGTGAGCGTGGGGGCTGCGCCCATCTCGGCCGACCTCAGTCTGCGCGGGGCGAGCCGCCACGTCGGGTCGGCGAGCGCCTGGGTCACGGTCGCCCGCAGCTCCGCGCGCGAGGCGTCCTTGTGCAGATAGCCGCGGGCCCCTGCGGCCACGGCGAGCGCCACGCCGTCCAGGTCCTCGGCGACGGTGAGCATGATGATGCGCGCACCGGGGTCGGCGGACAGCAGCCGCCGGACCGTCTCCACGCCACCCAGACCGGGCATGCGTACGTCCATCAGAATCAGGTCCGAGCGGTCGGCGCCCCAGCGGCGGAGGACTTCCTCGCCGTTGGCCGCCGTCGTCACGCGCTCGACGCCGGGCACGGTCGCGACCGCGCGGCGGAGCGCCTCTCGGGCAAGCGGGGAGTCGTCGCAGACGAGGACGGATGTCATGGCCGCCCTCCCCAGCTGATGCGCGTCACCTTGAGCCTCCAGGCTGGTACGAAATCGTCACCTGTGCGGTCGACACTCGCCGACGGACACTGCCGTCTCCCGAGCGCTTGTTCCTTCAACCGCCTCGCACTCTCAACGACGGTCACTCGAAAGAGTTACGGGGCCGCGAGCCATCTTCGGCACTCTACGTGAGGGCGCGGACACGGTGCAGATGCCCGCGACGGACCCACAAGGTTTCATCACATGCCGTGCCCCATTTAGCCGGTTTTCTTCCCATTCGTTGGTGTCTGTAGATAGATTCGCAATGAGTCATATTTTCATCTCCTTAGATCGTCGTTGTACGGTCATGAGCAGGTATCCGCACAGAACGGCAACAAGGGGACAACGCAATGGCAGATTTCTCCCGCCTTCCCGGACCGAACGCGGATCTGTGGGACTGGCAGCTCCTTGCGGCCTGCCGCGGAGTCGACAGCTCGCTCTTCTTCCACCCGGAGGGCGAGCGCGGTGCGGCGCGGAGTGCTCGCGAGAACTCGGCCAAAGAGGTCTGCATGAGATGCCCGGTACGCGCGGAGTGCGCCGCCCACGCACTGTCGGTACGCGAGCCGTACGGGGTGTGGGGCGGGCTGACCGAGGACGAGCGAGAAGAGCTCATGGGGCGCGCACGCCACCGCCTGGTCTCGACGTCGGCATCCAACGGAAACACTTCGCCGACTAACTGAAGGAACGTTTCTTCAAGAGGCCCGGACGACGCCGTTCTCAGCGCGTCGCGGCCCGGGCCAGCTGGTTCAGCGTGGCCGCCACCGCCGGCACCTGGGCCAGGTCCGGCAGCGTGAGCGCGACGATCTCCCGCCGGACCGCCGGATCCACCGTCACCGTGCGGGCCCGCTTGGGGCGTACGGACTCGATGGCGAGCTCCGGCAGGACGGCGACACCGAGGCCTGCCCCGACCAGCCCGACCACCGCCGGATAGTCGTCGGTCGCGAAATCGATGCGGGGCGTGAAACCCGCGGCCTCACAGACCTCCACCAGCTGGCCGCGACAGCGGGGGCAGCCCGCGATCCATGGTTCTCCGGCGAGTTCGCCGATGGCGACCGATTCCGCACGGGCCAGCCGGTGCCCCTCGGGCACGAGTCCGACGAGCCGGTCCATGAGCAGCGGACGTACTACCAGATCCGCCCACTCCCCCTCGTCCGCCGCACCCTCGTACCGGAAGGCGAGAGCCACGTCGCAGTCACCCTCGCGGAGCATTTCGACGGACTTCGGCGGTTCGGCCTCCTCCAGGGAGACCCGGGTGCCGGGGTGCGCGGCGCGCAGGGCCGCGAGCGCGGTCGGTACGAGCGTGGAGCTTCCGCTGGGGAACGAGACCAGGCGGACACGGCCCGCGCGCAGCCCCGCGATCGCGGCGACCTCCTCCTCGGCGGCGGTGAGGCCGGCGATGATGCCCGCGGCGTGCCGTACGAGCGCCTCACCGGCCTGTGTCAGACGCATCTCCCTGCCGGCGCGGACCACCAGTGGTGTGCCGACGGAGGCTTCGAGGGCCTTCATCTGCTGGCTGACAGCGGGCTGAGTGCAGCCCAGCTCACGGCCGGCCGCGGAGAAGGAGCCGGTGGCGGCCACGGCGCGCAGCACACGGAGATGACGGGCCTCGATCACCGCTTGATCATAAGCGAGGCTTGGGTGCGGCGATGAATATTGCGTCGTGCCTTTGACCCTGAGTCCTCTAGCGTGCCGATATGAAGCTTCTGTCACTGAATCTGGGCCGGCCCACGTTCGTCGAGTACACGGATCACCCGGACGGCGTAACGGGGATAGACAAGCGACCGGCGGACGGGCCGGTGCGGGTGGCGGCGCCCGGGCCCAAGGGGGTCGGCGCCAGCGGTGTGGCCGGGGACGCGGTGTGCGAGACGCGGCATCACGGCGGGAACGACCAGGCCGTGTACGCCTTCGCGCGCGAGGACCTCGACGACTGGGAACGCGAGTTGGGGCGGCCGCTGGCCGGTGGCGCGTTCGGCGAGAACCTCACGACGGAGGGACTCGACGTGTCCGGAGCGAAGATCGGGGAGCGCTGGCGGATCGGTTCCGAGGTCGTGCTCGAGGTCACCAGCGGGCGGATTCCCTGCCGCACCTTCCAGGGCCACCTCGGGGAGAAGGGGTGGGTCAAGAGGTTCACGCACAAGGGGGCGCCAGGCGCGTATCTGCGGGTGATCACGCCCGGGGAGATACGGGCCGGGGACCCGATCCGGATCGTGCACCGGCCGGACCACGAGGTGACCGTCGCGCTGCAGTTCCGTGCGGTCACGACGGAGCGGGAACTGCTGCCACGACTGTTCGCGGCGGGTGACGCGCTGCATCCGGAGGCGCTGGAGAAGGCGCGTGCGTATGTGGCGCGGCAGAGCTGACGGACTGGAGGCCCGCCGGCGACGAACCGTCGGTTCGGCCTGACGGAACCGACGGTTCGGCCTGACGGAACGGTCGGTTCCGTCAGAGGTGGAAGCAGGGAATCCGGTGCTCTCGCGCGAAGGGCCAGTCAATAACCTTGGCCCATGACAACGGCTCTGATTACGGGATCGACGGCAGGCATCGGCGCCGCCTTCGCACGGCGCCTGGCCTCCGACGGCCACAACCTCGTCCTGGTGGCGCGTGACACCAAGCGGCTCGCCGAACAGGCGACCGAGCTGCACGACCGGCACGGCATCGAGGCGGAGGTGCTGACGGCGGACCTGGCGGAGGACGACGGCATCGAGGCGGTGACCACCCGCCTCGCGGACCGGAAGAACCCGGTCGACCTGCTGATCAACAACGCCGGCTTCGGCAACAAGGGCCGCTACCTGGACGTACCGATGGCGGACGAGCTGAAGATGCTCAAGGTGCACTGCGAGGCGGTGCTCCGGCTGACCTCGGCGGCGACGGAGTCCATGCGGGACCGCGGCCGCGGGGGTGTCGTCAATGTCGCGTCGGTCGCCGCATTCGTGCCGCGCGGTACCTACGGCGCGTCGAAGGCGTGGGTCGTGCAGTTCACGCAGGGTGCGGCGAAGGACCTGGCCGGGTCCGGAGTCCGCCTGATGGCCCTGTGCCCCGGCTTCGTGCGTACCGAGTTCCACCAGCGGGCCGGGATGGGCACGGACAACATCCCCAAGTGGATGTGGCTCGACGCCGACAAACTGGTCACGGCGGCCCTCGCGGATCTGGCCCGCGGCAAGTCGCTCTCCATTCCGGACCCGCGGTACAAGGCCCTCATGGGGATCGTGAAGGTGACCCCGCGGGCTCTGCTCGGAGGGATCAGCACGAAGACCGGCCGGAAGTACGGGCCGCAGTAGAACCGGGGCGCAGGAAAACCGGGTCGCACCGGGTCGCAGTAGACAGGCCGCTGGAGCGGGTCTCGGCAGGAGTCGCTCGTTCAACGTCGCCTATTCAACTACTTGTTCAACTCGGGCACATTAGGCGATTTTCACTAAAATGGAGGCATTCGACCGAATCCCGGAGGACCGGAGGCGTCGTCATGACATTTGTGCAACTGATCGACTGCAAGACCAGTCGGTTCGACGAGATGAATCGGCTCATGGACACGTGGGTCGAACGGACCAAGGGTAAGCGGACGGCGACGCACAGCCTGATCGGCAAGGACCGGTCCGACTCGGCGCACATCATCGAGATCGTCGAGTTCCCGTCGTACGAGGACGCGATGCGGAACTCGAATCTCCCCGAGACGGACGAGGTCTTCCGGGAGATGGTGGCGCTCTGCGACGAGATGCCGACCTTCACGGACCTGGACGTGGTGCGGGACGAGCAGCTGTACGCGGCCAATGTCCGCAGGCTCTTCGAGGTGACAGCCACCAAGGGCCAACTGCCTCCGCTCAACGACCTGATGGCGGAGAACTACCACGACCACGATCCCGCCAACGAGCAGGACGTCCTCGGCCTGGACGCGATCCGGCGCGAGATGGAGATGTGGCGCGGGGCGTTCGACTTCGCGTTCACCGTCGAGGACCAGATCGCCCAGGGCGACCAGGTCTGTACGCGCTGGACCTGGAACGGCACCCACAAGGGCGACTTCCTCGGGATTCCGGCGACCGGCAAGCAGGTCACCATGACCGGCGTGACCATCTTCCGGTGCCAGGAGGACGGCAAGATCGCCGAGGGCTGGTGGCAGTACGACCGGCTGGGGCTGATGACCCAGCTCGGTGTGCTCGACCAGTACGAGATCTAGTCACCACAGCCAGGAGATCCAGGTCCGCAGCCCGTCGAGGGCCCGGTGCGCCCGTGCGCGTACCGGGCCCCCGCCGCCTTACCTCGCCTTCGGAGAATCGGCCGTGCCCTCGGCCATCCTCGGCGGAAGCCGTCCGGGCCGCGGTGGGTCTGGCCTGCGCGGCCGTGCTGTGGGCGTCCGCATACGGCGGTGGCGATCCGCGGCTGGGCCGCGGACAACGCGAAGGTCCGGTGCCCCGACGGGCACCGGACCTTCGGTTCGGCTCAGTTCAGCTCAGCTCAGCGGCTCAGTGGGCGTGCCCGTGGCTGTGGCCGCCGGCCTCCGGCTCCTCCTCGGCCGGCTTCTCGACGACCAGGGTCTCGGTCGTGAGGAGCAGGGAGGCGATGGAGGCGGCGTTCTCCAGGGCGGAGCGGGTGACCTTGACCGGGTCGATGACACCCTGCTTCACCAGGTCGCCGTACTCGCCGGTCGCGGCGTTGAAGCCCTGGCCCTTGTCGAGCTCGGCGACCTTCGAGGTGATGACATAGCCCTCGAGGCCCGCGTTCTCGGCGATCCAGCGCAGCGGCTCGACGACGGCGCGGCGGACGACGGCCACACCGGTGGCCTCGTCGCCCTCCTTGCCCAGGGAGCCCTCCAGGACCTTCGCCGCGTGGACGAGAGCCGAGCCACCACCGGAGACGATGCCTTCCTCGACCGCGGCGCGGGTCGCGGAGATGGCGTCCTCCAGACGGTGCTTCTTCTCCTTCAGCTCCACCTCGGTGGCGGCGCCGACACGGATCACGCACACGCCGCCGGCCAGCTTCGCGAGGCGCTCCTGGAGCTTCTCGCGGTCCCAGTCGGAGTCGGTGGTCTCGATCTCGGCCTTGATCTGGGCGACGCGGCCGGCGACGTCGGTGCTGTTGCCACCGCCGTCGACGATCGTCGTGTCGTCCTTGGTGACGGTCACACGGCGGGCGGTGCCCAGCACGTCCAGGCCGGCCTGGTCGAGCTTGAGGCCGACCTCCTCGGCGATGACGGTGGCACCGGTGAGGGTGGCGATGTCGCCGAGCATGGCCTTGCGGCGGTCACCGAAGCCGGGGGCCTTGACGGCCACCGCGTTGAAGGTGCCGCGGATCTTGTTGACGACGAGGGTGGACAGGGCCTCGCCCTCGACGTCCTCGGCGATGATCAGCAGCGGCTTGGAGGCACCCGCCTGGATGACCTTCTCCAGCAGCGGCAGCATGTCCTGGATGGAGGAGATCTTGCCCTGGTGGATGAGGATGTACGGGTCCTCGAGGACGGCCTCCATGCGCTCCTGGTCCGTCACGAAGTACGGCGACAGGTAGCCCTTGTCGAAGGCCATGCCCTCGGTGAAGTCCAGCTCCAGACCGAAGGTGTTGGACTCCTCGACGGTGATGACACCGTCCTTGCCGACCTTGTCCATCGCCTCGGCGATGAGCTCGCCGACCTGCGGGTCCTGGGCGGACAGACCGGCGACGGCGGCGATGTCGGACTTCTCGTCGATCGGGCGCGCGGTGGCGAGAAGGTCCTCGGAGATCGCGGCGACGGCCGCGTCGATGCCCTTCTTCAGCAGCGCCGGGGAGGCACCCGCGGCGACGTTCCGCAGGCCCTCGCGCACGAGCGCCTGGGCGAGCACGGTGGCGGTGGTCGTACCGTCACCCGCGATGTCGTTGGTCTTGGTCGCCACCTCCTTCACCAGCTGGACACCGAGGTTCTCGTACGGGTCGTCGACCTCGACCTCGCGGGCGATGGTGACACCGTCGTTGGTGATGGTGGGAGCGCCGAACTTCTTGTCGATGACGACGTTGCGGCCCTTGGGGCCGATCGTCACCTTGACCGTGTCGGCAAGCTTGTTGACGCCGCGCTCGAGGGCGCGACGGGCGTCCTCGTCGAACTTCAGGATCTTCGCCATAGGAGCGTTTCAGTCCTCTCGTTGCGATCCTCGGCCGCTTCCTGAAACGACCGCCATCGCGGGAACACGAACAGCGCCCCGGGCGCCCGGCTTCATAAGGTCGCGGGGGCCAGGGGCGCAGCTCAAAGCAAAAGCAATCTGCTTCGGTGAATTACTTCTCGACAATCGCGAGCACGTCGCGAGCCGAGAGGACGAGGTACTCCTCGCCGCTGTACTTCACCTCGGTGCCGCCGTACTTGCTGTACAGCACGACATCGCCGGTCTTCACGTCGAGCGGCAGGCGCTCGCCGTTCTCGAACCGGCCCGGGCCCACGGCAAGGACGACGCCCTCCTGGGGCTTCTCCTTCGCGGTGTCCGGGATGACCAGGCCAGAGGCCGTGGTCTGCTCGGCGTCCAGCGGCTGGACCACGATGCGGTCCTCGAGCGGCTTGATGGCAACCTTGGAGCTGGCGGTCGTCACGATCCGACCTCCCCCTTCGGAGATCTCACGGGGTTAACTGTCTGAGGTGGCGACCAGGTCGATCCGTCGTCGCGGGTGCCGGACCTGCCCGTCGCTTGTTGGCACTCTCCAGTGGGGAGTGCCAGACCAGAGACTATGACCGTGATTAGCACTCGGTCAAGCGGAGTGCCAATTACCTCCGGCGCGGCGCCGGTTTTAGGGCACCCCGGAGTTGGTGTCGCCGTCTCCCGGGGACTCCGCCCCCAGACCCCCGTGCCGGCCTTCGGCGTCGTCCTGGCCGCGCCGGTGGGTGAGCCCTGGAGATGGGTGAGCCCTAGAGATAGTCCTCCAGCCGCGCCACCGTGAACCCCTGCTCCTGGATGCGTCGCAGAAGCCGGGTCGTCATCTCCGTGAGGGACGCCCCGTTCAGTTCCGACGGCCGCCGGAAGTGGGCGAGGACGATGTCGCCGGGGCGCAGGTGGTTCCCCTCGAAATAGCTCAGGTCGTTGATGTTCATGGACGCACGCCACAGGACGACGGCCGCGACTCCGCAGTCGGCGGCGGCGCGCAGGGTGTCGTCGTTGTAGGCGCCGTACGGCGGCCGGAAGAGCCGGGGACGGATACCGAAGTGCTGCTTGAGCTTCTCCTGCTGGCCGCAGATCTCGGCGCGCTGGCCCGCGTACGGGAGGCCGGGCAGGCGGGGGTGGTCGAGGGTGTGGTTCTGGACGGTCGCGCCGACCGCCCGCAGCCGTCCGAAGTGCGCGTACCCCGGTCCGACGATGCTGTCCGTCAGGAACATGCTGACCGGCAGCCGCAGTTCACGGACCATGTCGACGAACCGCGGATCCTTCTCGGCCCCGTCGTCGAAGGTCAGGAAGACGACCTTGTCGCGGGTGGGGATGCGGTCGACGACGGGTGGCGGGCCCGGCCTCGCGCCGGTGCGTACGGTGGGCCGCTCGGGCGGCTTCGGCGCCGGGGCGAGCGGGGACGGGAGACCCCAGCGGCGGTACGAGGCGGCGCTGGGGGCGTGCCCGTGTCCCTTGTGTGCCTCCGTCGTGCCCGGCCGTTCGACCGGGTCGACGGGCCCGGCGCAGCCCGCGCCCGAGGCGAGCAGCGCGGACGCGAGCAGGCCGACGGCCGGCGCACACCACCGTGGCCTCACCGGTGGGCCTCCAGACGCGCCACCGCGTCCCCCTTGTCCGTGGACGGCTGCATGAAGGGCTGCATGAAGCGGCGGATCATGCCGCGCCCGGTGCCCTTCCCGTACCAGCGGTCGCGGAAACGGCGGAAAGGGCGGAAACAGCCGCCGACACCGCCGCCGGGCGCGCACCGTCCACCGGCTGGCCCACAATGGGGCGGTGAACGATCACGACCCGCTGGCCTCCTTCGCCGCTCTGCTCACCGACCGTGGACGGTTTCTGCTCGACGAGGTGCGGGAGGTCGAGGCGGCTCAGGAGCTGGCCGTGGCCACCCGGCTGCGGCGTGAGCACCCCGCTGAGCTCGTGTCCGCGGCGATGGGGCAGGCACGGTTGCGGCAGCGCGCGGCCGGGAAGTTCGGGAGCGCGGATGCCGGCCGGATGTTCTTCACGGCGAACGGGGTCGAGCAGGCGACCCGGGCGACGGTCGCGGCGTACCGGGCGGAGCGTTTCGCCGGGCTCGGCGTGCGGTCCGTCGCCGATCTGTGCTGTGGCATCGGCGGGGACGCCATCGCGCTCGCCCGCGCGGGAGTGCGCGTCCTCGCCGTCGACCGCGACCCGCTGACCTGTGCGGTGGCGCGTGCGAACGCCGAGGCGCTCGGGCTCGCCGACCTGATCGAGGTGCGCGAGGCGGATGTCACGGAGGTCGACACGTCCTCGTACGAGGCCGTCTTCGTGGACCCCGGCAGGCGCGGCGGGCGGGGCCGGATCTTCGACCCGGAGGCCTACTCGCCGCCCCTGTCCTGGGCCGTCGCCGCCGCTCTCGAGGCGCCCCACGCCGCTCTGAAGATCGCGCCCGGCATCCCCCATGAGGCGATCCCGGGCGAGGCCGAGGCCGAATGGGTGTCGGATTCGGGCGATGTGAAGGAGGCCGTGCTGTGGTTCGGTACCGAGCCCGGCCTTGTGCGCGCCACGCTGCTGCCCGGCCCGCGCAGCCTCACCGGCCGCCAACTGCCCGACCCTCAAGTGCGGCCGCCGGGGCGCTACCTGTACGAGCCGGACGGCGCCGTCATCCGGGCCCACCTGGTCGCGGAGGTCGCCGAGGAGGTCGGCGGAGGGCTGCTCGACGCGACGATCGCGTACGTCACGGCAGACGAGGCGCGCCCCACCCCGTACGCCACCGCATACGAGATCACCGACCAACTGCACTTCAGCGTCAAGAAGTTGAAGTCGCTGCTGCGAGAGCGCGAGGTCGGCATCCTGACCGTCAAGAAGCGCGGCTCGGCGGTCGAGCCGGAGGAACTGCGCCGCAGGGTGAAGCCGCAGGGGCCGAACGCGGCGACGGTGTTCCTGACCCGGGTGCAGGGCGCACCGACCATGCTGCTGGGGCACCCCGCCGCATGACGGTCGGCCCGTCACGTGACAACAGCCGCTACTGGCCGTCCAGTTGCTCCAGCGTCGCGTTCGACGGGCCCCTGCGCGACCGCTCGTCGCGTGCCACGTCCTCCGCCGCCCCGAGGACCCGTACCGCGTTCCGCCAGGTCAGCTTGGCGAGGTCGGACGTCGACCAGCCGCGGTCCAGGAGCTCGGCGATGAGGTTCGGGTAGCCCGAGACGTCGTTCAGGCCGTCCGGGGTGAAGGCCGTACCGTCGTAGTCGCCGCCGATGCCGATGTGGTCGATTCCGGCCACCTCGCGCATGTGGTCCAGGTGGTCGGCGACCGTCGCCACCGTGGCGACGGGGCGCGGATGCGACTCCTCGAAGGCGCGGTGGACCTTCATCGCCTCCGACGTGGTGTCCAGTGGGTGGAAGCCGTGCTCGCGCATGTTCTCGTCCGCCGCGGCCGTCCAGTCGACGGCCGCCTGCAGCACGAACTTCGGCACGAACGTCACCATCGCCACGCCACCGTTGCCCGGCAGGCGCTCCAGCACGTCGTCCGGGATGTTGCGCGGGTGGTCGCACACCGCGCGCGCGGAGGAGTGGGAGAAGAGCACGGGCGCGACGGACGTGTCCAGCGCGTCCCGCATCGTCGTCGCCGCGACGTGCGAGAGATCCACGAGCATGCCCTCGCGGTTCATCTCTCGCACCACCTCACGGCCGAAGGCCGACAGGCCGCCCACACCCGGCTCGTCCGTCGCGGAGTCCGCCCAGGCGATGTTGTCGTTGTGCGTCAGGGTCATGTAGCGCACGCCCAGCGCGTACAGCGCCCGCAGCGTCGCCAGCGAGTCGGCGATCGAGTGGCCGCCCTCCGCGCCCATCAGCGACGCGATACGGCCTTCGCCCCGCGCCGCCTCCATGTCACCGGCCGTCAGCGCGGCCCGCAGGTCGGCGGGATAGCGCGCGAGCAACTGCCGTACGCAGTCGATCTGTTCGAGCGTCGCGCTGACCGCGGCGTCGCCCGCCAGGTCCGAGCGGACGTACACCGACCAGAACTGCGCACCGACTCCGCCCTCGCGCAGCCGCGGCAGGTCCGTGTGCAGGTGTGCGTTCTGGTGGCCGGCGATGTCACGCGCGTCCAGGTCGTAGCGGACCTGCTGGCGCAGCGCCCAGGGGAGGTCGTTGTGCCCGTCGACGACCGGGAACTCCCGCAGCAGTTCCCGGGCCTCGTCCAGCGACGTCATCGGTGCCATTTCCCTGTCCCCCTGGTTGTCGTCGTTTCCCTACCGCTCCTGGCTCGCCTGCCGCTCCGGGTTCTCCTACTTCCCCGAGCCGAAGCCGAAGCCGCCCGCCGCGCCCTCGACCTTGGCGCGCAGCCGCTTGCCCTTCTCCGTCGCCTGTTCGTTCAGCTCCTGCTGGAACTCCCGCATCCGGCCGAGGAGTTCCTCGTCGTGGGAGGCGAGGATGCGGGCCGCGAGCAGGCCCGCGTTCCGCGCGCCGGCCACGGAGACCGTGGCGACCGGCACTCCCGCGGGCATCTGGACGATGGACAGCAGCGAGTCCATGCCGTCCAGGTACTTCAGCGGCACCGGCACACCGATCACGGGGAGCGGGGTGACGGAGGCGAGCATGCCCGGCAGATGGGCGGCCCCGCCCGCACCAGCGATGATCACCTTGAGGCCGCGCTCGGCCGCCTCCTCGCCGTACGCGATCATCTCGCGCGGCATCCGGTGCGCGGAGACGACATCGACCTCGTAGGGGATCTCGAACTCGCCGAGGGCCTCGGCCGCGGCCTCCATGACGGGCCAGTCGGAGTCCGAGCCCATGACGATGCCGACGGCGGGAGACTGTGACGGCTCTGCCGAGGTGCTCATTCGGTGATCGTCCCTCTCAGGTATGCGGCTGCGTGACGGGCGCGGTCGAGCACGTCGGCCAGGTCGTCGCCGTAGGTGTTGACATGGCCGACCTTACGGCCGGGCTTCACGTCCTTGCCGTACATGTGGATCTTGAGCTGCGGGTCGCGGGCCATGCAGTGCAGGTACGCGGAGTACATGTCGGGGAAGTCGCCGCCGAGGACGTTCACCATGACCGTCCACCCGGCGCGCGGGCGCGGGTCGCCGAGGGGGAGGTCCAGGACCGCGCGCACATGGTTGGCGAACTGCGAGGTGATCGCGCCGTCCTGGGACCAGTGGCCGGAGTTGTGGGGGCGCATGGCCAGTTCGTTGACGAGGACGCGGCCGTCGCGGGTCTCGAAGAGCTCGACGGCGAGGTGGCCGACGACACCGAGTTCCTTGGCTATGCGCAGGGCGAGTTGCTCGGCGTGAAGCGCCCGCTCCTCGGGGAGGTCCGGGGCCGGTGCGATCACCGTGTCGCAGACGCCGTCGACCTGCCGTGACTCGACGACGGGGTACGCGACGGCCTGGTCGTGGGGCGAGCGGACGACGTTCGCGGCGAGTTCGCGTACGAAGTCGACCTTCTCCTCGGCCAGCACGGGGACACCGGCCCGGAAGGGCTCCGCGGCCTCCTCGACGGAGCTCACGAACCACACCCCCTTGCCGTCATAGCCGCCGCGGACCGTCTTGAGGATCACGGGGAAGCCGTCGCCCTCGGCGGCGAACGCGGCCACGTCCTGCGGATCGCTCACGATCCTGTGGCGGGGACACGGCACACCGATCGCGTCGAGCTTCGCGCGCATCACGCCCTTGTCCTGGGCGTGCACGAGCGCGTCGGGGCCCGGGCGTACGGGGATGCCGTCCGCCTCCAGGGCCCGGAGGTGCTCGGTGGGGACGTGTTCGTGGTCGAAAGTGATCACGTCACAGTCCCGCGCGAAGTCACGCAGCGTGTCGAGGTCGCGATAGTCGCCGACGACGACATCGCTGACGACCTGCGCCGCGGAATCCTGGGGAGTGTCACTGAGGAGCTTGAATCTGATGCCGAGCGGGATGCCCGCCTCGTGTGTCATACGAGCGAGCTGGCCCCCGCCGACCATGCCGACTACCGGGAACGTCACGCACCCAGGGTAACGGCCGCGTGGGGGCGCCTTTGCAGCACGCATGGTCATTCACATTTCCGCATACTCGTCACAGCGTGGCCACATCTCATGGGCGTGCCCGGACATGCCGACGACCGGCTGGTTAGCATGGCTGGGTCGGCGAAGTTCGACGACGTTGGCGTTATCCGACGAGACGGGGGCTGAGCGACACGATGGGCAACGGTGGTTCACGTGGGGCACCTGGGGCGTCTGGGGCGCTTCCCGGCCCCTTGCGCAAGCGGATCGACCGTCTGACGCGGGAGATCGCCAAGTTCGGGGCGGTCGGCGGGGCAGGTCTGCTCGTCAACCTCCTGGTGTTCAACCTGGTACGGAGCGTCACGGATCTGCAGGTCGTGCGGGCCAGTGTGATCGCCACACTCGTCGCGATCTTCTCCAACTACCTCGGGTTCCGCTACTTCACGTACCGTGACCGCGACAAGAGCCGCCGCACCAAGGAGCTCTCGCTCTTCCTGCTGTTCAGCGCGGTGGGCCTGGTGATCGAGAACGGCGTTCTGTACGTCGCCACCTACGGCCTCGGCTTCGACAGCCATCTGCAGACCAACATCTTCAAGTTCGTCGGCATCGGCATCGCGACCCTGTTCCGCTTCTGGTCCTACCGCACCTGGGTCTTCCGCACGCTCCCGGGCCGCGAGGCCGTGGCCGACGCGGAATCGTTCCTGGAGGAGGGACGACGGCAGCCACGGCCCGCCCAGCGGGTCCCCTGAGCCGTCACCTCATGGCCCAAGAGCGGGTCCAGGGCCTTTCCTGACCCTGATCCGCCGGACAGGGTCTACAGGGCATACAGGGCCTAGCGGATCGTGGGCTCCGGCGCCTCCCCCATCGGCCGCTTGACCGGCGAGCGCGACAGGAACAGGCCGAAGACCGGGGGCTGGGTCTGGAGCATTTCGAGGCGACCGCCGTCGGCCTCCGCGAGATCGCGGGCCACGGCGAGGCCGATGCCCGTCGAATTGTGGCCGCTGATGGCGCGCTCGAAGATGCGGGCCCCGAGGTCGGCCGGGACGCCCTGGCCCTCGTCGGTCACCTCGATCACCGCCTGGTTGCCGATGACGCGGGTGCGCAGGGCGACCGTGCCGCCGCCGTGCATGAGCGAGTTCTCGATCAGAGCGGCCAGGACCTGGGCCACCGCGCCAGGGGTGGCCACGGCCCGCAGATGGCGTTTGCCGGAGCTGACGATGGCCCGGCCGGCACTGCGGTAGGCCGGACGCCATTCCGCCAGCTGTTGCTGGATGACCTCGTCCAGGTCGAAGGTGACGGCGGAGCCGGTGCGAGGGTCCCGGGAGTTGGTGAGGAGCCGCTCGACCACGTCCGTGAGGCGCTCCACCTGGGCGAGCGCGATGGTCGCCTCCTCCTTCACCGTGTCCGGGTCGTCGGTGAGGGTGATCTCCTCCAGGCGCATGGACAGCGCCGTGAGGGGCGTACGGAGCTGGTGGGAGGCGTCGGCGGCCAGCCTGCGCTCGGCCGTGAGCATCCGGGCGATGCGCTCGGCGGAGCCGTCCAGCACATCCGCGACCCGGTCCAGCTCCGGCACCCCGTACCGCTTGTGGCGGGGCCGCGGATCCCCGGAGCCGAGCCGCTCGGCGGTCTCCGCGAGGTCGGTGAGCGGGGAGGCGAGCCGGTTGGCCTGGCGTACCGCGAGCAGTACGGCGGCGATCACCGCGAGCAGCGCGACCGCCGCGATGATCAGGAGCGTACGGGCGACCTCGCGTGTGACGGCGGAACGCGACTCCTCGACGGTGACCTTCTCCCCCTCCCCGCCGTCGGCGGTGTACCGGATGACGTCACCGGTGGGCTGGGTGCCGATCTCGATCGGGGCCTGGTCCGGGAGGTCGATGCGCGCGTAGCGCTCGTCCCCGACCTGGTCCGCGAGGATCTCGGCGCTGATGCGCTCATGGCCGATGATCCGGCCGTCGACGATGCTCGCCAGCCGCACCGCCTCCGAGTTCACACGCTCCTGGGCGCCGGTGCTGACCGTGCGGGTCTCGACGATGACGAGCGAGACGCCGAACACGGCGATCACGACCAGCACGACGGCCAGGGTGGAGTTGATGAGACGGCGACGCACGGGGCCCTCCGGGCGGGGGCGGATTGCTTGATGTGGACCAGTGTGCCTCGGCGCCCCGCTTCCCCGGCCGGCGCGCCCATCGCTGTCCGGAGATCAGCTTCGGCTCCGCGGAGCTCTCAGCTCTTCTCGAAGCGGAGCGCTCAGCTCTTCTCGAAGCGGAAGCCGACCCCGCGCACCGTGGCGATGTAGCGCGGGTTCGCCGCGTCGTCGCCGAGCTTCTTCCTGAGCCAGGAGATGTGCATGTCCAGAGTCTTGGTGGACGACCACCACGTGGTGTCCCAGACCTCGCGCATCAGCTGGTCTCGGGTGACGACCCGGCCCGCGTCCCGCACCAGCACCCGCAGGAGGTCGAACTCCTTGGCCGTGAGCTGGAGCTCCTCGTCGCCCATCCAGGCGCGGTGCGACTCGACGTCGATGCGCACACCGTGCGTGGCGGGCGGCTGCTGGGGCTCGGCGGCGCCGCGCCGGAGCAGAGCCCGCACGCGGGCGAGCAGCTCGGCGAGGCGGAACGGCTTGGTGACGTAGTCGTCGGCACCCGCGTCGAGGCCGACCACGGTGTCCACCTCGTCGGCACGAGCGGTCAGAATGAGGATCGGCACCGCGTGGCCTTCGGCGCGGAGCCGCCGGGCCACTTCCAGTCCGTCCATACCGGGCAGCCCGAGGTCGAGCACGACCAGATCGACGCCGCCCTGAATGCCGGCGTCGAGCGCGGTGGGTCCGTCCTCGCGTACCTCAACCTCGTACCCTTCCCGGCGCAGGGCGCGGGCCAGCGGCTCCGAGATGGACGCATCGTCCTCGGCGAGCAGTACACGGGTCATGGAGTGATGGTAGACCGCCTCGGACGCACGTCGGAGGGATGATCAGCAACTGTGATGTGCCCCTGCGACTTGGGGGTGTGATCCTGTGTATGACCTTGGAGTGCGGGGTCGCGGTTGCGCTTCCACCTGTGATTCGCGCCTCATGTCGTTTTATATACGGCATTCCTGTGCCGTATGGTGACTGGACGCCTGTAGCAACACACGGTGGCCTTCGGCGAGCACCTGACGCCGAGGGTCTCTTTTGTGTGCGGGCTGGTGATCGCCGGCCTGGAAAGGAACGACCCCAGCAAGGAACGACCATGGCGTCCAGCCTGACGAAGGACTCGGCCGCACCGGGCACCCCCGGTTCCGAGAAGACCGGGCGACGCCACGACGGGTCTGCTCTCCACCGCGGGCGTCGACCTCAACAAGATGGGCGACGTCCGTTGACGTCGCGCCTCGCGTATGAGGGCCGCCGCACCGCTGGGTGCGGCGGCCCTTCGGTGTCGGTCAGCGCAGGCGGCGGCGTGGCATGAAGGTGAACACCGCTCCGCCCAGCAGGATCGTCGTGCCCGCGAGGAGGCCGAGTGCCCGCAGCAGGCCGTTGTCGTCGGAGCCCGTGTCCGCGAGGCCGCCGCCCGAGGAGGACGAGCCCGAGCCCGACGTGCCGGAACCGGAGCCGGAGCCGGAACCCGAGCCACCCGCGGCACCGCCCGGCTGGGACGTGGTGTCCAGGGTCAGGGAGACCTGGCTCTTGGCCGGTGTGCAGGTCGTCGTCGTGCCGAGGGCCTTCACCGTGAGGACGCCCGGCGAGAGCGTCGACTCGCCGTCCGCGCCCGGTTTGTACGTGCCCGTCAGATCGGGCACCTCGATCGGCTCGCCGGACTTGATCGGCTCCGAGTTGGTCGGGCCCTCCACATGCACCGTGCCCTTGTCCGCGCCGCCCAGTACGACCTCCATCGACGGCTTCACGGAGTCCTTCGGAATGTACGCGGGGCTGTCCATGACCGACTTCTTGAACTGGACCGTGAGATCGAAACTCCCGCCGTCCTTCTTGGCGTTGATCTGCACGGGAGAGGTCGCGTTCTTGTCGCCGATCGGCGTCTTGCACTCGTACGGGATCTGGACTTCCTTGCCCGTGAAATCGGTCTGTCCGCCACCGGAGCCGCCGGAGTCCGACGACCCTCCGCCGCTGCCCCCGGCGTTTCCTCCCGACGCGCTCTGGGACGGAGAGGAAGGCGGAGCCGTCCCGGTTGGCACCTCCGTCGGCACCCCTGTGGGCACCCCTGTCGGCAGCCCGCCCGTCGTGCCCCCGGAGCCTCCCCCGCTCACTTTGATCGTCGCCGCCGGCTTCACCGTCTCCTTCGGCGAGCACTTGGTGTCCGCGGACACCGGCTTGCTGACGTTGACGTTGTACGCGTCCGGGGTCAGCGTGACCTCGCCGGCCGCCGTCAGCTTCAGCTTGCCCTTCATGGCGGACAGCTTCATGTCGCTGTTCTTCGGGATGGCGGGGTTCTCCCGCGGCCCTTGCATGGCGATGTCCCCGGTCTGCGCGCCGGCCGCCTTGAGCGTCCCGGTCGGCTGGACCGTGTCCTTCTCCAGGTCGATGATGTCGGGGTTCTTGGCGGCGGCCTGGACGAACTTCCAGGTGATCTCCACCTCGTCCCCGACCTTCGCCTCGGCGGGCGCGCTGATCTCCACCTTCGTCGTGCCCTGCACCGGGTCCATCTGCGAGATCGGGGGCGGTATGCACTCGGTCCGGTACGCCACCTCGGCCGCCTGGGCGGGCGCCGCGGCCACGCCGAGCAGGATGCCCGCACCGCCGAGCATCAGCGCGACTCCGGCCGCGCTCGCTCTGCGGCCGCGGGCGTCTTCCGGCCGGACTCTCCGTTGCGTGCTCACGTGGTTCCCTTCCTGCTCGGAGTCGTCGGACTGTTCTCTTGCGGTGCGGAGAGCTGACCGGCCTCGGTGCCCGGATCGGTGTCCGGGGTGAACCAGGGCAAGGTCGGGGCCGTACGCGAACGCGTACGGGTACTACTGCTGGTGCTGCTGGAGTCGGAGCCTGAGCCGGAGTCGGCGTCAGCGCCCGTCGACGGAAGGCTCAACTTCGGCAGCCGCACGGTGACCTCGGGCAGCCGCAGACTCCGGCGCCGGCCGGCGTGCCCGCCACGCCCCGTCCGCCCGCCGCTCCTTCCGGCCCGCCCGGACGACCTGCTCGGCCGTACGCGGTCCACCACGGCCATCCCGATCCGGAACACCGCGGCCGGTACGACGACGCAGAGCAGGATCCAGAAGAGCGTCACACCCCAGGGGCGCCCGACGCCCCACGGCTGTTCGGCGAGCACCTTGCCGCCGAACTTCAGCGAGACCGTGTAGTCGCCGTGCGCGCCGGCCGACAGCTCGACCGGCAGTTTGATCCGCGCCTTCCTGCCGGGCTCGATGGTGCCGCGCCACTGCTGTTCCTCCCACTGCGGGGCGAACACGCCGTGGGAGGTGCCGATGTGGAAGACGGGGTCCTTGACGGCGGTGGAGCCGACGTTGCCGACGGTGAAGACGAACTCGCGGGACGGCGGCGCGCCGAACCAGGTCAGCAGGCCACTCGACCCGTCGAGCCGCGTGTCGGTGAGCACCGAGAGCCGCCCGCCCGTCTCCTCCTTCGGCAGTGGCTCGACCTCGTGCCCGGCGACCAGGAATGCGGTGTCCGCCGCTGCCTTCGCCCCGGTCGCGGTCGCGACGTGCACGACGCACGGGCACGGCTCGGGCGGCTCGGTGACAGGCAGCTTCTTGCTGAACGCACCCTTCGCGTCGGTGGTGACGGTCCGGCCGTCCGCGTTGGCGCACGAGTTGGTGCCGCCGATCACGCCCCGGTCGGGCGACGACTGACCGCAGATCAGCATCATCAGCACTGTGTCCGGCCGCCATCCGGTGCCGTTCACGGTGATCGAGCCACCCGTCCCCGCCTGCGACTTGGACAACTTGACGGCCGGCTTGTCCGCCGCGACCGCCGGCCCGCCGGCCAGGACCAGGGCCAGGGGCAGCAGTAGCGAGGCGAGGACCGCCGCCAACGCCGGAATCCGCACCGCGCCGCTCACGCTCACGTCACCGCTCCCGTCAACTCGACTTCCGTACGGCCGCTCCCACCGGGCTCCCCGGACTCGCCGCGCTCACCGGGCTTCTCCTCGGTGCGCCTTCGACGTCGTACGAGCCCATAGGCGCCACCCGCACACAGCGCGAACCCGCCCGCCGCCGCCCCTGCGACCGCCCCCCACGGCACGAACCGTGCCGACGCGCCCGCCTCGTCGTGCGCCCCGCCCGCCGCACTGACCGTGAGCCGCACGTCGACCGAGTCGAGCGCGGGCCGGTCGGGCCAGGGTTCGCTGAGGGTGACGCGACGGCCGGGGAGCAGTTCGAGGGGCAGGGTGCGCGGGGCGCGGTCGAGCACCTCGCCGAACAGTCCGTCGGCGCGCACGGCGAGCCTCGACTCCAGCACGGTGTTGCCGCGGTTGACCAGTTCGTACGAGATACGGCCGTCCCGTACGGCCACGTGCTCGACCGTGAGCGCGGACAGGGTCGGGCCGCCGACCCGCAGTTGGACACGTACGGCTGCGGACCGGTCGCCGCCGCTCGCGACGATCGCGCCCGGGTGGTCGCCTGGAGTGGCCCCCTCGGGGACGCTCACGGTGAACGGGACGTCAGCTCGGGTGCGCGCGGGCACCTTCACCGTCCGCTCGGCGAAGGTGATCCAGGCCCCGGTGTCCGTCGGCCTCGCCCTCAGCGCGAACCCGCCGCCCTTCTCGCTGTTGTCGGGGTCCGCGCCACGCAGCCGTACGGTCAGCGGCTTCCTGCCCGGGTTGATCACCGACACCGTGTCCTGCAGGACCGAGCCGGGCACTCCCTCCGCGTAGAAGTACGGCCGCCCCTCCTGCGCCGACCGGCCTCCGCCGCCCGTGGACGGCACGACGGACCATCTGTCGTCGGCCACGGCGGTCGGCGCGACGCCGAGCACGACAACGGCTGCCGCGGCTGTAGCTGCGGCTGTGGCCGTGGCTGCGAGACGAAGGACACGGGCGGCGGACGGCACGGACGTCACGGGCGGCTCCTGATGCGCGTGCGGAAAGGGCGGATCAGCGCGCCGCCTGATGCCTCCGGGTCAGCCACAGCACCCCGGCCACGCCCGCGAGCAGTACCGTGCCGCCGAGCGTGCCGAGAGCGATCGCCGAGTCCTCGGGGCCGGTCTGCGGCAACTCCTCACCACCGGCGGGTGTGCCGCCCTGCGTGCCGCTTTCGGTGGAACCTGACGAGCCGCCGCCACCTGCGGCCGTCACGTCGAGGCTCAGCGCAGGCCCCGGGTTGTTGCCGGGCGTGCAGGTGGTCGTCGTACCGAGCGCCTTGATGGTGAGCACGCCCGGCGTGAAGGTGACCTTGCCGGTCTTCGACGGCGTGTACGTGCCGCTCAGGTCGCTGATCTTGATGGGGGTGTTGGCGGGGATGGCCGCGTCGTTGGCCGGTCCCTTCACCGTGAGCGTGCCGCTCTCGGCGCCGCCGAGCTTGATGGTGGCGCTCGGGTTCATCGAGCCCTTGCCCAGTTCCACCGGGCTGGACGAGACGCCCTTCTGCCAGGACATGGTGATCTTGTAGCCGCTGCCGCTCTTGGCGCTCTTGATGTCGATGGGCGAGACGGCGGACTTGTCGCCGATCGGCGTCTTGCAGTTGTACTTGACGTCCACGACGTCGGCCTGGGCTGCGGGGGCGGCCATCAGCACCGCCGAGCCGGCCAGGGCCGCGGCGAACGCGAGCGCGGCGGTTCGTTTCTGGTACGTCCGGTATGACACGGTCCCCTCATTCCTGACGGCACATCAGATCGGCCGTCAAGGTACGCCCGGGGCCTTGTAGAGGGAAGACAAAGGACGCGCCGGATCCTGATCGGTCCGACGCGTAGAAAGCGCGCACGAAGAAGGTTTGAAACCGGCGGCGCCCTGCCCCTGTGCGGCTGCGCCGCGCGACGGGGAACGGTCGCTTTCCGCCTATGCGGGCGCGCCGAGCTCCGCCCACACCGTCTTGCCGGCGACCCCGGGGTCCCGGAAAACCCCCCAGTCCAGGCACAATCGCTGCACGATGAACATCCCGTGGCCGCCGGGACGCCCGGCGCGGTGCGGGGTGCGCGGGGCGGGCTGACCGGTGCCCCGGTCGGAGACCTCGACGCGGAGCACCTTGTTGTCACAGGCGATCCACAGCTGGTCCGGGCCTTCGGCGTGCAGGCAGGCGTTGGTGACGAGTTCGGAGACGACCAGCAGTACATCCTCGGCGGCGGCGCGCCGGTCGGCGGTCGCGGCGGGCAGCCAGCCCCACGCGTACAGCGCCTCGCGGGCGAAGTCGCGGGCGAGGGGGACGACACCGCTCGCGCCGACGAGGCTCAGCCGACGGGCCTGGCGGGCGGCAGGGTGCGCGGCCCCGCCGTCTCGGGCCACCCCGCACGCCCCGTCGGCGCCCGACTCCGGGCCGCGGTCGCCCGGCGAGTAAGGCCGGGTGGTGCTCATCAGCGCTTCACCTCACCGATTCACCAGTTCAAGGTTCAGGACGTTCAGAAAGCTCAGGACACTCGGGATCCGGGACTGCCGCGCGCTTGCCGTTCGGTCTGTTGACATATTCAGGATGTCTCCTGCCCGAGCGAACCGTCAGAACACCCACTTATTCGGCACGGACGCTGTGACGCTGGTAACGCCTCGGTCACACAGAGACAACCGAGCCATAACTCTGCACGATGACCTCGGTCACCTAGTCGGCCAGGGCCGCTTCGAGCGTGTCGTGCACGGTGAAAACCGCGTCCGCCCCGGTGATCTCGAAGACCCTGGCGACCACCGGCAGCATCCCGGCCAGATGAACTCCGCCACCCGCGGCCTCGGCTTTCAGCCGGGCGCCGAGCAGGACGTTCAGGCCGGTGGAGTCGCAGAACTCCAGCCGCGAACAGTCCACGACGAGGCGCGCGAACCCGCGGTCGAGGTAACCCTCGATCGGCTCGCGCAACAGATCGGCCGTATGGTGATCCAACTCACCCACCGGGATCACGACGGCACTGGGGCCCTCTTCCCGCACCTCGACCAGAAGCCGGCCCGACTGTGCGCTGCCGACCGTCCCGCGGTCCATGCCGTCTCTCTCTTCCGACCGTCGTGGCTGTTGCTTGACGCCCTCGAACACTACGCCTTCTCTACGACCTCAGACACCTGAACAACCGCCCGGAAACGGACATTTCGCCGCTAAGCGCACTTGCGGCGACCTTGCGAAAGCGGGTAGGGCTAGTAGGGACACAAATCGAAACGGCCGGCTTTGGAGGCGCCGCACACCGCAGTGCACGTATTGGCATCGGCGGCCATATGCCGAGAACGATGGAGGACATCATGTCACCCCGGCTCGACGCATCGCATACCCCCCGAGCGACGTCGACACCCGCTCCAGAACACGCGCACCTCATCGAGGACGAACTCGACGTGCTCGCCGGACTTCCGGAGATCCCCCCGTACGACGAGGTGGGGCCGGTGGACGCACGGGCCCTGTCCAAGACCCTCTTCGAGCGGCTGGAGTCCCTGGAAGAAGGCACGCACGAGTACTCCTACGTACGCAACACACTCGTCGAACTGAACCTCGCTCTGGTGAAGTTCGCCGCCTCTCGGTTCCGCTCGCGCAGCGAGCCGATGGAGGACATCATCCAGGTCGGCACCATCGGCCTGATCAAGGCGATCGACCGCTTCGAGCTCAGCCGAGGCGTGGAGTTCCCGACCTTCGCGATGCCGACCATCGTCGGTGAGATCAAGCGGTTCTTCCGCGATACCAGTTGGTCGGTGCGTGTCCCTCGCAGACTCCAGGAACTCCGACTCGACCTGGCCAAGGCCGGCGACGAACTCGCGCAGCAGCTGGACCGCGCTCCGACAGTGGGAGAGCTGGCGGAACGTCTGGGGCTGTCGAACGACGAGGTCGTCGAGGGAATGGCCGCGTCCAACGCGTACACGGCATCCTCGCTGGATGCCCAGCCCGAGGAGGACGATTCCGAGGGCGCCTTGGCCGACCGCATCGGCTACGAGGACCACGGTCTTGAGGGCATCGAGTACGTCGAGTCGCTGAAGCCCCTGATCGCGGACCTCCCGTCCCGCGACCGGAAGATCCTGTCCCTTCGCTTCGTCGCCAACATGACCCAGTCGGAGATAGGCGACGAGCTGGGCATCTCGCAGATGCACGTGTCGCGTCTGTTGTCGCGAACGCTGGTGCGGTTGCGCAAGGGTCTGACTGTCGAAGAGTGATCCCCGACGTTTTGGTGCCGGGAATCGTCGATGGCGCTCGTCCGAGGTCCTGCCGAGCAGGACTCGACGAGCGCCATCTCTGTTTTCGGCCGCGGTCCGGTCGTGGCTGGTCGCGTAGTTCCCCGCGCCCCTGAAAGGGCGTACCCCGACCCGCCGATGGGGAGCGCGCCGCGTCAACCAGGCTTGTGCTGCTGGTGATTACTGGGGGAAACCCCTACCCCCACTGGTCTCCTTCCACCACTATGGGCAACCCCCTCAACGTGGGCGCAAGGAGGCGCGGGGATGGCTCGGGCGGAGTGGACCGATGAGGACAACCCGGGAGCAGGGCCGCACGCGACGGCGCCCGACGCACGGCTCACCACCCTGATACGCGCCGACACCTCCACCGCGTACCCGGCACTGCGCGAACTGCGCCGGCGCCACCGACCCGCCGTCCTGGCGTACGCGCGGCTGTGCGCCGTGGACGAGCCCGCCGCACGCCGGCTCACGGCCCAGGCGTTCGCCCTCGCGGCCCGCGAGACGGCACGGGGCGTCGAACCGCGCGGCCCCTGGCGGCACCAACTCCTCCTGATCGTCACGCGCGTGGCCGCGGCGTGGGCCACGGACGACCGGGGCCACCGGCTCGACCCGGGCCTGCTCGCCCGCCTGCGCGCAACGGACGCCGACAGCCCCGTACCGCCGATGCTCGCCGCGTTCCACAGCCTCCCGACCCGCGTTCAGGGCATCGTCTGGTACGGCCTCGTGGACGAGGAACCCGACGCCGGGGCGGCCGTCTTCCTCGGGTTCACACCCCAAGACGTGGAGTACGGCGAGGAGTCGGCGTTCCAGACGCTGCGTCAGGCCTGTCTGCGGGTACGGCTGCCCCGTTCCGGCGATCCACGGTGCCAGGACTTCCGCCGGCTGATCGAAGAGGCCGTACGCCCCGAACATCCCCGGTACGGGATGGACCTGGACGCCCACATGGCGGTCTGCTCCGCCTGCGCCACCGCGTACGAGGAACAGTGCGCGCTGCGGGACACTCCGCGCACCGCACTGGCCGACGGACTGCTGATCTGGGGCGGCGCCGCCTACGTCACGGACAGATCCGTCACATCACGGCCCGCTTCACGGAGATCCCGGACCGCCGTGGTCGCCGCCGCGGCGACCACGGCGACCACGGCGACCTGGTGGCCCTCACGGCGCTTCGCCCTCGCCTCCGCCGCCCTGGGCGTCGCCGTGGCGCCACTCCTGGTGTACCTGCTCTCGTCGAGCGGTGCGGACCCGCAGCGCGCCGCCAACTCCGTACCCACACCCGCGCAGCCCCCCGCGGTGACGGTGACCGCGACGGTCTCGGCGACATCGTCCCCGTCACCCTCCCCCACCCGCACCACCAAGTCGCCCGAGCCGACGACGACTTCGAAGCCCTCGGATCCCACGAGCTCCCCGAAACCGTCCACGACCCCGCGCCCGTCACCCCCGGCCGACAACCTCCCCAAACCCCATCCGCCCAACAGCCGCTACGCCCAAGTCGTCAACGTCGACTCCGGGCTGTGCCTGGACATCCACGACGGCGACCTCCGGCTCGGCACCGATGTCGTGATGGCCCGCTGCGAGGCGTCCCGAACCCAGATGTGGCGGGTCGACGCCGACCGCGACGTCGTCCAGTCGTACGCCGACCCCGACTACTGCCTGGACAGCCGCGGTGCCACGGACCGGGGCGTCGGCATCTGGGAGTGCCGGTCGGTCGACGGCCCCAACGGCACGAACCTCCGGTTCACCGTGGACGAGAGCGGCGCGCTCCGCCCCGCCATCGCCCCGGACCACGCGGTCACCCCGTTCGGCGACCGTCTCGCCCTGGCTCCGGCACAGGGGCGCGACGACCAGCGGTGGAAGGCGGGCGCGAGGCCTGCCTGACACCAGTGGTTCAGCGGTCCGGGATTCAGCGTTCCGGGTGCAGAGGCGCTATGAGCTCGATGAGCTCCATGTCCACCTGGGTGAGATCTTTGTCCAGGGCGTCGAGGAGCCTGCGCTGCTCCTCCACCGCCGTCTGGTCACCCTGCAGTTCCACTATGTTGCGCGCTCCGGTGAGCAGGGTGGTGAGCCGTGACTCCAGTTGATGGTCGATGACGTCGGGGAGGTCCTGGATGTGCGACGTGTACTGATCGGCGTACGCCTGCGCGATCTCGGCCCGCTCCTCCGCCACGGCGTCGGCGAACATCTGGACCGCGTTGTCCCGGAGCCGCCTGCGCGCGATGACCTTCGCCGTCGCCACGATGCTTCCGGCGGTGAGGCCGATGGGCACCAGGACCCAGCCGAGCAGGCCGGATGCCGCGAGGCCCGCGATCGCCGCGCCGCCCACTCCGGTCTGGACGGTGGCCTGGCCGAAGTTCGACCACGACAGCAGGGGTGAGGTCCGTGCCAGTACACGGTCCGGGACGTGCGCGCTCATCGAACGCAGCCAGCGGCGCAGTTCCTCGTCCGGAATCTCCGTACTGGTGCGGGCGAGCGTCTGCTGCAGGTGTCCGAGGTCGTCGGAGTAGGTCCGCAGCATCGGCATGAGGAGGTCGATCAGCTGTTGCTGGCGAGCGTCGAGATACGCGGCGAGATCGGTCGACGCGAAGTCCAGGATCGACTTCTGCAGAGTGATCTCGAGACGTCCCTTGATCGTGTCGATGGCGTCCTCCCAGCGCCGGGACGCCTTGAACGAGGCGAGCCGTACCTTGAGGGGCTCACGCATGTCCCGACCCCAGGACGGGATGTCCTCCGCGACCCTCGTGAGGTGACCTTCCATCGCGCGCCGGATGCCTTCCGAGGTGTCGGCACACCATTGCTCGACAACCTGACGGATCTGGTCACGCGATTGCAGAAGGGTCTGCTCGAGGCCGCGCTGGGCGTTCAGGTCCTTGGCGAGCTGGTCCACATCGCGTGCGAGCAGCGCGCGCCGTTCGCTGATGCTGTCGCGCAGCAGAACGATCTCCCGGCGCAGGAAGTCCGCCGGCTTGAGCAGTTTCACGCGGGCCCGCTCGGTGCGGCAGAAGGCGAGCAGCGCCTCGCGCAGGGCGTCCACGCCGTCCGCGGACTCGTCCACGCGTTCCGCGCCGCCCAGGCGATCCAGGTAGTCGGCCGCGCTGACGAAGAAGAGCCGCTCGGCGACGTTGGACGTGTGCTCGGACGCGATCTGGCGGCAGCGACGCCTGACGTCGTCGCGGTCGGAGTTCTTGCGGATGATGTCCATCTGGTTGACGACGAAGAAGAGGTCCTCGAACCCCATCCGTTTCATCAGCGTCAGGTAGTGGGACTGCTCACGGTCCTTGAAGCTGCCCCGTGCGAGGGTGACGAAGATGACGGCGTCGGCCTGCGGGAGGAAGTGGAGGGTCACCCGTTCGCGGGCGGGGTTCTCGTTCGTACCGGCCGAGTCGATGAGCTCCACGCCGTCCGCGAGCATCGGCAGCGGCGCACGGAGTTCTCCCATGACATAGGGGCTGTCCCGCAGTATGTCGTCGGCGTCGAACTGAAGCTCCACGGCCTGCCGGAACTCGTTGATGCCGACGGTCTCCGGCCTGATCCTGTGGGGATACTCCAAGTCCCGGAAGAGGAAGGCCTGTTCCCTCTCTCCGTGGGTGAGCACGGTGGTGAACGCCGTGGTCGGATTCTCCTTCGTGGGCAGCAGCTCCCGCTTTATCAGAGCGTTGATGAGGGTGCTTTTGCCGCTGCTGAAGTCACCGAACACCATGATGCGGAACGAGGAGTGCAGCAGGGCCTTCGTCGTCGCTTCGAGACGGTCCGTGATCTCCGGGTCGAGGGCATCGCCCAGATGCGCGCGCAGTGCCGATTCGACCCGTCCGACCTTCTGGAAGAAGGAGGCGAGACGGTCACGCCGGTTCACCCATGTCGTCTGCGGTTCCATGGCTGCCGGGCGCGCTTGCTCGTCTGTTGGGGACATCTGTTCTCCGCGGGAGGTTGGGAGCGGGAGAGCTTGGGGGAACGGGAGATGCGGGAGGGAAAGCGGGAAAAGCGGTCGCGGTGCGGGCAAGTCGGCGGAAGCGGTCAGGAGGCGGACGGTTCCGCTCGTACGATCCGGATCTCCTCGGCCAGTGCGAGGGCCTGGCTCCGGATGTCTCGCCACTCGGCGCCCCCGTCCACGGTGAGAGCCTCTGCCTGCCTGTTCCACCAGTCGTCCGAGGACGACTCGAGGAGATCCGCGCAGCGCCGGTAGACGGTGTCGATCTCGGCGCGGAAAGAGCCGAGGCAGGCGTCGAACGCGTCCTGCACCGCGTCGGGCACATGGGCGATGGCCACATCCCGGCGCGCGGCCACGGACCGGTCGGCGAGTTTCTGCTCGACGAAGACGAGCGGGGCGGTCACCACCCGGGCGACCGGCAGGGCGCTGAAGGCGAGGTTCAGCGCCAGGTCCAGCACCGCGCCCGTTCCTTCGAACAGCAGCCGAAGCCGTGCGTGGGCGCGGGAAGCCGGTGTCAGCCCGTCCGGTATCGGCGCGTCGACGTCGGCCGCCAGCGCCGCCTCTACGTCCATGTCGTCCAGCAGTGCGAGGTAGGCGTCGACGTCGTGTTCGATGCCGGACTCGACGCCCGACCCGCTGCCCGGCCCGCTGCCCGACTCGTGTTCCAGCGCTTCGCTCAGGCGGTCGAAGGCCGCCACCACGGCCGCGCGCAGGCTGCTGCGGGCCGTGCTCAGCGCGAGGTTGGCGAAGTCCGCGAGTTCCGTGCGCAGCGCGAAGGGGATGTGGCTGTCCCACACGGCCAGGGGATCCTGGTGCGTGCGTATGGTCTGTTCCAGCAGGGCGACGGCTTTCGTGCGGGCGCGCCGCGCCTCTTCCCGGATCTCTTCGTGGGCGGCTTCGGCGGCGGTGAGCAACTCGTGCCGGGCCGAGGTCCATGCCGCGCTGAACACCAGCCGTTCCCTCTCCAGGGCGTTCTGCCGTGCCGCCCTCTCGGCCTGGGCGAGGCTTTCGTCGGCCAGGCCGTCCAAGGCCATCCTGGCGATCGCGTGCACGGTGTTCCTGAGGCTTTCGGTCAGCCGCTGCATGCGCAGGGGCAGCAGCTGGGCACCGCTGCCCGCGCTCTGCAGTGCCTCACGGATGCCCTGGCGCAGGGCCTGATCGGTCCTGGGGTCGCCCGTGCCGGTCGGCGCGGTGAGTACCGCGCAGCCCGGCGCGATGTCTCCGGCGAGCCGTCGAATCCGGCGGAGTACGTCCTCCGTCTGCCCCTTGACCTGGTCGGTCATGGTGACCACCACCATCAACGCCTGCACGGCGGAGGAGTCGACCAGGTTCTTGAGGATCGCCTGGTCCGTGCGAGGCAGGGGCTGGGTCGCCGAAGTGACCAGCACGACGACGTCACAGCCCGCGAGGGCGTGGTCGACGACCTGCTGGACGTCCTTGGCCGCGACGGCCCTTCTTCCCTCGAACAAGCCGGAGGATCCGAGGCCCGCGAACCTCTCGTCGGCCTCCACGTCGATGCCGGGCATGTCCACGAGTTCGAGACGCTCGTCGACCAGCCAGGAATGGTCGCACGGGACAGTGATCCAGGCCGGGCCGACCGGACCGGCGTCGTCGGCCGAACTCGGGCGCAGGAGATGGCATCGCGTGGTGGTCGGCACCTCGCCGGTGTCCAGCACGTCCTGCCCGATCAACTGGTTGATCAGATGCGACTTTCCGACGCATGTCCTGCCGACGAAGCCGATCCGGCGTGTGGGCTTGGACAGGCGCGTGACGAGCGTGTCGAGTGCGGTGGCCGTGGTGCCGAGCCCCGCCCTCCTGGCCAACGCTCCGACCCGCGCCGCGAGTTCGAGCCATTCCCCACCCGGATCGCCCGACCTGTGCGAAGGACCGGTGTGTGTGCTCACAGACAACCCCCGTTGTGCTCACGCCTCTTGCCGTGACGGGCAACGATAGCGAGAACAGTGAGCACCGGGCCAAGTGCGCAGCGTGAGGGAATTGTGCTCGGGCTGTTGTTCAGAATTCTGCAGGCAGTTGCTCAGGCCTCCCGGACCCCGCGCCGCCACACCTGGCTGACCAGCGGTACGCCCGGGCGGTACGCCAGGTGGACATGGCTCGGGGCGTCGAGGAGCGCCAGGTCGGCGTAGGCGCCAGGGGTGAGGCGGCCGATGTCCGTACGGCGGAGCGCTGCCGCGCCGCCGGCTGTCGCCGACCAGAGGGCCTCGTCCGGGGTCATCCTCATGTCCCGCACCGCGAGGGCGATGCAGAACGGGACGGAGGACGTGAAGGACGAGCCCGGGTTGCAGTCGGTGGAGAGGGCGACCGTGGCGCCTGCGTCGAGGAGACGGCGGGCGTCGGGCCACTCGGCGCGGGTGGAGAACTCGGCGCCCGGCAGGAGGGTGGCCACCGTCGAGCTGTTCGCGAGGGCGTCCACGTCGGCGTCCGTGAGGTGCGTGCAGTGGTCGGCGCTCGCCGCGTCCAGTTCGACCGCGAGCCGGACGCCGGGGCCGTACGAGAGCTGGTTGGCGTGGACGCGCGGGTGCAGTCCCTTCGCCTTGCCGGCCGTCAGGATCGCGCGGGCCTGGTCGCCGTCGAAGGCGCCCTTCTCGCAGAAGACGTCGATCCAACGGGCGTACGGGGCGCAGGCGTCGAGCATCTCGCCGGTGACGAGGGCGACGTACTCCGCGGGGCCGGCGGGGTCGTCGGCGAGGTCGGGGCTGACGATGTGCGCGCCGAGGTAGGTCACCTCGTCGGTGTGGCGGGCGGCGATGCGCAGGGCGCGGGCCTCGTCCTCGACGGTCAGGCCGTAGCCCGACTTCGTCTCCAGCGTGGTGGTGCCCTGGCGGAGGGCTTCGGCGAGGTAGTGCGTGAGGTTCCGCTCCAGTTCCTCGTCCGTCGCGGCGCGGGTCGCGGCGACGGTCGTACGGATGCCGCCCGCGCTGTAGGCCCGGCCTGACATACGGGCGTTGAACTCCTGTGTGCGGTCGCCCGCGAAGACCAGGTGCGAGTGGGAGTCGACGAAGCCCGGGATGACCGCCCGGCCGCCGGCGTCGACCCGATTGTCAGTGGCGGGTGCTTTGCTTGATTCACCGGTCCACGCGATGCGGTCGCCGTCGATGACGACGGCCGCGTCCTGGATCAGACCGAGGGGGGATCCGTCACCGAGGGAGGGGTCGTTGGTGACCAGGGCGGCGATGTTGGTGATGACGGTGGTCGTGCTGCTCATGGCGTCCTCGGGGGCGTGGGGGCTGGGGGCGGTCGGTGTCAGGCGCGCGGGGCTCAGGCGCGCAGGGCTTCGACGGCGTCCGCGAGCGCTGACGGCACATCGGGGACACGCGTGTGCGCCCCGTCGCGTACGACGTGACGGCCGGCCACGACCGTATGGCGTACGTCCGCGGCCGTCGCGGCGAATACGGCGGTCTCGGCGCCGAGGCGTGGCAGCGGTCCCGCTGTTCTGACCGAGTCGAGGGCGATGGTGGTGAAGTCGGCCAGGGCGCCGGGCTCCAGGATGCCCGCCCGGTCCCAGCCGAGGGCCGCGTGGCCGTCGGCGGTGGCAGCGCGCAGGAGTGCGGCCGCCGTCCAGTGACCGCGGGTGCGGGTGCGCAGGCGCTCGTTCAGCTCCATCGCGCGCGCCTCTTCGAGCAGGTCGATGACGGCGTGGCTGTCAGAGCCGAGGGAGAGCGGCGAGCCTGCTTTCTGCAGGGCTGCGGCGGGCCCGATGCCGTCGGCGAGATCGCGTTCGGTGGTCGGGCACATGCAGGTGCCGGTCTCGGAGTCGCCGAGCAGCATGATGTCCTCGGCCGTGAGATGGGTGCTGTGGACGGCCGTGGTGCGCGGGCCGAGCACGCCGTGGTCGGCGAGCAGCCGGGTGGGGGTGCAGCCGTGCGCGGCCCGGCAGGCGTCGTTCTCCGCCGTCTGCTCGGACAGGTGCACATGGAGCGGGGCCCGCCGTTCCTCGGCCCATCGCGCCACCGTCGCCAACTGCCGTGCGGGCACGGCCCGTACGGAGTGGATGGCCGCACCGATCCGCGCGTGATCCCGTTCCTTGAGAACTGAACAGCGTTCCGCCCAGGCCTCCGCCGTGCCGTCACAGAAGCGGAGCTGGTGCCGGTTCGGGGGCTTCCCGCTGTGCTCGTTCACGATGGCGGAGGAGAGGTAGGCGGTGTCGAGGAGCGTGATGCGGATGCCCGCGTCCGCCGCGGCCTCGATCAGCGCCTCACCCATCGCGTTCGGGTCGGCGTACGGGGTGCCGCCGGGTGCGTGGTGGACGTAGTGGAACTCGCCGACCGCCGTGACACCGGCCAGCGCCATCTCGGCGTACACCGCGCGAGCGAGCGCGTGGTACGTCTCCGGGGTCAGCCGGTCGGCGAAGGAGTACATGACCTCACGCCACGTCCAGAAGGTCCCGGATCCGACCTGGACGGTGCCGCGCAGGGCGCGGTGGAAGGCGTGGCTGTGGGCGTTGGCGAGGCCGGGAATGGTCAGGCCGCGGAGGACTTCGGCGCCGGGCGGTGGGGTGTCCACGCCCTTGCGGACGACCGCGATCCTGCCGTCCGCGACCTCGACGGCCACGCCCGGCTCGACGAACGAGTCGAGCCAGGCATGCTCCAGCCAGTACGTCTGCGTCACCTGCGGGTCAGCCCTTCCAGTACGTCGGCGAGTGCGATCACCCCGGCCACACAGTCGTCCTCGGCGGCGTACTCGGCCGGGGAGTGCGAGACGCCGGTGGGGTTGCGTACGAACAGCATGGCGGTGGGGACCGAGCCGGAGAGGATCCCGGCGTCGTGTCCCGCACCGGTACCCAGGACGGGGACCTTCAGGCAATCGCTCGCGCCTTCCAGGATGCGGGCGATCTCGTCACGCAGGGCGTGCTCGAACTCGACGACGGGGGTGAACGACTCGCGGACGATGTCGAGTTCGACGCCATGGGCGTCGGCGTACTCGCGGGCCGCCTTCTCGATGCCGGTGACGACGGTGTCGAGGGTCGCCTGGTCGGCCGCGCGCGAGTCGAGCCAGCCGCGCACGAGAGAGGGGATGGCGTTCACACCGTTCGGCTCGACCGAGATCTTGCCGAAGGTGGCGACGGCGCCCGCGAGCCGGGCCTCCCGCCGGGCGGCGAGAACGGTCTCGGCGTACGAGAGCATCGGGTCGCGGCGGTCGACGAGGCGGGTCGTACCGGCGTGGTTGGCCTCGCCCCGGAAGTCGAACCGCCAGCGCCCGTGCGGCCAGATGGCGCTGGCGATACCGACCTGGTCCCCGGAGAGGTCGAGCGCACGCCCCTGCTCCACGTGCAGCTCGACGAAGGCCCCGATCCGGGCGAGCCGCTCCGGGTCCGGCCCGATGGCGGTCGGGTCGTACCCGGCACGCTCCATCGCCTGCGGCAGGCTGATCCCGTCGGCGTCGGTGAGCCGCCGCGCCTGCTCGATGCCGAGCTGCCCGGCACTGAGCCGGGACCCGACACAGGCAAGCCCGAACCGGGCACCTTCCTCGTCCCCGAAGTTGACGATGGCGAGCGGTTTGCCGAACTCGACGCCCCGGCCGCGGAGTTCGTCCAGCGCGGCGAAGGAGGACACGACACCGAGGGGCCCGTCGAAGGCACCTCCGTCGGGAACGGAGTCCAGATGGGACCCGGTGACGACGGCGTCCCCGGCTTCGGGGTCCCCGAGCCAGGCCCACTGATTGCCGTTCCGGTCCACCTCATAGGCCAGCCCGCGCCCCTCGGCCTGCGCCCGGAACCAGGCCCGGCATTCGATGTCGGCCTCGCTCCAGGCGAACCGCCGGTACCCACCGGAGTCGGGGTGCCGCCCGATGGGTTTCAGCTCCCGCCACATCTCATGAAAGGAGGCAGACGCGCCGTCGTACGGGCTCACGCCTCGTCACCCTCGCGCATGGGAACCCGCACGCCCCGCTCGTCCGCCACCGACTCCGCGCTCTCGTACCCCGCGTCCACATGACGGATGACGCCCATCCCGGGGTCGTTCGTCAGCACGCGCCGGATCTTCTCCCCGGCGATCGGCGTACCGTCGGCGACGGTGACCTGACCGGCGTGGATGGAGCGGCCCATGCCCACGCCGCCGCCGTGGTGGAGGGAGACCCAGGAGGCACCGGAGGCCACGTTCACCATGGCGTTCAGCAGGGGCCAGTCGGCGATCGCGTCGGAGCCGTCGAGCATGGCCTCGGTCTCGCGGTACGGCGAGGCCACGGAGCCGCAGTCGAGGTGGTCGCGGCCGATCGCCAGCGGGGCCCGCAACTCCCCGCTCGCCACCATGTCGTTGAAGCGCTCGCCCGCCCGGTCCCGCTCGCCGTAGCCCAGCCAGCAGATGCGCGCCGGGAGGCCCTGGAAGTGGATCCGCTCGCCGGCCATCTTGATCCAGCGGTGCAGGGACTCGTTCTCCGGGAAGAGGTCGAGGATCGCCTTGTCCGTCTTGGCGATGTCCGAGGCCTCGCCGGAGAGCGCCGCCCACCGGAAGGGGCCCTTGCCCTCGCAGAACAGCGGCCGGATGTACGCGGGCACGAAGCCGGGGAAGGCGAACGCCCGGCCGTACCCGGCGAGCTGGGCCTCACCCCGGATGGAGTTGCCGTAGTCGAAGACCTCGGCACCGGCGTCCATGAAGCCGACCATGGCTTCCACATGCCGGGCCATCGACTCGCGGGCGAGGGTGGTGAAGCCCGCCGGGTCCTTCGCCGCACGGGAGCCCATGTCGTCGAAGTCCACGCCGAGCGGCAGGTAGGACAGCGGGTCGTGCGCCGAGGTCTGGTCGGTCACGATGTCGACGGGGGCGCCCTCGGCGAGCATGCGCGGCAGCAGCTCCGCCGCGTTGCCGAGCAGGCCGATCGACAGCGGGCGGCGGGCGTCGCGCGCCTCGACCGCCAGCTGGAGTGCGTGCTCCAGGGAGTCGGCCCGCACGTCCAGATACCGGTGCTCGATGCGCCGCTCGATCGCACGCGGATCGCAGTCGATACAGATCGCGACGCCGTCGTTCATGGTGACGGCGAGCGGCTGGGCGCCGCCCATGCCGCCCAGCCCGGCGGTGAGCGTGATCGTCCCGGCGAGCGAACCACCGAACCGCTTCGCGGCCACCGCGGCGAACGTCTCGTACGTGCCCTGCAGGATGCCCTGCGTACCGATGTAGATCCACGAACCGGCCGTCATCTGGCCGTACATGGTGAGTCCCAGCTGCTCCAGGCGCCGGAACTCCTCCCAGTTCGCCCAGTCGCCCACCAGGTTCGAGTTGGCGATGAGCACTCGCGGGGCCCACTCGTGGGTCTGCATGACGCCGACGGGACGGCCGGACTGGACGAGCATCGTCTCGTCCTGCTTCAGGGTCCGCAGCGTACGGACCATCGCGTCGAAGGAGCGCCAGTCGCGGGCCGCCTTGCCGGTGCCGCCGTAGACGACGAGCTGGTCGGGGTGCTCGGCGACCTCGGGGTCGAGGTTGTTCTGGAGCATCCGCAGGGCGGCCTCCTGCTGCCATCCCAGGGCGCTCAGTTCCGTACCGCGCGGGGCTCGTACGGGGCGGGGTCCTGACATGGTCTGCCTCCTAGCGGACGTGAACGCTCCAATGTTGGAGTAGCTATTCACATCCTGTCTTCATGAATAGAGCTAGTCAATACGTTCGTACGTCCGCACGAGCGGGCCGCGGGTGTTTGGCTGGATGTATGGCGGCACACACAGGGGACACGGACCCCACAGAACGGGCGCCGGACACGGCGTCGGACGGGGGCGCGCGGCGGGACGAGGCCGTCCGCGCGGCCGTGGAACAGGGGCTCGTCGGCCCCGCCACCCCCATCATCGGACTCCTCGACGTCACCGGCATCCGCGCCGCGGCGGCGGCGCTGCACGCGGCCTTCGACGCGGTGGCCGCACCGGGCACACCCGTCCTGCACGCGTTCGCGGTGAAGGCGACTCCGCTCGTGCCGGTACTGCGGCTGCTGCACAAGGCGGGCATCGGCGCGGAGGTGGCGAGCCCCGGCGAGCTGGCCCTCGCCCGCGCGGCCGGGGTGCCGCCGTCCCGGACGGTCCTCGACTCCCCCGCCAAGACCCCGGCCGAGCTGCGCGAGGCGCTCGCCCTGGGCATCGCGGTCAACGCGGACAACCCGCAGGAACTGGCCCGCATCGACGCACTCGTCCAGTCGGCTGCCACCCGCTCCCCCCTGGGACTGCGGGTGAACCCGCAGGTCGGCGGGGGTTCCATCGAAGCGCTGTCCACGGCGACGGCGACCTCGAAGTTCGGGGTCGCGCTGCGGGACGAGGGGGCGCGCGAGTGGGTCGTACAGGCCTATCTGGACCGGCCGTGGCTGACCCGGCTGCACGCGCACTCCGGTTCACAGGGAATGCCGCTGGAGCTGATGGCGCGCGGGGTGGCGGAGACGTACGGCCTCGCCGAGGAGATCAACGCGCGCGCCGGGCGACGGCAGATCGACACGCTCGACATCGGCGGCGGGCTGCCGGTGAACTTCACCGCGGACGCCCAGAGCCCGACGTACGGGGAGTACGCGCGGCTGCTGGCGGCGAGCGTGCCGGGATTGTTCGACGGGCGCTACGGGCTGGTCACGGAGTTCGGGCGGTCGCTGCTCGCCAAGCACGGGGTGGTGCTGGCACGGGTCGAGTACGCGAAGACGGCCGGCGGGCGAGCGATCGCGGTGACGCACGCGGGGGTGCAGGTGGCGGCCCGCACGGTGTACGCGCCGGCGTCATGGCCGCTGCGGGTGGGGGCGTACGACGCGAAGGGACGCCCCAAGGCAGGGCCCGACGTGGTGCAGGACGTGGCGGGGCCGGCGTGCTTCGCGGGTGACCTGCTGGCCGAGGGGCGCTCGCTGCCGCTGCTCGAACAGGGCGACTACGCGGCCGTGCTGGACACGGGGGCTTACTACTTCGCGCACCACTACGCGTACAACTCGCTGGCGCGGCCGGGGATTTACGGGTTCGGGCCGGATACGGAAGGCGGGGTGCGGTTCGCGACCGTACGGACGCCGCAGACGCTGGAGGAGATCGTGGCGGAGTCGGGCGGTCGCCATGTGGGGGGCTTGGCGGGGCTGTAGCACAAGGACTCCAACGGCCTGCGCGCCCGGCGTACGCACCCACAGGTGCGCCCGGCGCGCGGCTGAGTGCCGTGCTTCAACTCATTCGCGCGCCGTTGCCGCATTGACGCGGTGATGCCGCCACCCTGAGACGTCACTCGGAGCCATCCGCTCACGTCAGAGCGCCAACGGCGCGCCAGGCGTCAACTCGCCCCGGAAGACGGCCAGTCGACCCACTTTAGTCAGCGCGGGCATGTTCCACTGGAAAATGCCGTAACTCTCACCTCCCACGCACACGTTGCGTAGCTTCGTCGTCACTCAGCCGTACCCGAGGCGGGAGGGGAGCCACGGTGCCCGGAATCGACGAGTGTCTGGTGGAAGCCATGAGGCTGCCCGGTGCCCTGGGCGCCGCGGTGGTCGACTGGACCAGTGGCCTGGCGCTGGGCACGGTCGGTGAGGCGCCGGGCGGTGACCACGAGACGACCGCGGCGGAGGCCGCGGAGCTGGCGCGGCTCGCGGCGGAGCACGGGGCGTTCGCGCCGGAGAAGGGCCCGGACCAGGAGGGGCAGGACCCGCCCGTCGAGGACCTGATCGTCAGCAACCGGGACACGTACCACGTCCTGCGGTTCGTGGCGACGACCTTCGACAGCAGCGTCTTCCTCCATCTGTGGCTCGCCCGCGCCGACGGCAACCTCGCGCTGGCCCGAATACGGCTCGGCGAGATGGCCGGACGGCTGGTGCTGGGATGACCGTGATCGACACGCCTCCGCCCCGGCTGCCCGTACGGCAGACGCCGGCCGAACCCGGCGTATCCCCGACGACCGGCCCCGGCGTCTCCCCGATGCTGCACCGGCTCGCCGCCGAGCGCGCCACCGGCGTACTGCTGCGCGAGCACGGCACGCTCTACCTCTCCGACGGCCAGGTCACGCACGCCGAGAGCCCCGAGACCCCGGGCCTCGACGTGCTGCTCGCCACCGGCGGCGCCCTGGACGCCGAGTCCTGGCGGGAGGCGATCGCGCGGGCCGGGGCGCGGCGGCAGGTCGGGCGGTTCCTCGTCGACAGCGGCCGGGTCGCCGAGGGCGCGCTGGAGTTGTGCCATGTGGCGGCCCTGTTCGACGCGGCGTACTTCGTGCTCGGGCCGTCCGGCGCCCCGGCGCGCTTCCGGTACGGTGCCGCGCACTGGCTCGGAGCGGTGCGCCCGGTACCGGTGGCCGCGCTGGAGCGGGAGAGCCTGCGCCGCCGCGAGTTGCTGCACCGCATCTGGCCCGCACCGGCGACGGACACCGCCCCGCTGATCAGGGCCGACCGCGCCGCCGAGCCCCCGGTCCCGTCCCGCCAGGAAGCGGTACTCGACCAGGTGAACGGGGTCCGCACGGCCGCGGACATCTCGCTCGCCCTGGGCCGCCCGGCGTTCCACACCCTGGTCGATCTGCGCAGGCTGGCCGCGGCGGGCATCGTCACGACGGCCGCCCCCCAGTCCCTCCGGGCACCCCAAGTGCCCGGGGCAACGGGCCCCGCCGCGGCAGACGCGGCACCCGAGCCGCCGCCCCCGCACCACGACCCCGTGTCCGCCCTGCTCACCCAGACCTCGGCCGACCCCGACATCGCCCTGCTGCGCCGGCTCCGAGACGCCCTGGAGGCCCTGTGACCGGCGGCGCCCAAGACACCCCCCTGACCGGCGGCGACGTACGGGAGGACCTGTGATCCGCGCGCTTCGACAGCGTGCCGAGAGGAGACTGCTCATGGCGGCGGAGGCCGAAGTCCTCGATGAGCTCCATCGGTTGCGGGCCCGCGTGCCCCAGTTGACCGGCGCCCTCGCGGCCAGCGTCGACGGGCTCGTGCTCGCCCAGGACACCCCCGGCGTGGAACCGGAGGGCCTCGCCGCGCTGACGGCCGCCGTACTGGGCGTCGGCTTGCGGATGACGGACGCCACCGGGCAGGGCGACTTCCGCGAGCTGCTCGTCCGCGGCGTGAACGGCTATGTGGCGACGTACGCGGCGGGCTCGTCGGCCGTACTGACGCTGCTGGCGCAGGACCGGGTCAACGTCGGACGCCTGCACCTGGAGGGGCGCCGCGCCGGCACGCGCATCGGCGAGCTGGTCGACGCCGCGGCGGCCCGCGCCGAACCACCCCCGCGGACCGCCGGAGCCGGAGCCAGGACTCCCGCGAAGACCTCGGCCCCACTGCCCTCCAGAGGGACCGCGAAGACCACCTCCACAACCCCTTCCGAAGCCACCTCCACCTCCACCGACAAGTCCGTCCCTGCACGAGCCCGAACCGCGCGAACCAATGCGCGGGCGAACGCCCGGGCCGGCGCGCGGAGCAACACCCGCGCGATCCCGAATCCCCCTACCGCCACTGAGAGTTGAAAGGACACCACACCATGGCGAACACCGAAACCGCGTTGAAGGAAGCCCTCGCCTCCATCGAGGGCGCGACCGGAGCCGCGCTCGTCGACTACACCAGCGGCATGGCGCTGGGCACGATGGGCGGCAGCAAGGGCTTCGACCTCAACGTCGCGGCCGCAGGCAACACCGACGTCGTACGCGCCAAGCTGCGCACCATGGAGCACCTCGGCCTGAAGGGCGACATCGAGGACATCCTGATCACCCTGTCCGACCAGTACCACCTGATCCGCCTGATGTCGGGCCGCGGCGGCAACGGCCTCTTCCTCTACCTGGTCCTCGACTCCAAGCGGGCCAACCTGGCGATGGCGCGCCATCAGTTGAAGAAGATCGAGGCGGACCTGGAGGTCTGACACCGGCCTGGAGAGGTCCGGCGAAGGCGACCTCGCGGCTCCTCGCGGCTCCTCGGAGCTCCGAGGAGCCGCGAGGCACGACGAGGGTCGCGCACAACCTCTGACAAACCTCTGAGAATCGATCGCGCACGCATCGCGGGCCTTCGACCGGGCAGTACTCCCCCGGACAGATCACCGACCGGGGGAGGTTCTCTTGTCCACGACCGAAACAAGCACCGACGCGCAGTCTCCGGCCGAGGAACCGGCACTCAAACGTGCCATCGGTCCCAAGCTGCTGATCCTCTTCGTGATCGGCGACATCCTCGGAACCGGCATCTACGCCACCACGGGCAGCGTCGCCGGGAAGGTCGGCGGAGCGCTGTGGCTGCCCTTCGTCATCGGCTTCGCCGTGGCGATCCTGACGGCGGCCTCGTACGTCGAACTCGTCGGCAAGTATCCGCAGGCAGCCGGGGCGGCCCTCTACACACAGAAGGCGTTCAAGGTCCCCTTCTTCACGTTCATCATCGCCTTCATGGTGATGTGCTCGGGCCTGTCGTCCGCGAGCGCGGCGGCCCGCGCGTTCAGCGGTGACTATCTGGCCGAGCTGACGGGCGACGCCCTGCCGCCGACGCTCGTCGCGATCTGCTTCATCCTGCTCCTCGCCGCGCTGAACCTGCGGGGCGTCTCCGAGTCGGTGAAGACGAACGTGATCCTGACCCTGGTCGAGCTGACGGGCCTGCTGATCATCCTCTCGATCGGGGCGTACGCCGTACTGACGGGCGACGGGGAGCCGTCCCGGCTGACCGAGTTCGAGGCGAGCGGCACCGGATACGCCCTGATCACCGGCGTGCTGGGGGCCACGGCCCTGGGCTTCTTCGCCTTCGTGGGCTTCGAGGACTCGGTCAACATGGCGGAGGAGACGAAGGACCCCGTCCGCACCTTCCCGCGGGCGATCTTCATCGGGGTGACGGTGACCGGGACGATCTACGTGCTGGTGGCGCTCGTCTCGTCGCTCCTCGTCGACTACAAGGTTCTGGAAGGATCCAGCGGCCCGCTGCTGGAGGTCGTGAAGGCGGGCGGCGTCGACTTCCCGCACAAGCTCTTCGCGCTCATCGCACTGTTCGCCGTCACCAACTCCGCGCTGATCAACATCATGATGGCCTCGCGGCTGTGCTACGGCATGGCCAACGAACGCATCCTGCCCCGCGCCATGGGCCGCGTGCTGCGCCGCCGCCGCACCCCCGTGGTCGGCATCGTCTTCGTGGCCCTGCTCGCGATCGGCCTGGTCTCGACGGGCGAGATCGAGGGCCTGGGCGACACGACGGCGTTCCTGCTGCTGTGCGTCTTCGCCGTGGTCAACGTCGCGGTCCTCGTCCTGCGCCGCGACCCCGTGGACCACACGCACTTCCGCACCCCCACCGCCCTCCCGGTGCTCGGCGCCGTCACCGCCCTGATCCTCGCCAGCCCCCTGGCCGACCGCCCGGCGGACGTCTACATCCGCGCGGGCGTCCTGCTCGCGATCGGCGTGGGGCTGTGGGCGGTGAACAAGCTGGTGCTCCGGGCCCGGGGCGAGGACTGAAGCACGACGCCGCAGCCGCCAACGACGAGAAACCCCGACAAGAAACCCGCCCAGAACTGCGATACCCGCACGGCCGGTGCGCGGGCGGGAGAACAACGCCCGGCCGCAGGCCGAGGCGCGGTCCTACACCAGCACCTCGCCCCGACGCCGCGCCCCACCAGGCGCGGCGTCGCCCGCCGCGATCCCCGTGGCCCGGTACCCCTTCACCCGCTTGCCCGCGGGCGCACCCGCCCCCCGGCCGAGCCAGTCGACCCGGACCCACAGCAAGGCGTCGGAGCCCCGCTCCAGGCGGCCGAGCCAGGCGGCCTTCAGACGCAGGCCGGCCCCCGCCCCGGCTAGCAGCATGCCGCCCGCGGCGGGCACCGCGAACGCGCTGCCCAGCGCGGCCACGAAGGCGAGGAGCAGCCACCAGCGATGTCCCCGGCGCCAGTTGCGTACGGTCACGGCCCGGTCCTGGAGCACATCGTGCTTGCCCGCGCGGGCGGCGCCGTCGGCGAGCGCGACGTACCGCTTCCTGCGCGGCACCAGCACCGCGGCCACCGTGACGAGGAAGAGCGCGGCTCCCGCCATCACCCCGATCCGGCGTCCGGTCACGCCCGGTACGAGCAGTCCGATGCCCGCCGCGAACACTCCGAGCCACCACAACGGCACGACCCCGGCCCGTACGACGACGGCCACCCGAGCCAGTCCCTGACCTCCGCGCGTCACCTTCCCGCCTCCTCGTCCTCGTCGTCCTCGTCGAAGGTACGAAGTCTCTTCGGGCGCGCAGGGTAGCGACCGAAGGTGAGACGAGTCTGAGAAACTCTCCGATTCCCGCGCCTACTCCACGAACAGTCCCCGCGCCGCCGCCCGCGCGTCGAACTCCTCGAGCCGCGCCTGCGCGTCCGGAAGGCCGTCGCACATCGCCTCCAGCAGCACCCGCCCGAGCAGCATGGGCGCGCAGGCCGTGTCGAAGGCGAGGCCCGTACCGACCGCGGCGGGCAGCAGCAGGTCGGACACCTTCGCCACCGGCGCGAACGCCGAGTCCGCGACGGTGACCACGGTCAGTCCGGTCTCCTTGGCGTGCGTGAGCGCGTCCACGACCTCGCGCGGATGCCGCGGCAGCGCGAAGCACAGCAGTGCCGTGGCTCCCGCCCGGGCCGCCGCGTCGATGCGGTCGGCGAGCATGGTGCCGCCCTCGTGCAGCAGCCGTACGTCGGGATGGACCTTGGCCGCGAAGTACGAGAAGCCGTACGCCTGGGAGGCCGCGGCCCGCAGCCCGAGCACCGGCAGCGGACGCGACGCGGCGAGCAGCCGCCCGGCCCGTTCCACCGGCCGCGGGTCCGCGAGTGCGGAGGCCAGATGCCGCAGGTTCTCGATCTCGGCCTCCACGGCCTGCTGGTACTCGTTGTAGGAGGCCGTGTCCGCGACCGGCTCCGTGGGCGTGACCTCCCGCAGATGCCTGCGCAGCGCCGGATAGCCGTCGAAGCCGAGCGCGACCGCGAAGCGGGTGACGGACGGCTGGCTGACGCCGGCGAGCTCCGCGAGCTCGACGCTCGACAGGAACGGCACTTCGGCCGCCCGCCGCACCATGCTGTGCGCGATGCGCCGCTGCGTCGGTGTCAGCCGGTGACCCTCGAAGAGCGCCTGCAGACGCGCGGCAGAACTGTCCATCACGTTTCTGCTCCTGCCCACGCCCGGGTCTCCTTCCACGCCCGCACTCGCATCCGTACCCCTGTCCACGCTCATGCCGTGCTCCCCCTCCAGATGTCCGTGAACCGGTCGAGCAGTGCGGCCGCCGCCGTCACATCGTCCGTGAGCGGCCGGTCGGCCTGGCCCGGGTCGAGCACCGACTCGGCGAGTTCCAGCGCCCGGCCCACCGGAAGATCCGGTTCCGGCCGCAGTTCACGCTGGCGCAACGCCCGTACGGCGGCGACGAGTTCGCAACCGACGACGAGGCGGTACGCATCGCACGCGCGCAGCGTCTGAGATGCGGCGAGGGAGGCGAAGCTGGCCTGTTCCTCGACGCCTCGGGAGAGTACAGCGTGGCCGAGCGAGGCGGGTGCGGAGAAGGCGCGAAGATCGCCGAGGGCGGCTCCGGCGGCGTACTCCAGGATCATCACGCCGGAGGAGGCGGGCTCGTGGTCGGCGAGGAAAGGGCGCAGGCGGGTGTAGGCGGGCTCGTTCAGCGTCGACAGCCGGGACGTCGACAGGCGCGCGACCTGGGTGAGGGAGAGCCTGAAGTGGTCGAGGGCCAGGGCGAGCCCGGCCTGGTAGAAGCCGCCGTGGTGGTACGCGGCCATGTCCTCGACGCAGATCAGCGGGTTCTCGGCGGCAGCGTTGATCTCGACGGCGAGGATTTCTTCCAGGGCATCGGCCGCGTCGTGTGCCGGGCCGTGGATCTGGGGCAGGCAGCGGAATCCGTACGGATCCTGGAGGCGTCCGAGCGGCGGCGTCGGGTGGTCGGCGGCGCCGAGCAACTCGCGCATGCGCCGCGCCACTTCGGCCGTCCCGCGGTGCCGGCGCGCGGCGTGCACGGGTGCCGCGTACGCCTCGTACGAGCCGTCCACCGCGAGCAGTGACAGCGCGGCGACGACCTGCGTGGCCCCGATGAGCCCACGCAGCTCGTGCAGGGCGAGCGCGGCCTGGCCGAGGGCGAGGGCGTTGCTGCTGATGAGGGCGAGGGCGTCGTTGTTGTCGAGGGGCTGTGGTGCGGGCGCGCCCGCCCCGCGCCACGGATGCTCTCCCGCCAGCGCCAGCCCCACCTGGGCCAGCGCCGCTATGTCCCCGGTGCCCACCGAGCCGAACTCGTTCACGACCGGATACGCCCCGCTCTCCAGCGCCTCGCACAGCGCCGTGACCACGGTGGGCCGCAGCCCGGCCCCGCCCGCGAGCAGCTGGTTCGCCCGTACCGCCAGCATCGCCCGCACCTGCCGCGCGGGCAGCTCCGCGCCGATCGCGCCGGCGTGGCTGCGCAGCAGCCGCAGACCGTGGCCGGTCGCCGCCTCGGTCGGCACGTCCTCGTTCCGGTTGGCGCCGACGCCGGTGGAGCGGCCGTACACGCGCCCGGTCGCGGCGATCCGCCGGGCCGCGTCCCAGGAATCCTCGACGCGCTTCAGCGCCTCGGTGCCGGGGACCGGCCGGGCGGCCCCGTCGGCGAGGCGCACGACGTCGGCGACGCCGGTGCTGTACCCGTCGAGGACCACCAGACCGGGCGTGGCGGCACGGGAACCCGGGTTGGGGACACCGGAGTTCGGGCCGGCGGTCCCCGGTACGTCCACGATTCGAGACGACATCACGCGCAAACTCCTCCCAAACACAGACATCCCATCTCGCCTGACAGTCATCTGTAACCAGCGATTTACCCGGGAGCGTTGACAACCTATTCAGATACCAAGAACTCTGCATGACGATATACACGTCGGGCAAGGGACACCTCATGATCCAATTCGATGCGGTCCACAAGCGCTTCCCGAACGGCACCACGGCGGTCCACGACCTCTCCCTGGAGATGCCCGAAGGTGGCGTGACGGTCCTCGTGGGATCTTCCGGTTGCGGCAAGACGACCACCCTCCGAATGATCAACCGGATGGTCGACCCGACCTCCGGAACCATCCGGGTCGGCGGCCGCGACGTGCTGGAACAGGACGCCGCGGAGCTGCGCCGCTCCATCGGTTACGTCATCCAGCAGTCGGGCCTCTTCCCGCACCGCACGGTGCTCGACAACATCGCGACCGTGCCGCTGCTCCTCGGCTGGGGCCGCAGGAAGGCACGGGCGCGGGCGGCGGAACTGCTGGAGACGGTCGGCCTGACCACCGAGGCCGGCAAGCGCTACCCGCACCAGCTCTCCGGCGGCCAGCAGCAACGCGTCGGCGTCGCCCGCGCGCTCGCCGCCGATCCGCCGGTGCTGCTGATGGACGAGCCGTTCGGTGCGGTCGACCCGGTCGTCCGCACCCAGCTCCAGGACGAACTGCTCAGACTCCAGAAGGAGTTGAGCAAGACGATCGTCTTCGTCACGCATGACATCGACGAGGCGGTCCGGCTCGGCGACCGCATCGCGATCTTCCGCACCGGCGGCCACCTCGTCCAGTGCGCCCCGCCCGCCGAGCTGCTCGCGCACCCCGCGGACGAGTTCGTGGCGGACTTCCTGGGCGCCGAGCGCAGCCTCAAGCTCCTGTCGCTGACAGCGCTCAAGGGCATACCGCAGGCGCCGGCCCCCGAGGGCGGCACCTGGGAACTGGTGCTGGACGGCGCCCGCAGGCCCCTGCACTGGCGCACCGAGGACACCGAACTCCCCGTACGGCCGCTGAGCGACGCCGACTCCCTGCTCGCCGCCCTCAACGAGTCCATCGCCTCCCCGACCGGACTCGTGGCCCGCGTCGACGCCGACGGCGCCCTCACCGGCGTGACGTCGCGCGACGAGATCCACGCGCATGCCGGACTCGCCCACGAGGAAGCCCGGGTCGCCTGATGACCATCGACTGGTCGTGGATAGGCGACCACACCGACGACCTCACCACCCTCACCTTCTCCCACCTCCAGGCGGCCCTCTCCGCCGTCTTCGTCGGCCTGCTGATCTCCCTCCCGCTGGCCGTGGTGGCCCACCGGATCCGCCCCCTGCGAGGCCTCCTCCTGGGCCTCTCGAACGTCCTCTTCACGATCCCGTCGATCGCGGTCTTCGTGCTGCTCCTCCCGGTCTCCGGCCTGACCCGCACCACCACGGTCATCGGCCTGACGATCTACAGCCTGGTCGTCCTCCTCCGGAACACCGTCGAGGGCCTCGACTCCGTCCCCGTGAAGACGAAGGAAGCCGCGAAAGCCATGGGCACGCGCCCCCTGCGCGCCCTCCTCACCGTCGAACTCCCCCTCGCGCTCCCGGTGATCATGGCGGGCGTCCGCATCGCGACGGTCATGTCGATCTCGCTGGTCTCCGTGGCGACGTACATCGGCGACGGCGGCCTCGGCCAGCTCTTCACGGACGGCTTCCAGCGCAACTTCCCGACCCCGGTGATCGTCGGCGTCGTCCTGACGCTCCTGCTGGCCCTGGTCGCGGACACGCTGCTGGTCGCCGTCCAGTACGTACTCACCCCGTGGACTCACCGGAAGCAAAGGGCGGCCTGAGCCCATGTACGAACTTTTCAAGAACCTCGGCAGCTGGCTGGTCAGCGGCGAGCAGTGGTCCGGCTCCGACGGCATCGGCCACCGCCTCGCCGAACACCTCCAGTACTCGCTCCTCGCCACCCTCGTGGCGGCCGCGATCGCACTCCCCCTGGGCCTGCTCATCGGCCACACCGGCCGCGGCGCGTTCGTCGCGATCAACCTCGCGTCCTTCGGCCGCGCCCTGCCCACCGTCGGCCTGGTCGTCCTGGTCTTCCTCGCCAGCGGCCTGTCGATGTGGCCGGTGTACGTCGCCCTGGTCGCTCTCGCCGTCCCGGCGATCGTGACGAACACGTACGCGGGCATGAACGCCGTCGACCCGGACGTGAAGGACGCCGCCCGCGGCCAGGGCATGCGCTGGTACCAGGTCCTCTTCCAGGTCGAGCTGCCGCTGGCGCTCCCCCTGATCATGACCGGCCTGCGGCTCGCGCTGATCCAGGTGGTGGCGACGGCCACGATCGCCGCGTACGTCTCTTTCGGCGGGCTGGGTCGGTATGTGTTCGACGGGCTTGCTCAGCGGGACCTTGTCCAGGTGCTGGGCGGGGCAGTGCTCGTGGCCGTGGTCGCCGTCGTGCTCGACCTGGCGCTGAGCGGCCTCCAGCGGGTGCTGTTCCGTCATCGCCCGGCGTAGGCGCACATGTGACAGTCCCGCGCCCCTGATGGGGCGCCGCCCTCCGGCGGGGCGCCCCCCGACCTCTGCAACTCCACTCAGGAGCTTCCACCCATGAACCGACGTACTCTCCTCGGCGGGCTCTTCGCCGCCGCCTCCGTCCCCGCGCTCGCCGCCTGCAGCAGCGGCATCACCTCGCTCGACGGCGAGGGCAACGTCGGCTCCGGTGGCGGCTCCAGCAAGAGCGGCATCACCATCGGCACCGCCAACTTCACCGAGAACCAGGTCCTCGGCTACCTCTACGCGGCCGTACTCGACGCCGCGGGCGTCAGGACGACGGTCCGCCCGAACCTCGGCACGCGCGAAATCCTGATCCCCGCTCTCAAAGGCGGCGACATCGACCTGCTCCCCGAATACCAGGGCGCGCTCCTCCACTACATCGACCCCAAGTCGAAGGCCACCGAGGAGGGAGAGATGCAGAACGCCCTCGCGATGACCCTGCCCGCCGGGCTCCAGGTGCTGCCGTACGGCAGGGCCGAGGACTCCGACGCGTTCGCCGTCACCCGGGAGACGGCCGACAAGTACGGCCTCTCCTCCCTCGCCGACCTGAAGAAGCAGAACGGCAGGCTCGTCATCGGGGCGGCGCCCGAGGTGAAGAAGCGCGAGGTCGGCGTGGTCGGCCTGAAGGACGTGTACGGGGTGGAGTTCAAGGAGTTCAAGTCCCTCGACTCCTCGGGGCCGTTGGTGAAGGGCGCCCTCAAGAAGGGCGACGTGGACGTGGCGAACCTCTTCACCACGGACACCGACATCCAGGCCAACGGGTGGGTCGTCCTCACCGACCCCAAGAACCTCGTCCCCGGCCAGCACGTCGTCCCCCTCATCGCCGACCGCAAGGCCGATTCGACCGTCCGCAAGGCCCTCGCCGAACTCGGCAACGTCCTCACCACGGCGGACCTCACCGAGCTGAACCGTCAGGTCGACAAGGACAAGAAGGACCCCGAGGACGTGGCGAACACTTATGCCGAGAAGAAGGGCCTGACCAAGAAGTAGGGCAGCGGCCGCAGGGGGTACGGCCCCGCCGGGACAGGGGGGCTAACCCCAGTGCCAATCGGGCTCCGGCTCCTTACCGTGAGCACATGACCGGTACTGATGCCCGCGACGCCGAACTCAAGAAGGAACTCGACGCCACCCTGCATGTGCGCAGGGAACTGGGCGACGACTACGACTCCGCGCTGGTCGAGTCGTTCCTGGAGAAGGTCGAGCAGCGCCTGGACGGCGTGGTGGATCGCCGTGTACGCCGCCAGCTCGCCGAACAGCAGATGGTGGTGGCCCGCGAATCGCGCTCCCCGCAGGCCAACGACACCTGGGGCGAGCGCTTCGGCTTCGGAATCGTCTCACTGGTCCTCGCGATCCCGCTGTCCGCGATCGGCGGCGGCGTGGCGGACCTGCCCGGCCTTCTCGTCGCCTGGACGGGCATCGTGGGGGTCAACGTGGTCCAGGCCACGCGTCACACCCCGCTCTTCGGCCGCCGCAAGGACAAGCCGGAATCGGACTGGGAGAAGTAACCGGAGAAGTCACCGCGTCGACCGGAGAAGTCACCGGGTCCAGAAGGCTTGGCGCGGGGACCGCCGCACCCCCTTGTCGGGGGGCGGGACGACGGCGGTCCCCGCGAGGGACGCGGGCCGGGTCAGGGCCGGGCTTACGCGTCCGTGGCGTCCATGGAGGTCCGGGAGCCGCTCCGGAGGTCCTTGGCGCCGTTCGGCGCCGGCTGAGGAGGGGAGCCGCTCCCCCCTCGCCGACAACCACCAATGTGCCGGACGCGTGTTAAGCGTGTGCTGCGCGGACGTGACGCGCTCGTACCACTTCCGCGAAGTCCCGCTCCGACCGCGCGCGCCGTAAGTTCCCCTCCGGCGCGGGCAGTTCACCGGTATTTCTTACTGCCGACTGTTCTTGGCCAGGAAGGACAACAGGTCCTGCCGGCTGACCACACCGGTCGGCTTGCCCTCGACCAGGACGATCGCCGCGTCGGCGGCGCCGAGTACGGACATCAGGTCACCCACCGGCTCACCGGAGCCGACCTGCGGCAGCGGCGGCGACATGTGCTTCTCCAGCGGGTCCTCCAGCGAGGCCTTCTTGGTGAACAGGGCGTCGAGAAGCTCGCGTTCGACGACCGAGCCCACGACCTCAGCCGCCATCACGTCCGGGTGTCCGGCGCCGGGCTTGACGATCGGCATCTGCGAGACGCCGTACTCGCGCAGGACGTCGATCGCCTCGCCGACCGTCTCGTCCGGGTGCATGTGGACGAGCGAGGGGATGGAGGCGCCCGCCTTGTCGCGGAGCACGTCGCCGACGCGTGCGCTCGGACCGCTGTCCTCCAGGAAGCCGTAGTCGGCCATCCACTCGTCGTTGAAGATCTTGCTCAGATAGCCACGTCCGCTGTCCGGCAGCAGCACGACGACGACATCGTCGGGCCCGAGCCGCTCGGCGACGTGCAGCGCGGCGACGACGGCCATCCCGCAGGACCCGCCGACCAGAAGCCCCTCCTCCTTCGCGAGCCGTCGCGTCATCTGGAAGGAGTCCTTGTCGGACACGGCGACGATCTCGTCGGCGACGGTCCGGTCGTAGGCGGTGGGCCAGAAGTCCTCCCCCACCCCTTCCACCAGATACGGCCGCCCGGATCCGCCGGAGTAGACGGACCCTTCCGGGTCGGCGCCGATGACCTGCACCTTGCCGTCACTCACGTCCTTCAGATACCGGCCCGTACCCGAGATGGTCCCGCCGGTCCCCACGCCCGCCACGAAGTGCGTGATCCTCCCGCTCGTCTGTTCCCACAGCTCGGGGCCGGTGGAGTGATAGTGCGAGAGGGGATTGTTGGGGTTGGAGTACTGGTCGGGCTTCCAGGCGCCGGGAGTCTCGTGCACCAGTCGGTCGGAGACGTTGTAGTACGAGTCCGGGTGCTCCGGATCCACGGCGGTCGGGCAGACGACGACCTCGGCTCCGTACGCCCGCAGGACGTTGATCTTGTCGGTGCTCACCTTGTCGGGGCACACGAAGATGCACTTGTACCCCTTCTGCTGCGCCACGATCGCGAGCCCGACGCCGGTGTTACCGCTGGTCGGCTCGACGATGGTGCCCCCGGGCTGCAGTTCGCCGCTCTTCTCGGCGGCCTCGATCATGCGCAGGGCGATGCGGTCCTTCACGGAACCGCCGGGGTTGAAGTACTCGACCTTCGCGAGGACGGTCGCCTGGATGCCGGCGGTCACGCTGTTGAGCCTCAGCAGCGGGGTGTTGCCGACGAGACTGATCATCGAGTCGTGGAATTGCACCGTTGTCTCCGGAGCTGCAAATGAAATGGTCGGGGTGGTTCCGTCAGCCTATGGCCTGTCCGGCGTAATCCGCCGTACAGGCCGTGAGCACGTCCTGTACGTTCACGCGCCGTTGAGATTGGGCGACGGTCCGTACGGGGCAAGCAGTGGGTGTACGGGCTTAGAGGAGGTGGCGGCTTCGCATGTCGAGCTTGTCGAGGGCGAGGGTGGCACGGCGGATCGCCGCAGGCGCGGCGTACGGCGGTGGCGGGATAGGGCTTCTGGGCGCGGCGACGGTCGGCCTGGTCCTGGCCGAGGTGCAGCTTGCCAAGCGGCAGGTGGGCAACGGACACAGCCCGCACCCGCCGAGCGCCGACGGCCTGTACGGATCCTCCTTCGCGGCTGCCGATGAGCCGCTGCGGCTGACCATGCTCGGGGACTCCACGGCCTCGGGGCAGGGGGTGCACCGGGCCCGCCAGACGCCGGGCGCGCTGCTGGCCTCCGGGCTCGCGGCGGTGGCCGAGCGGCCGGTGGAGCTGCGGAACGTGGCGCTGCCCGGGGCACAGTCGGACGACCTGGACCGCCAGGTCGCGGTGATTCTCGGGGATCCTGCTCGGATCCCCGACGTGTGCGTGATCATGGTCGGCGCGAATGACGTGACGCACCGGATGCCTCCGACCCGCTCGGTCCGCCATCTGTCCGCGGCGGTACGGCGGCTGCGTACGGCCGGTGCGGAGGTGGTCGTCGGCACTTGTCCCGACCTGGGCACCATCGAGCCCGTCCAGCAGCCGTTGCGCTGGCTGGCCCGCCGCGCCTCGCGGCAGCTGGCGGCGGCGCAGACGATCGGCACGGTGGAGCAGGGGGGTCGCACGGTGTCCCTGGGCGACCTGCTGGGCCCCGAGTTCGCGGCCAACCCTCGTGAGCTGTTCGGCCCCGACAACTACCACCCCTCCGCCGAGGGCTACGCGACGGCCGCGATGGCGGTACTCCCGACGGTCTGCGCCGCGCTGGGCCTGTGGCCGGCGGAGGAGGAGCGCCCGGACGTCTCCCGCCGCGAGGGCTTCCTGCCGGTGGCCCGTGCGGCCGCGGAAGCGGCGTCCGAGCCGGGCACGGAGGTCACGGCCGCCATGCCCACGGGCCCGCGCGGCCCCTGGGCCCTCCTCAAACGCCGACGCCGCCGCCGCGTACCGGAAACGGATCCGGCACCTACACCGTCCACGTGAGGCGGGGGGCGCCTTGGGGCTGGTGGGTGGGGACGCGCCCCTTTAGGGGCGCGGGGAACTGCGCGACAGCCACAACCGACCCGCAGCCGAAGTACGAAACCCACCCACCCCACCGCCCTCCCGCCCGAGAGCGACCGCGGGTCCGGGGGGGGGCCGGGGGGCGCAGCCCCCAGTTTCGGGAAGGGGTGGGGTTGGGGAAGGAAAACGCACCGGCCAAGCAAGCGCTTAGAAAAATGCGGTGGGGGTCACACAGCCCTATCCGTGACCTCCACGGTACGTGCGGGTAACTTCCCAGACAGCCCAAGTCCCGCAACGCCAATGGAGCCGTGATGCCCGAAGCCGTGATCGTCTCAGCCGCCCGCTCGCCGATCGGCCGCGCCGGCAAGGGCTCGCTGAAAGACCTCCGCCCGGACGACCTGACCGCCACCATCATCGAGGCCGCCCTCGCCAAGGTCCCGCAACTGGACCCGAAGGACATCGACGACCTGATGCTCGGCTGCGGCCTCCCCGGCGGCGAGCAGGGCCACAACCTCGGCCGCATCGTCGCCGTACAGATGGGCATGGACCACCTCCCGGGCTGCACCGTCACCCGCTACTGCTCCTCCTCCCTCCAGACCTCCCGCATGGCCCTGCACGCCATCAAGGCGGGAGAGGGCGACGTCTTCATCTCCGCGGGCGTGGAGATGGTGTCGCGCTTCGGGAAGGGCTCCTCGGACGGGCTGCCCGACACACACAACCCCCTCTTCGCCGACGCCGAGGCCCGCACCGCCGCCGTCGCGCAGAGCGAGGGCGCGACCTGGCACGACCCGCGCGAGGACGACCTCCTCCCCGACCCGTACATCGCGATGGGCCAGACCGCGGAGAACCTGGCCCGCCTGAAGGGCGTCACCCGCCAGGACATGGACGAGTTCGGGGTCCGCTCGCAGAACCTCGCCGAGGAAGCCATCAAGAACGGCTTCTGGGAGCGCGAGATCACCCCGGTCACCACCCCGGACGGCACGGTCGTCAGCAAGGACGACGGCCCCCGCCCGGGCGTGACGCTGGAGGGCGTCCAGGGCCTGAAGCCGGTCTTCCGCCCGGACGGGCTCGTCACTGCCGGCAACTGCTGCCCGCTCAACGACGGCGCCGCCGCCCTCGTGATCATGAGCGACACCAAGGCCCGTGAGCTGGGACTGACCCCGCTCGCCCGGATCGTCTCCACCGGCGTCTCGGGGCTGTCCCCGGAGATCATGGGGTACGGCCCGGTGGAGGCCAGCAACCAGGCCCTCGCCCGGGCCGGCCTGACCATCGACGACATCGACCTGGTCGAGATCAACGAGGCGTTCGCCGCCCAGGTGATCCCGAGCTACCGCGACCTGAACATCCCGCTCGACAAGCTGAACGTCAACGGCGGCGCGATCGCGGTCGGCCACCCCTTCGGCATGACCGGCGCCCGCATCACCACCACGCTCATCAATTCGCTCCAGTTCCACGACAAGCAGTTCGGCCTGGAGACGATGTGTGTCGGCGGCGGCCAGGGCATGGCCATGGTCATCGAGCGCCTCAGCTGAGACGAGGCGCCCGCCACCGATCCAGGGCCCGGAACCCCCGGGCCCTGGACCATTCTGTGATCCAATCTCCCCCATGATGTGACCTACACCCCGCCGAATGGGGATGTACGCAGCTCAGAGCGGGTTCACGGCCAAACATCGAGCCCAAATAACTGTCCAATTCGTGACGTAATGCACTGACAGCTGGATAGTCCGCCCTTCAAGCTGATGTAGGAAGTCGGGGGTCGACTTTGAACCGGGAGTACGTCAGTGAGCGCCATGCCTCTAGCCCTGCTGCTCACCGCGGCCGCCGCCACGGCCGTGGGCGCGGCCACCCTGCATGCCGTACACGGGCTGCGTCGACAGATCGCGGCCCTGCAGAGCGAGCTCAGCCAGAGCCGTACGGCGGGCGTGCGGGCCGCGGTGCCCGCGGCCCGCAGCGCCGCGGACACGGCCGAGATACGCGCTGCCGTCGCCGAGGCGCTCGCCGAGGAGCGGGAGCGGGAGCTGGCCGAGGCGCGGGCTTTCTGGGCCGCCCAGGAGGCGCGTGACGCCTCGGACGGGCCCACGCTGCTCGGCCTGCCGGACAGCGAACTGTTCCTGCCGCGCCAGTCGGACTTCGCGGGCCTGGAGCACCTGGAGGCGGTGACCGAGCCCGGCGCCGACGCCGAGGAGCTCGCCCCGGACTCCCCCGAGCTGGCCGCGGCCCGCCGCCGCCACCCCTCGCACCCCGACTTCGTACCGGTCCAGTCACCGGTCGCGAACGACCACGAGCGTACGGTCGCCTGTCTCGAGGAGCTGGCCGAGTCCCGTACGGAACTGGCCGATGTGCGCCCCGGCCCCCTGGGCACGCTCGACGTCTACGTCTTCGCCGACGGCACCACGCTCTGTATGACCCCGGGCCACCGCGAGACCGCGGAGAAACTGGCCGGCGCCCTCCGCGAGGGCGAGACCCCGGTCCTCCTCGGCGGCTCCGGCGTCTCCGGCGCGTACGCCCTCACGTTCTCCTGCGGCGACCACAACGTGTACATCCTGGCGGACCGCGTCATAGCCTCGCTGTAGCCGTAAGTTCCGGTGGCCCCGCCGCAGCCGTGAGGACCGGTGCACCGGTGCGGTCGCGGGCCCGGAGGCGTTGCAACCGCAAGGACCCCGATGGGCCCGCACAGAGCTAGACCCCCGCGCGTTTCTGCGCCTCCTCCACGAGGCGCACCGCCTCCGCTACCTCCCCCTCGGTCCTCAGTACGAGCGCGAGATCGTGCCCGGCGACCGTGATCTGGTCGGCGGCCGCGAACATGCCCGCGTCGGGCATCTCCCGTACCGGCCCCTGAGGGTCCTCCAGCAGCTGGGCACGCAGTGCCAACTCCCTGGCCAGACCCAGCGCCTCCGCCGCCGCCCCCCGCTGGAGCCGGCTCTGCGGAGCGGCCCGCAAACGGTCGGCGAAATGGTCCACGGCACTGGTCAAGGGGGTCGTATCAAGCACGCCGCGAGACTACGCGCCTCAACAGGACTGTTGCCAACAGGCCAACCCTCAGGCACCGTGACTTGAAGGACCGGCTTACATCCCAGCGTCCGGAGGCGCCGATGTCCCAAGTCTTCTCCGAGGAGACCCATCGCAACCTGCTCGCCCGAATCCCCCATTGCACCGGCCGTGAAATCTCCGACTGGCTGCGCACCGTCGACGAAGGCCCCGCTCTCTTCCGCTTCGAGGAGAAGGTCAGCTGGCTCCGCGCCGAGCACGACCTCGCGTACGGCCACGCCAAGGCGATCATTCACGAGTACGACCTGAGGAGGGCCGCGCGCAAACTGCTCTGAGCGCGCACAACGAGAACGGTGAAGGGCCCGCGAACCAGAGGTTCGCGGGCCCTTCAGGCGTTACCGGCCCCGATTAGTCGTCGCCGCTGAAGATGGCGACCAGGCGCAGCATCTCGACGTAGATCCACACCAGGGTCATGGTCAGGCCGAAGGCGGCCAGCCAGGCCTCCTGGCGCGGAGCGCCGTAGGCGATGCCGTCCTCGATCTGCTTGAAGTCGAGCGTCAGGAAGAACGCACCCAGGATGATCGCGATGATGCCGACGATCGCGCCCATCGGACCCATGCTGCGCAGCCCGCCGTCCGGTGCGACACCGAACGCGACCAGCAGCAGGTTGACCGCCATGACGAGCACGAAGGCGATGGCGATGGCCATGCCGATGCGCGCGTACCGTGCGGTGACGCGGATCCAGCCCGCCTTGTAGACCAGCAGTGTGGCGCCGGCCACCGCCATCGTGCCGAGCACCGCCTGGAAGGGCGCGCCACTCCAGCGGCTGTTGAACATCTCGCTGATCACGCCGAGGAAGACGCCCTCGAAGGCGGCGTACGACAGGATCAGCGCGGGCGACGCGTTGCGCTTGAAGGTCTGGATCAGCGCGAAGACCATCGCGATGAGCGCCGCACCGATGGCCAGGCCCCAGCTGGTCGGGGAGACCGGCAGCAGGGCCCAGGCGAGCACGGCACCGACGGTGACCGTGCCGAGGGTCATGGCGGAGCGCGTGACGACGTCGTCCATCGTCATGCGGTCGGTGGCGGGCGGGGCCTGCGGCGGGGCGCCCTGCTGCAGGTCCTGCGGGGCGTACGGGTTCTGAGCATAAGGATTCTGCGCGTACGGGTTGCCGCCCTGCGGGGCGTACGGGTTGCCCTGGGCGTACGGGTTCCCCTGCGTTCCGACAGCGGGGCCCCCGGCCTGCGGCTGAGCGTTGAAGCCCGCGTAGCCGTTGTCGCGGCTGAACCCCCGTCGCGAGAAGACCGGGTTGCTGCTCCTCATTTCACTCCTCCATGGCCACCCTGCGTGGCCTTGGCCTTAAGAGTAATGGGTAGGCAAAAGAATGCCTCTAGTGCTTGGGGAGGATCTTTCCCCTGTTGTGACCGGGAACGCCAGTGTTCAATCCCGCATTCCCAGCACCGTTACCACGCCGGTACGACTCGCTCCGGTTCCGCTGTCCGGGGCACGGGCCTGGCACAGGTCCTGGCACGGCTCCTGGCACGGCTCCTGACGTGGGGTCGGGGCACGGGTCTCCCGTCACTCCAGCGGGAAACCCGTGTAGCCCTCGGCGAGGTCCTGCTCGGCCGAGCGTGCGTCGGTGATCCGTTCCAGACGGGCCAGCTGGATGCGGTCCTCGAACGGGGTCGCGTCGGGCATGCGGTGCAGCAGAGTCGTCATGGCGTACGAGAAGCGCTCGGCCTGCCAGACGCGGCGCAGACAGGTTTCGGAGTACGCGTCCAGCCGTTCTGGCGACCCGGTCTCCTTGAGGTGGACGAGCGCCCGCGCGAAGGTGACGACGTCCCCGACGGCGAGGTTCAGTCCCTTCGCTCCGGTGGGCGGCACGATGTGGGCGGCGTCCCCGGCGAGGAAGAGCCGTCCGTGGCGCATCGGCTCATGGACGTAACTGCGCATCGGTGTCACGGACTTCTGCGTGATCGGCCCGCGCTCCAGGCGCCAGTCGTCGGCCGTCTCGAAGCGGCGCTCCAACTCGTCCCAGATCGCCTCGTCGCTCCACTCCTCGGCGTCCGTGCCCTCGGGCACCTGGAGGTAGAGCCGCGAGACGGACGGGGAACGCATGGACAGCAGGGCGAAGCCGCGGTCGTGGCGGGCGTAGACCAGTTCGTCGTGCGAGGGCGGTACGTCGGCGAGGATGCCGAGCCAGCCGAAGGGGTACGTCCGTTCGAAGACCTGGGTGAGCTCCTCGGGGATCGCGTTGCGGGCCACACCCCAGAAGCCGTCACAGCCGACGACGTAGTCACATTCCAGGACATCCTCGCGCCCCTCGTGACGGAAGCGCACACGCGGGCTGTCGGTGTCGGCTCCCTCCACGGCGAGCGCCTCGGCCTCGAAGAGCAGCGGGCCGCCCTCCTTCAACTGGAGGGCGATCAGGTCCTTGCAGACCTCGGTCTGGGCGTAGACCATCACGGACCGGCCGCCGGTGAGTCCCGGGAAGTCGACGCGGTGGCGGCGGCGGTCGAAGCGCAGTTCGATGCCGTCGTGGCGCAGGCCCTCACGGTCCATGCGGTCGCCGGCGCCGGCCGCGCGCAGGACGTCGACCGTGCCCTGCTCCAGGATTCCGGCCCGCTGCCGCTGCTCGACGTACGCGCGGTCCCGGCTCTCCAGGACGACCGAGCCGATGCCCGCGTTGTGCAGCAGCCGCGCCAGCAGCAGGCCGGCCGGCCCGGCCCCGATGATCCCGACGGTGGTACGCATCGGCACGCCCCTCACACTTTCACTCTCGCTGTTCGCCTAGTGAAATTTACTTCACTGGTATCTGAACGTGAGTCTCCGACCGCGTACGCTCACTGTCAACGGTCTGAGCGGTTAAGACTTCAATGAAGGGTGCAGGGAAAGGCGACGCGGCGGCGGCCCATCAAGAGGGCACACGTGGCGATCGGAAGTGCCCGGAACCGGACTTGAACCGGTACGCCCGCGAGGGGCAGCGAGGTTTAAGCTCGCCGTGTCTGCATTCCACCATCCGGGCAGGCCATCGGCTCCGCATTGAGGTTCCGAGCCTATCGGGACGCATCCCCCGAACAGCGGCAGGGCGGACCGATGTTGTCTTATTTTATTGATGTCTGAGGGTGCATCAGCCCACGGTACGGGCCATCCGCACTTGCCACGCGCCCTTCTGACGGGCCTTCGCGGCACAGACGGATTGACGTGAATTCACCGCCCGAACGAGGGGCATCCGACGAACCGTCACAGATGACGCTCTCAGGGATGGGTGTCATCCCCAGGTATGACTCAGCCGCGCGCGGTCCGACGTGAGTCTGCCTTCGGAACCGGAACAACGGCTGACTACAGGGCGCGGATCGGCGACGACCATGGAAGCCAAGATCCCGACCGACAGGAGCTCTTACCCGTGACCACCACTCCCCTCGCCGACCGGGCCACCACCGTGGCCGCACGCGCTACGGACTTGTCGAAGGTCTACGGACAGGGCGAGACCCAGGTGGTCGCCCTGGACCGGGTCTCTGTCGACTTCCGGCAGGCCGAGTTCACCGCGATCATGGGTCCCTCAGGGTCCGGCAAATCCACGCTGATGCACTGTGTGGCGGGGCTGGACACCTTCTCGTCCGGCTCCGTGCGGATCGGCGACACCGAACTCGGCTCCCTCAAGGACAAGCAGCTGACGAAGCTTCGCCGGGACAAGATCGGTTTCATTTTCCAGGCGTTCAACCTGCTGCCGACGTTGACGGCCCTGGAGAACATCACGCTTCCCATGGACATAGCGGGCCGCAAGGCGGACAAGGAGTGGCTGAACTCGGTGATCCGGATGGTCGGCCTGGCCGACCGCCTCACCCACCGTCCCGCCCAGCTCTCCGGCGGCCAACAGCAGCGCGTCGCCGTGGCGCGTGCCCTGGCCTCCAAGCCGGACATCATCTTCGGCGACGAGCCCACCGGAAACCTGGACTCGCGCTCGGGCGCCGAGGTGCTCGGCTTCCTCCGCAACTCCGTACGGGAGTTGGGCCAGACCGTGGTGATGGTCACCCACGACCCCGTCGCCGCGGCGTACGCGGACCGCGTCGTGTTCCTCGCCGACGGCCGCATCGTCGACGAGGTGCACGGGCCGACCGCCGACGCCGTGCTCGACCGCATGAAGCAGTTCGACGCCAAGGTCCGCACCAGCTAGCGCTCGTGGGCAGCCCCCCGCCGTAACAGTCCGCCCATCGCGGCCCGTTCGCCCCCGTCACACCCCTCCCCCCTCCCCCCTCCTGGACTGAGAAGACAATGTTCCGTACTGCCCTGCGCAACGTGCTGGCGCACAAAGCCAGGCTGTTGATGACCGTGCTCGCCGTGATGCTCGGCGTGGCGTTCGTGTCCGGCACCCTGGTGTTCACCAACACCATCTCGGACGCGTATCAGAAGAGTTCGGCGAAGGGCTTCGACCAGGTCGACGTCGCCGTGCAGCCGGGGACCACGCAGGACAAGGGCGACAAGCTCGGCAAGGACCCGGAGCTGACGCAGGCACTGCTGGAGAAGGCGGCGAAGGCCCCGGGCGCCGAATCGGCCATAGGCGTGGTCAACGGCTTCACCGCGATCGCCGACAAGGACGGCAAGCTGGTCGGCGGCGGCTTCCAGTCGCAGGGCGGCAACTACTGGGCGGAGAAGGACCCGCGGTATCCGCTCAAGAGCGGCAAGGCCCCGACCGGCAAGGACGAGGTCGCGATCGACTCCGAGACCGCGAAGCGCGCCGGGTACAAGGTCGGCGACACCCTGCGGCTGTCCGTTGACGGGCCCGTCCTCACGCCCACCATCACCGGCGTGTTCACCACGGACGACGGCAACGTCGCCGCGGGCGGGAGCCTCACCCTCTTCGACACGGCCACCGCACAACAGCTCTTCCACAAGACCGGCACGTACGACGAGATCGACGTGAAGGCGGCCCCCGGCACGAGCCAGAACGCGCTCCGGACGAGCCTCGACAAGATCCTCCCGAAGGACACCGCCACCACCACGACGGGCCGGCAGCTCGCCGACGACCAGGCCGTCCAGATCGAGTCGCAGATGAGCGGCCTGAAGACGGGCCTGCTCGTCTTCGCCGGCATCGCCCTGTTCGTCGGCACCTTCATCATCGCCAACACCTTCACGATGCTCGTCGCCCAGCGCACCAAGGAACTCGCGCTCCTGCGCGCGGTGGGCGCATCGCGCAAGCAGGTCACCCGCTCCGTACTCCTCGAAGCGTTCGTGGTCGGCGCGGTCGCCGCCGTCACCGGCCTGCTCGCCGGCATCGGCATCGGCGCGGGCCTGCGCGCCCTGATGGGCACGTTCGACGCCGCCGTCCCGGCCGGCCCGCTCGTCATCTCCCCCGGCACGGTCGGCACGTCGTTCGCCGTCGGCATCCTCATCACGATGCTCGCCGCCTGGCTCCCGGGCCGCCGCGCCGCGAAGATCCCCCCGGTCGCGGCGATGAGCAGCGTGCACGCCCAGGCCACGACCAAGTCGCTGGTCCTGCGCAACACCCTCGGCGCCCTGTTCGCGGCGGCCGGCATCACGGTCGTCCTCTACGCCACGACGATGGACGGTTCGGACGGCCAGGCCCCGATGGGTATGGGCGCGGTCCTGCTGATCATCGGTGTCTTCATCCTCACGCCCCTCCTGTCCCGTCCGCTGATCGCGGCCGCCGCACCGGTCCTGCGCGTCTTCGGCGTCTCCGGCAAGCTCGCCCGCCAGAACTCCGTGCGCAACCCGCGCCGCACCGCCGCCACCGCCTCCGCCCTGATGATCGGCCTCACCCTCATCACCGGCATGACGGTGATGGCCGGCAGCCTGCAGACGTCGATCGACAAGATGGCCACCGCCGCGATGAAGGCGGACTACGTGGTCTCCATGGCGAACTTCAACTCCCTGTCGCCCGACGTGGAGAAGAAGCTCGGCGAGACCGAGGGCGTCACCGCCACCAGCCCCCTGCGCAGCGCCCCCTCGCGCATCGACGGCGAGACCGAGTACATGACCGGTGTGAAGGGCTCGGCCATCGGCAAGCTGACCGACCTGAAGGTCGACAACGGCTCCTTCAAGGTCGGCGGCACACAGGTCGTCGTGGACGAGGAGACGGCCAAGGCCCGCGGCTGGAAGGCCGGTTCGACCTTCACGGCCTCGTTCGAGGACGACAAGAAGCAGCAGCTGACGGTCGCCGGTGTCTACGAGGGCAACGACCTGATCCGGGGCATCCTGCTCGACACCGCGACCCTCGCCCCGCACCAGGCGGACCGGACGGACCCGGCCGACATGCAGGTCATGGTGAAGACGTCCGGCGGCCCGTCCGACGCGACCAAGGACAGCCTGGAGAAGGCCCTGGGCGACAACCCGGCCATCAAGGTCCAGGACAAGCAGGACTTCTCCAACGAGATCGCGCAGATGTTCACGCTGATGCTGAACATGCTGTACGGCCTGCTGGCGATGGCCGTCATCGTCGCCGTCCTCGGCGTCATCAACACCCTCGCCATGTCCGTCTTCGAGCGCTCGCAGGAGATCGGCATGCTCCGCGCGATCGGCCTCGACCGCAAGGGCATCAAGCGGATGGTCCGCCTGGAGTCCCTGGTCATCTCGCTCTTCGGCGGCGTGCTGGGCGTGGGCCTGGGCGTGTTCTTCGGCTGGGCGGCCGGTCAGCTCCTGGCCGGCAAGATGCCGACGTACGAACTGGTGCTGCCCTGGGACCGGATGGGCCTCTTCCTGCTCCTGGCGGCGGTGGTCGGCGTCCTGGCGGCGCTGTGGCCGGCCCGGCGTGCGGCGCGCCTGAACATGCTGACGGCGATCAAGTCCGAGTAGGAGCGGTACGACAGTTGGGGCCCCGTCCGGCAGAGACTCTGCCGGACGGGGCCCTTCTGGTGTTCGTGTTCTCGTGCTGGTTTCTGGTGCCGGTCAGTTCCAGGTACGCGCCCTCAGGGGCATCCCGGACGCTCCGGACTCGGGAGTCCTCACCGCCAGCACCTGGTTGACACCGATGCGGTTGCGTTCGAAGGCGAGGGCCGAGGCCGCCATGTAGAGCCGCCATACGCGGGCCCGGCCGGGGCTGGTGAGGCGGACCGCGCGCGGCCAGTCCGCCTCCAGGTTGGCGACCCAGCGTCGCAGAGTGAGCCCATAGTGCTCGCGGATCGACTCGACGTCCCGCACCTCGAACCCGGCGTTCTCCAGCTCGGTGACGGTACTGCCGATCGGCGCGAGCTCGCCGTCCGGGAAGACGTACGCGTCGATGAACTCATCGATCTCGTACGCCGACTCGTCCCGCCGCGGACGGCGGCCGATCTGGTGGTTGAGCAGTCTCCCGCCCGGTCTCAGAAGGGCGTACAGGTCACGCGCGTACTCCGCATAGCGCTCGCTTCCGACGTGTTCGGCCATGCCGATGGAGGAGATCGCGTCGTACGGCCCGTCGGTGATGTCGCGATAGTCCTGGACGCGGATCTCGACCCGGTCCGTGAGCCCCTCGCCGGCGACCCGTTTACGGGCGTACGCGGCCTGCTCGTGCGACAGCGTGACGCCCACGACGCGCACGCCGTGCTCGCGGGCGGCGTGGATGGCCATCGAACCCCAGCCGCAGCCGACGTCGAGCAGCCGCCGGCCCGGTTTGAGGTCCAGCTTGCGGGCGACGAGTGCGAGCTTGTCGCGCTGGGCGTCCTCCAAGGTGCCGTCCGGGGAGTCCCAGTAGGCGCACGAGTAGATCATGGACGGGCCCAGGACGATCTCGTAGAAGTCGTTGCCCACGTCGTAGTGGTGGCTGATGGCGCGTCGGTCGGTGTGCTTGGTGTGCAGGTGAGCGCGCCGCCGGCGCACTTCCTCCGGCGGCGGGGCGGGCGGTAGCGGCAGCAGCCCCGCCATCGCCACGAGCCCGCGCACCGCGGCCCGTACCTCGGGATCCCGCAACGCCTCGCCCAGGCTCCTGGCGTCCTCCCCGCGCTCCCACACGAGACCGGCCATCTGGTCGAGGACGGTGTAGAGGTCGCCGTCCACGGTCAGATCACCGGCGACCCAGGCGCGGGCGAGCCCCAGTTCGCCCGGCTTCCACAGCAGTCGGCGCAGAGCGCGGCGATTGCGTACGACGAGGGCGGGGGCACCGGGGGGACCCGCTTCCGAACCGTCCCAGGCGCGAAGGCGTACCGGGAGCGGTACTCCCAGCAGTTGTTCGACGAGGGTCTTCAGCCGCAGTGCGGCGTCCTGCATGGCGCACACCTCCGTGACGAGGGATCCCGAGAGTCCAAACACCACGTAAACACCAACATCCCCGGAGCGCAGTCCCGCAAAAGCGTTACGTATGAGCAAAAAAGCTGCAGGTGCCATACGGTTTTCGCCCCCGCCGCCCCTACCCGTCCCATCCTGAACCTGGGGGCTGCGCCCCCAGACCCCCGCTATCGGCCTTGCGGCCTCGTCCTCAAACGCCGGACGGGCTGAAATCAGCCCGTCCGGCGTTTGAGGAGCGGGGTCTGG
>NZ_VBZC01000049.1:0-10059 GCF_005786655.1 Streptomyces montanus
GGCGCGGATCGCCGCGCGCAGCAGGGTGGCGTCGGGGACCGGCGGGCCGTCCGGGACGGGCTCGGGTGCCGTGCGCGGCGGGGTGCGGTGCGCGTGGGCGCGGGCGATCAGCACGTCGCCCTCCGCGGACTCCGCGGCGGGCGCGAAGCCCATCGCGCGCAGGCCGTCGAGGAGTGTCGCGGGGTCGGCCTGGGCGGCCAGGACGGTGGGTGCGAGGCGGCGCAGCCGGAGCCCTTGGGACCGCTTGTCGGCGAGGATCTCGTTCAGCAGGGCGTCGTCGTCGCAGCGGACGTACGCCGACGCGGCGCCGATCCGCAGGTGGCCGTGTCTGCGGGCCACGTCGTCGATCAGGTACGTGAGGGGCTGCGGCACCGGCGTACGTGAGTGCTGCGCGAGGAACGCGTGCAGGTCGGACGCCGAGCGGCCCGCGTCCAGCGCCCGCCGCACCGATCCCGGCGTGAACCGGTACACCGTCGCCCCGCCCTTCGACTCCACGTCCGCGAGCACCCCGAGGGTGTCCGCCAGCGGACGCTCCAGCGGGCCCGGCGCGACGGCGGTGAGGTCCGCCTGGAGCAGGACGTGGTCGAGGGGTTCGGGGAGGAGCGGCGCCAGGAGCCGGCCGGCTCGGGAGGCGGCCGCGGCCAGTTCGGCTCCCGAGGTGGTCGCTGTCGGCGGCGCCCCCAGCAGCGCCCGGCCGTGCGTCGACAGCGCCCCCCGACCCGTGATCCCCAGCATCTCCGCCTCGGACAGCGTCCAGTGGGCGAGGCGGGTGCGCAGGTCGTCCGCCGGGGTCTGAGGCGACGCGGGCTGAGGTGCGGATGTCTGAGGCGTCGAGGTCTGAGCTGTCGACGTCTGAGCTGTCGACGTCTGAGGCGTGGTGCCGCGCGGGGGGCGCTCCCAGTGGAGGCGGGCGATCAGGGAGTCGGCGGAGGGCGCGGCGCCTTCGGGGAGTGCGGCGAGGAGGGTCAGGACGCGGTAGCGGACCTCGGGCGCGGCGGAGCGGTCGAGGCCCGGGCCCAGCGCCGACAACGTACGGTCCTTCGCGTCCCGCCCGCCGACCAGGCCCGCCGTCCGGGTGGCCGTCAGCCAAGCCGTGGCCAGCCGGGTCCAGCGCTCGGCGGCGGGCAGCTCCAGCCACTCGTCGTGGGCGGGGGTCGCGGCGTACCGCTCGTCGGCCTCGCCGTCCGAGGCCAACAGGCCTGCCGCGTAGGCGAGTTCGACCCAGAAGGCGGCGATCGGCTCGGTCGCGTCCAGGGCCGCCGCGGTGCGCTTCAGGTCCCGTACGCTCAGGCCGCCCGCGCGCAGGACCGCCGGGCCGCCCTCGTCCCAGTCCTTGAGCAGCTCCTCGACGGTCGCGAGCGCGGTGTACGCCTGGCCGGCCGCCGTCGCGTCCACAACCTGTGGACGGTGTGTGGCGACGGGCGCGACCGCCGGCGGTGACGGCTCCACCGAGCGGTGTGCGCGGCCGGCCCTGAGGTGCAGGGCGACCTCGCGGGGGAGGACGACCGTGCCGGGCGCCGTCGGCAGCAGCAGGCCCCGGTCGAGAAGCCAGCGCAGGCGGGCGGCCGGGTCGGCCGTCACCTGGCCGTACGGCGGGCCCCAGACCAGCCGCGACAGGACGGCCATGGAGTCGTCCGGGGCGGTGTCGAGGAGGTCCCGCATGCGGGCGCGGTCGGTGAAGAGCGCGGTCAGCGACGCCACCGCCGACACCGCGTCGTGCGTCGTGGGCAGCCCGGCCGTCGCGAGGATCTCCTGGATGCGACCGGGCGACATGCCCGCCGTGGCCTCCGTGACGGTGGGGCCGAGGCCCGTCGGGGACGGGTGCTGCGGCGAGGGGGCGAGCAGCTCGCGGGCCGTGCGGACCAGGCGCAGCCGGTCGTCCGCGCCCCACACCAGGGCCTGACTGCGCAGCGTCGCGAGGGCGTGGGGGAGGGCGTCCGTGACGTCCGGATCGCCCTCGTCGCCGGCCAGCAGGGCCAGGAGCGTGTCGTACGCCGCCGGGTCCGGTGCCACGGCCAGGGCCTCCGCGGTCTGCAGGGCGAAGCGGTCCAGGCGCTCCAGGGCGCGGATCACGGAGGCACGGGTGCCGGCGCGGGTGGCCAGCTGCGTGAGGTCGGACGGTACGGGGGTGATGAGGTCGGGGCGGGCCTGGAGGAGGGCGGCCAGGGAGGCGTCGTCGCGGGCCCGCAGCTCCTCCGCGAGCGAGCGCGGCTGCGCGCCCGCGGGCGCGGGTTCCTGAGGTGACCGATCCTGGACGCTCATCCGGTCCACGGTAGCGGGTACCTCCGGCGGTGGAGCGGTCTCGCCTCCTGCCGGTGAGTGGGACGCCCCTTTAGGGGCGCGGGGAACTGCGCGACCAGCCACGGACGGCCCGCAGCCGAAAGACGAACCCCCGGGGGGCCTGGGGGCGCGGCCCCCCCGTTTCGGGAAGGGGTGGGGTTGGGGAAAGGAAAATCCCACGCCACCCCCCCCCGCACGGCCAACGAAAGGCAAACCCCCGGCGACGCAGATGACCCCCGGATGAATTCGATCCGGCGGATCCCCCCTTACCCGGCAGTACGGCCACGCCCACTCGTACCTTTGCCCCCCACCCAACTGTGCGCATCCTTCTGGGAGTTCGATGGTGGAGGGTTTCCCCTGGGAGTCGGCGCTGGCCGTACTCGGACTCACCGTTCCGGTGATCGCGGCACTGTGGGAGTTCGCCCTCGTCGGCCGAAAACGCCTCGGCTACCGCGTACAGATGGACACCACGGCCACAGACGCCGCCCACTCCCCGCACGCCGGAGTACTGGAGCGGATGCAGCGCGAGAACAGCGCACTGCGCGATCCGTCCTTCGTACTGCTCCGCATCCAGAACAGCGGTTGGACCCTCATCGACGCGGGCGACTACGTGGCCCGCGACGACGACCCGGTCGGCATCCGCGTCACGTTCCCGGGCCGCCGCGTGGCCGGCATGGTGGTGACCGAGCTCAGCCACGACTACCTGGGCCCCTGTTTCGACGGAGCCGCGGGCCTCAGCTGCAGCGACGGACTGATCGAACTTCCCAAGGTGCCCCTCAACCGAGGCGCCCACTACAAGGTGCTCGCGGCCCTGGAACGCGACGCGGACTTCACGCAGGACCAGCCGTTCCCCGACCCCGTGATCGTCGCGGGCGTCAAGGGAGGCGTACACGGCGGGAAGATCAAGAGGACCGAGAGCCACACCTTCGCCTCGAAGCCCGTCATGGTGCTGATCGCGTTCCTGGTCGCGGTGGCCGCCGCCCAGTCCTTCACCACCTTCACCCGCGACGATGCGGTCGCCGCTCCGCTGGACTGTGCCAAGGGGACGCTGATCCTGTCCGGTTCCACCGCCTTCGAGCCCGTCGTCCGGCAGGCGGCGAAGCAGTACGTCAAGACCTGCCCCGACGCGCGCATCCCCCTCTCGGACGACTCTTTCAAGGGCAGCGTCGCGGGGCTCAACTCCCTTGCCGCGGCGGGGAAGAAGACCAAGATCAAGGAGGGTGCGGGACTCGGCGACCGGCTCGCCTTCACCGACGGGTCCAAGAGCGACGGGCGGCCGCAGCTGCTGCCCAGACCCGTCGCGCTCTCCCTGTTCACCCTCGTGGTCAACAAGGACACCGGTGTTCAGGACCTCTCCCTCCAGCAGGTCAGGGACCTGTACGCCGGGAAGATCACCAACTGGCGCCAGGTGCACGGCAATGACGTACCCGTACGTCTCGTCAGCCGCAGCCCCGGCTCCGGAACCCGGACCACCCTCGTGCGTCAAGTCCTCGACGGCAAGCAGCCGATGGGGGTCACCGTCGAGGACTGCGCGGCACTGGAGGGGGACGAACCCGGCCGCTGCGAGGTCGGTGACACGGCCACCCTCCTGAACACCGTGGCGTCGACCCCCGGCGCCCTCGGCCACAGCGAGGTCGGCGCCGCGGCCGCGCACGACGACCTCCAGCAGGTACGCATCGACGGCTATCCGGCGACGCTGGAGGGCGCGGACGAGGGGGCATACCCGTACTGGCAGACCGAGTTCGCGTACACCTACGGCGAACCGCCCGCCGACTCCCTCGCCGCGGGCTTCCTGCGCTACCTCGCCAACGAGGTCGGCAAGGACATCCTCCGCTCCCACGGGCACCGGCCGTGCTCGGAATTGGAGAAGCCGTTGCTGTGCCGTCCCTCTTGACCTGTGCGGGCGAGGTACGGTCGGTTTGTTGTCGGGGTGCCCGAGGATGCCAACACTGCCGCCCCGGAGGGACTTCGTGGGGATCGAGAGCGACAAGCTCGTATTCGACTATCTGAGCCAGGTGGGCGACCTGGCTCAGTCGCGGCAGCTGCCGTCCGCGACGCGCATGCGCCTGGTGACCGAGCTGCGCGGCGAGATCGACCGGCGCCGCGCCAAGGCCACGGTCGACAGTCCGGCCTCGGTCCGCCGCATCCTCGCCCGCCTCGGCAGCCCGGAGGACGTGGTCTCGGCCGCGCACACGGACGCCGACGGCGGCGCGGGGGAGACGAGCGCCGCCGCCGTACCCACCCAGCGCGTACAGGAGCCCGAGGAGCCCCCCAAGCGCCTGCGCCGCGTCGTCCCGCGCCCCCGCCCCGCGGAGCCGGACCCCGGTGACGTACCGCCGTTCCCCGATGACGCGCCCTCCCCGCCGCACCTCGCGGGCATCGACGAACTCGGCTCCGGCAGGCCCGACTGGTGGCGCGTGGACAGCGGCCCGTTCGGCCCCGCGGACAGCAGCCCGCTCGGCACGACGGACAGCGTGCCGGGGTTCGTGGGCGGCGTGGAGATTCCCGAACTGCTCAAGCCCCCGCCCGGGGACAAGCACGAAGGGGAGCCGAAGAAGCCGGCGCCGCTCGTCGTGCCCGGGGAACTGGTCAAGGAACCGGTCGAGGCTGCTCAGCCGCCCGAGACGGCGAAGAAGCAGCCCCGGCGTCTCATCCCCGCCCTCCGCCCCCGCCCGCGCGCCGAGGGTGGCCGTCCCAGCCCCCTCCTCCTGCTCGCCGCCGCCCTGCTGGTCGCCGGTGCCTTCATCGGCAACCTCGTCCCGATGGGCCTCGGCTGGCTCATCGCCTATCTCTCCCGGCGGCTGACCCCCGCCGAGTCGAAGTGGGCCGTCCTGGTCGTACCCGGGCTCGTGGCCGCCGCCGGCATCACGTGGCTGTGGGGCCGGACGGAAGGCCGCTGGGGCGAGCCCATCGCCCAGGGCCACATGAACGACGCCATCGCCGAGACCTGGCCCTGGGTCCTCAAGGGCGCGGCCGTCGCCTCGGCGCTGTACCTGGTGTGGCGCTCCCGGCGCGGGCGGTCGTAGAGCAGGCCTCAGTAGGGCGGCACGCGCTGGCCGGAACGCTCCGCGAGGTCGGCGTCGACCTCGGCGTCCTCCTCCTCGCGCGCCCCCTGCCAAGGAACCCCCGGCACCACCAGCGGCGACCCCGTCACCGGATCCGGAACCACCACGCACTCCAGCCCGAAGACCTCCAGGACGCGCTCCGCCGTCACGACCTCCGACGGCGTCCCGGAGGCCACGACCTGCCCCTCCTTCATGGCGATGAGGTGGTCGGCGTACCGGGCGGCCTGGTTGAGGTCGTGCAGGACGACGACGACCGTGCGGCCCCGGTCATGGTTCAACTGGCGGACGAGGTTCAGGACTTCGACCTGGTGCGCGATGTCGAGGTAGGTCGTAGGTTCGTCCAGCAGGAGGAGTTCCGTCTCCTGGGCGAGCGCCATCGCGATCCAGACCCGCTGCCGCTGCCCGCCCGACAGCTCGTCCACGGAACGCTCGGCGAGCGCCGCGACATCCGTGCGCTCCATCGCCTCCGTCACCGCCCGCTCGTCCGCGTCGGACCACTGCCGCCACCAGCTCTGGTGCGGCTGACGACCGCGTGAGACGAGGTCCGCGACGGTGATCGCCTCGGGCGCGACGGGCGTCTGCGGCAACAGGCCGATCTGCTGGGCGATCTTCCTGGTCGGCTGCTGGGCGAGCGAGGTCCCGTCGAGGAGCACGGCGCCGCCCCTCGGCTTGAGCAGCCGCCCGAGGGCACGCAACGTGGTGGACTTGCCGCAGGCGTTGGGGCCCACGATGACGGTGACCTGCCCGTCGGGTATCGCGAGGTCGAGCTCGCGTACGACGACGCGGTCCTCGTACGCGAGGGTCAGCTCACGCGCCGACAGCCTGCTCATGCCTTGCCTCCAGAACGGCCCGTACCGCCGGGGCGGCCGGCACGGCTTCGGACGATCAGCCAGATCAGATACGGCGCCCCCACGGCCGCCGTCAGTACGCCCACCGGCAACTCGGTGGGCGAGAACAGCCGCCGCGCCAGCAGATCGGCCAGAACGACGATGACGGCGCCCAGCAGCGCGGAACAGACGAGCGGGATCTGCGCCGTACGCGTCATACGGCGGGCGATCTGCGGGGCCAGCAGCGCCACGAAGTCGACCGGGCCCGCCGCGCCCGTCGCCACCGAGGCCAGGACGACGCCGAGCAGCACGAGCCCGAGGCGTACCCGGTTCAGGCGTACGCCCAGGGCGGTGGCCGTCTCGTCGTCGAGGACGACCGAGCGCTGGGCGCGGGCCGCCCACGCCACGGCCGGGACGAGCAGGAGCAGCGCCCAGCCGAGCGGCGTGGCCTCCGGCCAGCCGCGCCCGTTCAGCGAACCCGTCATCCAGATCTGCGCCTGCTGCGCGACCAGATAGTCGCCCTTCGTCATGAACAGCGTCGTGATCGAACGCAGCGCGATCGCGAAGCCGATCCCGATCAGCACGAACCGCGTGGCGTGCAGCCCGCCGCGCCAGGCGAAGGCGTACACGAGCCCGGCGGCGAGGATGCCGCCGAGGACGGACAGATACGGCAGGACCGTGTACGAGGTGACTCCGAACGTCATCGCGCCCACCGTCAGCGCGCTCGCGCCCTGGCTGATGCCGATGATGTCGGGGCTGGCGAGCGGGTTGCGGGCGACGGTCTGGATGAGCCCGCCCGCCACCCCGAAGGCGGCGCCGACGAGCAGCCCGACCACGAGACGGGGCGCCCGCAGCGTTCCGACGACCAGTTCGTCCGGCGACGGCCGCCCGGCCAGGACCTTGAGGGCCTCGCCGGGCGCCACGAATATCTCGCCCACACAGAGGTACGCCAGACAGGCCGCCGCCAGCAGCACGGCGAGGCCCGCGCCGACCGCGGCCGCCCGCCGGTGCAGCAGGAACGCCGCGCGGCCGGTGCGCAGCACCGCGTATCCGGCCGACGCGACGCCGTATCCCTTCGCCGTCACGCCGTGTCCGTTCGCAGTCGCCCCGTGTCCGTCAGCTGTCACGCCGGAACCGCCTTCCTGCGTACGAGCCCCACCAGGAACGGCACCCCGATCAGCGCCGTCATCACCCCGGCCGGGACCTCGCTCGGCGGGAACACCACGCGGCCGACCGTGTCCGAGACGAGCAGCATCGTCGGGCCGAGCAGGGCGGAGAGCGGCAGTACCCACCGGTGCGCGGGCCCCACGATCGCGCGGGCGATGTGCGGCACCGCGAGGCCGATGAAGGCGAGCGGGCCTGCCGCCGCCACGCCCACCCCGGTGAGGACGGTCGCTCCGATCCCGCCGACCACCCGGACCGTCGCGACCCGCTGTCCGAGCCCCTTCGCCACGTCCTCGCCGAGCGCGAGCGCGTCCAGGCCGCGGGCCACGGACAGCACCAGCACGCCCCCGCAGAGCAGGAAGGGCCACACCTGCCCGACGATCTCCGCGTCCCGCCCGGCCAGCGAACCCACCTGCCAGAAGCGGAACTCGTCCAGCGCGGAGGCCTTGGTGGTGAGCACGGCGGTCGTGACGGACACCAGCAGCGCGTTGATGGCGGCGCCGCCGAGCGCGAGCTTCACCGGCGTGGCACCGCCGCGCCCGCTCGACGCGATCGCGTACACGGCGACCGAGGCGATCGCCGCCCCCGCGAAGGCGAACCACACGTACCCGGTGAGCGTGTGGATCCCCGCGAACGCGATCGCCAGCACCACCCCGACCGACGCGCCCTGGCTGATGCCGAGGATGCCGGGGTCGGCGATGGGGTTGCGGGTGATGCCCTGCAGCACGGTTCCGGCCAGCGCGAGGCCCGCGCCGACCATCAGGCCGATCAGGGTCCGGGGCAGCCGCAGGCCGCGTACGACGTCGGCGGCGTCGCTGTGGCCGCCGTTCAGCAGCGCGTCGAGCACCGCGGACGGCGCGACGGCACGTGCGCCCACGGCGAGGCTGAACAGCACCGCGAGGAGCAGCGCCACGACGGCAGCGACCATCGCGAGGGCGCGTCTTACTGCCATGGGCCGGTGACTCCGCGGAGGGGGGAGAGAGATGGGTGGGGGAGGAGGGTTGGTAAGGCTTCGCTAAGTGTATGGGGCGGCTGTGGCGGCCGAACGGCTGGGCACAATGGCCCATATGACTTCTCGTGCGCTGACCGTCGGCTTCGACCTCGACATGACCCTCATCGACTCGCGCCCCGGCATTCATGCCTGTTATATGGCGCTTTCGGAGCGGACAGGGACGTACATCGACGCCGATCTGGCCGTCACGCGGCTCGGCCCGCCGCTGGCGGAGGAGTTGGTGCACTGGTTCCCGGCCGACCAGGTCGCCGCGATGGCCGACGTCTACCGGGAGATGTACCCCGCCCACGCCATCGCCGGGACGCTCGCGATGGCCGGCGCCCGCGAGGCGGTCGCGGCCGTGCAGGCGGCGGGCGGGCGCGCGATCGTCGTCACCGCCAAGTACGAGCCCAACGCCAAGCTTCACCTCAAGCACCTCGGCATCGCCGCCGACGCCGTCATCGGCGATCTCTGGGCCGAGGCAAAGGCGGGGGCGCTGCGCGAGCACGGGGCGGGCGTCTACGTCGGCGACCACATAGGCGATGTACGCGGTGCGCGTACCGCGGACGCGCTGTCCGTCGCGGTGGCCACCGGTCCGTGCGACGCGGAGGAATTGCGTGAGGCCGGTGCAGATGTCGTACTGAAGGATCTGACGGCTTTTCCGGCCTGGCTGGCGGAATACCGCGCCTAGGCCGGTCCGGCGGACAGGTCTTAGTCCTGCCCGGCGGCTCTCCTTCGGCCGGTCACCGCACGGAGCGAGCGCGACGGCGCTGTGCCGCGATCGTGCGCAGCACGCCCGCGCCCGCGATCAGGAAGCCCACGCCCATCAGCATGCTCAGGCCGAACATGTAGGTCGGGAAAGGTGACTTGCCGAGCAGTAGGGGTGCCACGGTGACCAGAGTGGCCACGGCTCCGACGAAGAACACGATCGCACCGGTACGGACCAATCGGTCACCGGGTTCGGTGGAATTCGGTTGGGTTTTGTCACGCACCCGACCAGGGTAGTTCCCAGCGCGTAGGAACAATCCGGCGACGTCTTGTCAGCCGCCGCCGGACCATTAGCCTTGGTACCGGCGGGTCGGGCGGCCCGCTGTAGTGCTGTACAGAGCAGTTTTTTTCCGAGCCGTTCATTCCGAGCAGTATCCGACGAGTACGAGGACGAGGACAGACGTGCCTACCGGCAAGGTCAAGTGGTTCAACAGTGAGAAGGGCTTCGGCTTTCTCTCCCGCGACGACGGCGGAGACGTCTTCGTGCATTCCTCGGTCCTGCCCGCCGGAGTCGATGCTCTCAAGCCGGGCCAGCGCGTGGAGTTCGGCGTCGTCGCCGGCCAGCGCGGTGACCAGGCACTCTCCGTGACGCTCCTGGACCCGACCCCCTCCCTGGCGGCCGCTCAGCGCCGCAAGCCGGACGAACTCGCGTCGATCGTCCAGGACTTGACGACGCTGCTCGAAAACATCACCCCCATGCTCGAAAAGGGCCGCTACCCGGACAAGACCTCCGGCAAGAAGATCGCAGGCCTCCTACGCGCGGTAGCGGACCAACTGGACGTATAGCTCCACCCGCGCCCCGTAAGGGGCGCGGGGAACGGCGCGACCAGCCACAACGCGCCCGCACCCGACACACAACCCCGGGGGGCCTGGGGGCGCAGCCCCCGGTTTCGGGAAGGGGTGGGCTTGGGGAAGGAAAAGGGCCCCCCCCCCCCCCCCCCCCCCCCCCCCCCCCCCCCCCGGG
>NZ_VBZC01000049.1:10069-74278 GCF_005786655.1 Streptomyces montanus
CGCGTCCGGCGCGAGCGGCGGAACCAGCCCCTCGGCCGCCGCGCGAGTGAGCAGGCCGCGAACAGCCGCGTACCCCTCTTCACCGAGGTCCGCCGTGAACTCGTTGACGTACAGCCCGATGTGCTGGTTCGCGACCCTCGGATCCATCTCCTGGGCGTGTTCCAGGACGTAGGGACGCGACGCCTCCGGATCGTCCCAGGCGGCCCGCACGGACGCCCGCGCGGACTCGGCGAGCACACGCAGCCGCTCACGCCCCAGCGAGCGCTTCGCGATGATCGCGCCCAGGGGAATGGGAAGGCCGGTCGTCCGCTCCCAGTGCTCACCCATGTCGGCCAGCTTGTGCAGGCCGTAGTTCTGGTACGTGAAACGGGCCTCGTGGATCACGAGCCCCGCGTCGATCTTGCCGTCCCGCACCGCCGGCATGATCTCGTGGAAGGGCAGCACGACGATCTCGCCGATCGGGCCGCGCAGCGCGTCCGCGGCCCACAGGCGGAAGAGCAGATACGCGGTCGACTTCTCGCTGGGCACCGCGACCGTACGGCCCGTGAGGTCCACGCCCGGCTCCCGCGTCAGCACCAGCGGCCCGCAGCCCCGCCCCAGCGCACCGCCGCACGGCAGCAGCGCGTAGGTGTCGAGGACGTACGGCAGGACGGCGTACGACACCTTCAGCACGTCGAACTCACCGCGCTCGGCCATACCGTTGGTGATGTCGATGTCCGCGAAGGTCACGTCGAGCGCGGGCCCGCCCGGGATCCGTCCGTGGGCCCAGGCGTCGAAGACGAAGGTGTCGTTCGGGCAGGGGGAGTACGCGATCCGCAGCGGCTGTGACGGACTCGCGGGCGGCTGCTCGGAGCTGTCAGGGCTCGCGGGAGGCTGCCGGGAGCTGTCAGGGCTCGTGGGGCTCATTGGGCTCATGTGGGTTCCAACTCTCCAATACGGGCGCGAGCTTCCCGAAGGCCTCGGTGAGCGCGGCGAGGGCGTCACCGATCCGCCAGGCGGCACGGTCGCGCGGGCCGACCGGGTTGGACACGCCACGCAGCTCCAGCACCGGCACACCGTGCGCGGCGGCCGCCTCCGCGACCCCGAACCCCTCCATCGCCTCGGCCAGCGCCCGCGGATGGCGCTGCCGCAGCTCGGCGGCCCGCCCGGCGCTGCCGGTCACGGTGCTGACGGTGAGGACCGTGCCGGTGCGTGCTCCCGTGACGCCCGCGATGTCTCGTACGAGTGTTTCCGGTGGACGGTGGCTGACGCTGCCGAAGCCGAGCTCGGTGACCGGAACAAAACCTTCCGCGGTTTCCGCGCCCAGGTCCACGACGGTGATCTCGTCGGCGATGACGAGGGAGCCCACGGGCGCCTCGGGCAGGAAGCCGCCACCGATCCCGGCCGAGACGACGAGCCCGTACGCGGCGCCGGTCAGGGCGGCGGTGGTGAGAGCCGTCGCGGTGGCGGCCGCGGCGGCGGCGCAGCCCACGCCCGCGGCCAGCACGTCGTACGTGTCGGGGCCCGGGGCGGCCGTGAACGCGCGCGCCACCGCGTCCCGTTCGGCCGGTACCGCGGTGGCTACGAGGATGCGCATGGTGCCGGGATCAGGCGTCCGCGTTCTCGAGCTTGAAGTTCCACACGCCCTGGAACTGCGAACCCGACTGCTGGACGATGCTGATGTACAGCGTCTTCGGGGCGGCCTGTCCCTGCTGGTCGGCGAAGAGGTCCACGCCCTGGAAGGCGTAGTACGTCTTCTTGTACGCCGGAGTGACCTGCTGCCCGTTGATCCACAGGGCCCAGCCCTTGTCCGCGACCTCCGGGTCGACACCGATGCGCAGCGTCTCGCCCTGCGGGACCTTGATCGAGTCCGAGGCCTTCTTCAGGGCGCACTTGGTCGCCTCTTCACGGCCGAGGTTCTCGCCGTTCTCGTAGCACACGGCCTCGGCGCTCTTCGAGGACTTGCCGACCGTGACGGTCGCCATCGGCGTCGGCTCGTCACAGGCGGACAGGACGAGAAGTCCGGCGGAAACGGCGCCGACGGCGGCGACGGCGCGACGACGGCGCGCAAGGCCGTGTCCAGTAGCGGCACTGCCGCGGGGCAGGGAGGTCATGGCCGAAGGCTATCGGGCGCCCCCGACGGCTCGGCCACGTGGGGTCCATGGCGTGCCGCCCAGCCCCCTGCCGAGACGTGCGGCCGTCAGGCCACCCGGGCGTGCGGCCGGTCTCCCCGGTGCCGGGCAGAGCTCACCAGGCCGCGCACCGTGAACAGCCAGCCGGCCGCGACGATCCCGACGGCCACCGTCAGACCGAGCGAGCCGTTGAGCGGCAGCGCGATCCCGACCGCCCCGCCGACCACCCAGGCCATCTGCAGCAACGTCTCCGAGCGCGCGAACGCCGACGTACGGACCAGCTCCGGCACGTCCCGTTGGATTATCGCGTCCAGCGCCAGCTTGGACAGCGCCTGCGCGAACCCGGCGACCGCGCCGAGCGCCGCCACCAGGACCGCTCCGAAGAACACCGCCGCGGCGATCGCCACGACCAGCACGAAGGCGATGACCGCCACGATGATGATCTCGGGCGCCCGCGATCTCAGCGCCGCCCCGACCGCCGTACCGAGCGCGTTGCCCACCCCCGCCGAGACGCCCACGATGCCGAGCGAGACGGCCGCGCTCTGGCCGCCGAGCGGGTCCTCGCGCAGCAGGAACGCGAGGAAGAAGATCAGGAACCCGGACAGGGCGCGCAGCGCCGCGTTCGCCGCCAGTCCGTGGGTGACCGCCGCTCCGACCGTACGCAGCCCCGGGCGCTGTGGCGGCTTCAGGTGCGGCCCGTGCAGGTGCTGCTCGTCGGCCGCCAGCAGTGCCTTGTCCTCGCCCTTCGGCGAGTCGACCTTGGGAGGGAGCGAGAACGACAGGATCGTGCCCACCACGAAGATCACGAACGCGCCGTACAACGGATAGCGCGGACCCAGCGCCTGAAGCCCCGCCCCGACGGGCGCCGCCGCACCCGTCGCGAGGAGCCCGCCCAGGGTGACCCGTGAGTTCGCCTTCACCAGCGAGAAGGTGGGCGGCAGGAGCCGTGGCACCACCGCGCTTCTCACCACGCCGTACGCCTTCGACGCCACCAGCACGCCGAGCGCCGCCGGGTACAGCTGGATGCTGCCCGTGACCACCGCGCTCGAGAGCAGCAGGGCGAGGATCGCCCTCGCCAGCATCGCGCCGGCCATCGCGGCCCGGCGGCCGTGCGGGAGGCGGTCCAGGAGCGGACCGATGACCGGGGCCAGCAGCGTGAACGGGGCCATCGTGATCGCCAGATACAGGGCCACGCGGCCACGGGCCTCGTCCGTCGGTACCGAGAAGAACACCGTGGACGCGAGCGCCACGGTGATCATCATGTCCCCCGCGCCGTTCACTCCGTGCAGCTCGATCAGCTTGCCGAGGCCCGATTCGCCCGCCCCGTGCGCGTGCGTCGCCTTCCGGATTCCCCTCGCCGTCCCCGAGAACGGCAGATGCAGAGCACGTCCGACAGAGCGGACGGCCCCGCGCACCGGGCCCGCTCCGCTCGTCCGACGGCATTCCCCGGCGCCACCTCGGCCGATTCCGGTGCCGCCGTGGGCCGACTCTGCGTCTGCCACTCCGTCATAGTGCCCCCTGAAGGGCCGGTGTAGCCCGGTTACCGCGCGTATAGCGGCCGAGTGGGGTGCTGTGAGCCCGCTCGCCCCGGACCCGCGGAGCGCCGAAGATTCCCGCCGGTGTGTGCCCAGCGGCGGCGAGAGGGTAGCGTGCGTAGCGCGCCCGCGGCGGTGGTTCTCGGCCGCGCGCCTCTCGGTCATACCGCAGAATGGATGACGTAGGTGCGCCCGAGTGCGATCGGGCGCGGACGTCGACGCGGCCCTCCTCCAGTGTCTCAAGGCCTGGGAGGCCCCAGCCGCTCCGTCCGCACCCCCGCCGGGATGGCGCACCCGTGAGACGGCGTAGGAGAGAAGCGATACCAGTGAGCGCGACAACGCGAAGCCGCACACCCGACCGTCTGTGCGCCGAGGCCGTCGACCTCGCCCGGACCGCGGCCGAGGAGGCCGCCGCGCCCGGCGTCGTCGGGGAGCACGCCGGGCTCGTCTCCGAAGGGGACCGCGTTGTCACGCACTTCTTCGAGTGCAAGGAGCCCGGGTATCGAGGGTGGCGCTGGGCGGTGACCGTCGCGCGGGCCTCGCGCGCGAAGATCGTGACCCTTGACGAAACGGTGCTCCTGCCCGGGCCCGACGCACTGCTCGCTCCCGAGTGGGTGCCGTGGAGCGAGCGGCTCCGGCCCGGGGACATGGGTCCTGGGGACCTCCTCCCCACGGACGCGGAGGATCTCCGGCTGGAACCCGGCTTCACCGGCGAGGACGAGCCCGCGCCGAACTCGCTCGTCTCCGGGGAGATGGCCGAGCTCGTCGAGGCGGAGGACGTCGAGGTCACGGCCGGAGCGCCGGCGAACCTTCCGGTCCCCCCTTCCCGTGGCTCGATCTCGGCGCTCGCCGAGGAGCTGGGGATGCGCCGGGCGCGCGTGCTGTCCCGGTACGGCCTGCACGCGGCGGCCGACCGCTGGGAGGAGTCGTACGGGCCGAAGTCCGCGATGGCCCAGGCGGCGCCTGCCACATGCGTCTCGTGCGGTTTCCTGAATCCCGTCGGTGGGTCGCTGGGGCAGGCGTTCGGCATCTGTGCCAATGAGTTCTCGCCGGCGGATGGGCGTGTGGTGTCGCTCGGGTACGGGTGTGGGGGGCACTCGGAGGCGGCGGTCATGCCTACGCCGCCGCGGCCGGCTGCGCCGGTGATCGACGAGACGCGGGTGGATCCCTTCCCCCTGCGGCCGGCCCCGGACTCCGGCTCGGTGCCGACCACGACGGACGAGTCGTCGGCGGAGCTCGGCCACTCCTAGCCTCCGGGTGGTTGGGAGGCTTTTCCTTTCCCCAACCCCACCCCTTCCCGAAACAGGGGGCTGCGCCCCCAGGCCCCCCATACCGCCAGTCGCCCTGGGCGGGAGGGGGCGGGGGTGCGTGGGGTGTGTACTTCGGCCGCGGGCCGGCTGTGGCCGGTCGCGCAGTTCCCCGCGCCCCTGAAGGGGCGCGCCCGCAGTCGCCCACCGGCACACGCCCCCGACCCACCCACCAGCAGGCCCCCGCCCAACCGCCGGAGGCACCCCGTCCAACCGCCGGAGGTACGAGGTACCTTCGTGCCGCGACCGGTACCGCGTGCGGCCGTACACCTGGAGAAGGAGACTGAACCGTGAGCAAGTTCGTGCGGCCGGCAGCCGAGGGTGCGGATCCGTTCGGGACGGCGCGCCTGCGGCGAGGGGTGCTGGACGCCTGGGCGGCCAGCCCGGCGCGGTTCCGTGAGGACGCGAACGCCGAGGAGGAGCTCGTCCTCGGCGGCTACCGCGACCGCCTCGTCGTCGAACTCGCGCAGAACGCCGCCGACGCCGCCGCCCGGGCCGGCGTACCGGGCCGTCTGCGGCTCACCCTCCGCGGCGGCGCCCTCGTCGCCGCCAACACCGGCGCCCCCCTCGACGCCGCCGGCGTCGAGTCGCTGTCCACCCTCCGCGCCTCCGCGAAACGAGAGGACAGCGAAGGTACGGTCGGCCGGTTCGGCGTCGGATTCGCCGCCGTGCTCTCCGTGACCGACGAACCCGCCCTCGTCGGCCGCCACGGCGGCGTCCGCTGGTCCCTCGCCGAGGCCCGCGACCTCGCCACGGACACCGCCCGCCACAGCCCCGGCCTGGGCGACGAGCTCCGGCGCCGGGACGGCCATGTGCCCCTGCTCCGGTTGCCGCTCGCCGCCGAGGCCAGCGCCCCGGACCCGTACGACACCGCCGTGATCCTGCCCCTGCGCGACCCGGCCGCCCAGGATCTCGCCGAGCGTCTCCTCGACTCGATCGACGACGCGCTGCTCCTCGCCCTGCCCGGCCTGGAGGAGGTCGTCGTGGAGAGCGGCGACACGGTTCGCACGCTCCGGCTCCGGCACGAAGGGGGTGGCGCAGGGGAGAACGCGGGGGAGAACATCGTCACGGTCGAGGACTCCCGTGACGGTACGACCCGCTGGCGTACCGTTTCCGCGCACGGCTCCCTCGACCCCGCCCTCCTCGCCGACCGCCCCGTCGAGGAGCGTCTGCGCCCGCACTGGTCCCTCACCTGGGCCGTCCCCGTCGACGCCGACGGCGCCCCCGCCCGCCCCCGCACCAGCCCCGTCGTCCACGCGCCCACGCCCAGCGACGACCCCCTCGGCGTACCGGCTCTCCTCATCGCCTCCCTGCCCCTCGACTCCACCCGCCGCCATGCCGCCCCCGGGCCGCTGACCGACCTCATCGTCGAGCGCGCGGCCGACGCGTACACCGAACTGCTCGCCGCATGGCGCCCGGTGGGGGCCGGGATCATCGACCTCGTGCCCGGCCCGCTCGGCAAGGGCGAGCTGGACGGTGCGCTGCGGAAGGCGATCCTGGACCGGCTGCCGCGAACCGCCTTCCTGCCACCGGCCGCCCCGCCGGGCGAGGACACCGACCTGCCCGAAGCCCTCCGCCCCCGCGACGCCGAGGTCGTCGAGGGCGCCGGGGCCGAGACCGTACGCGTGCTCGCCGAGGTGCTGCCCTGCCTGCTGCCCGCCGGGCTCGAACGCCGGGTGGAACTGCGGACCCTGGGTGTCGAGCGGGTGCCGCTGACCGAGGCGATCGACCGGCTCGCCGGCCTGGAGAAGGAGCCAGGCTGGTGGCGGCGGCTGTACGACAGCCTGGCCGGCGTCGACCCGGACCGGCTGTCGGGGCTTCCGGTGCCGCTGGCGGACGGGCGTACGACGATCGGCCCCCGCCAGATCCTGCTGCCCACCGCGGACGGCATCCAGCCCACCGCCGACGACACCCGGACCACCACCGAGGCCACCGGAGCGGCTCCCCACGCCCTCGCCCGCCTCGGCCTCAAAGTCGCCCACCCCGACGCCGCCCACCCCCTCCTGGAGAAGCTCGGCGCCCTGGCCGCCACGCCACGCGCCGTCCTCACCACCCCCCAGGTACGCGCCGCTGTCGCCGCCTCCCTCGACGACGGCGGCTGGGACGAGGACGCCCCGGACGCCGAAGAGCTGGCCGACACCGTCCTCGCCCTCGTCCGCGACGCCGGCCTCGAACCCGGTGACGAACCCTGGCTCGGCGCCCTCGCCCTCCCCGACGAGGAGGGCGAACTCGCTCCGGCCGGCGAACTGGTCCTGCCCGGCAGCCCCTTCGCCCAGGTGATGCGGGAGGACGAACTCGCCGCCGTGGACGGGGAACTGGCCGAGCGGTGGGGCGAGCAGCCGCTGGCCGCCTGTGGCGTGCTGGCGAACTTCGCCCTCGTACGCGCCACCGATGTCGTCCTCGACCCGGACGAACTGGAGCCGCGCGACGGCGACTTCGCCGAGCCCGACGACGTGGGGCTGCTCGACGCCGTCGACGTGTGGTGCGAGGACGTCCTCGACCGGCTGCCCGAGACGCCGGTTCCGCCGGTCGCCACCGAGATCGTCTCCGTACGGGATCTCGATCTGGTCGACGACGACCGCTGGCCGCAGGCCCTGACGCTGCTCTCGCGTCCACCCCTGCGCGACGCCCTCACCCAGCCGGTCCGCGTCCTGCTGCCGGACGGGACGCACGAGATCGTCCGGTCCTACACCGCTTGGTGGTTGCGCGGGAACCCGGTGCTCGACGGCCGCCGTCCGGCGGGGCTGCGCGCCGCGGGCGGCGATCCGCTGCTGCACGGCCTGTACGACGCCGCCGACGCGACCGGGTTCGAGGACGAGCAGGTGCTGCGGGCCCTCGGGGTGCGCACCTCGGTCGCGGCGCTTCTCGACGAACCCGGTGGTGCGGCCGAGCTCCTCGACCGCCTGGCCGACCCCGACCGTCCCGTCTCCGCGACCCAACTGCACGCCCTCTACGGCGCCTTGGCCGACCTGGACCCGGAGCAGGTGACCCTGCCGGACGAGGTGCGCGCGGTCGTCGACGGGCAGGTGACGGTGGTGGACGCGGCCGACGCCGTGGTCGTGGACTCGCCGGACCTGCTGCCGTTCACGGCCGGCGTCCCGCTGCTCCCCGTACGGCCGTCACGCGCCGCCGACCTCGCCGAACTGTTCCAAGTGCGGCGGCTCAGCGAGTCGGTGACCGGCGAGGTCACCAGCGAGGGCGTCGAGCACGAGGTCCCCGATTCCGTCCGCGTCCTGCTGGGACCGACGACGCCCGAGACGTACGTAGAACACGAGGAACTCTTCGTCGACGGCGTCGAGATCGACTGGCGCCGCACGCGTGACGGCGTGCTGCACGCCGCCACCCTGGAGGGCGTCGCGGCCGGCCTCGCCTGGGCGGCCCGACAGTGGCCGCGCCGTTTCGAGGTCGCCGCGCTGCTCGAAGACGCTTCCAGGACGGAGGAGTTGGCGCGCGACCGCTGGTTCGACTGAGGTCGTTGTGCGCGGTGGGCGGTGCGCGGGGTGGTGTTGTCGGAGCCTTGTGACCTTGATCACAAGTACACGCAAACTTCACCACCCGCGCAACCAATCCCCCCTGAAAGAGATCTGATCAGCGGGTCAATAGACCCCACGATCACTCGGGCCCCACGTGAAGCCGCTTACCGTGGGCGCCCCTTTCTCCATCAGGGGAACGCATGCGCATACGTGCCACCGTGGCCGCCGTCACCGGCGCCCTGGCTCTCTCCGCCTTCGCCGTTCCGGCCGCACAGGCCGACGACTCCACCGCCTCCCGCGCGGACGCGGCCAAGGTCAGGGAAGCCGCCCGGTCCGTCCGGGCCACCTACGACCAGACCTCCGCGCGCGTGGTCGCCGAGGACGACGCCCCGTACGCCCTCGACCTCACCTTCTCGAACGTGAAGGTCAACGGTGGAAAGCCGATAGTGGCGGGCACCAGCAAGCAGGTCACCGTCCCGACGACCTTCACCGTGACGCACGGCGCCGACGTCGACATCCTCGCCGACGACTTCATCCTGGACGTCGAGATCTACCGCGGCTCCTACGGAGAGCCCGACAACACCCTCTACGGCGACAACCTCCCGACCTGCACGCCGGTCTCCACCACCGTCGCCACCTGCAAGGGCACCATCGACGTCTACCCGGGCATCGAGCTGGACAACACCGACGCCACCTCCTGGAAGGCCCTCGGCTACGCCATCGCCTTCAACGGCCAGGACCCGGCCGGCGAGACCTTCGACGTCACCAAGGTCGGTTACGCCGAGCAGGACGCCCTCGCCTCCACCAAGTTGCAGCGTTACTCCAAGCTGACGGTCAACGCCGCCCCGGAGCCCGTGAAGAAGGGCAGGACCATCACGGTCACCGGCGCCCTGACCCGCGCCAACTGGAACACGCACAAGTACGCGGGCTACACCAACCAGCCCGTGAAGCTCCAGTACAAGAAGAAGGGCACGACCACCTACCAGGACGTCAAGACGGTCACCTCGTCCACGGCGGGCAGCCTGAAGACCACGGTCACGGCGTCCTACGACGGCTACTACCGCTACAACTTCGCGGGCACCTCGACCACCCCGGCCGTCAAGGCCACGGGCGACTTCATCGACGTGCAGTAACCGATCGCCCGGGCGAGCGAGGCCGGAGAGGCAGGTAGATGTGAGCTGAACAACATCTGCCCAAGACCTTTACAACTCGTACAACCTTTCGCCCACTTCGTGGATCTGATCACGAGCCGACCGGCTTCAGACCAGCCGACCGGCTTCTCTCAGACCAACTGGGTCCCGCGTGACAGCGTTGTGCCGCGGGACCCCCTTTCCACGTGGGGAACACATGCGTATGCGTGCCACCCTGGCCGCCGTAACCGGGGCCCTGGCCCTTTCCGCTGTCGTCGTCCCGGCCGCCCACGCCGATGACGAGCCCAGCACCGCCTCGGTCGCCAGGACCGCGGAGTCCTTCGCGGCGAACGGCCCTCTCGACACGGTCATCGGCGACACCAAGATCTCGAATGTCGTCGTGAACGGCGGCAAGGCAGTCGTCCTCGGCACCACCACCAGGAAGACCTTCACGGTCAGCTTCACCGCGACCGACGACTCCGGCATCGACTGGGGGCAGGCGATCCTGTGGCACGGCCCGGACTTCGACCACCTCGACGGCGGCGCCGTGGCCGACTCGAGCGACGACAGGGCCGTCTGCACCGCGGTCAGTGCCACGACGTCGACCTGCAAGTCGTCCTACACCGTCAAGGCGAACACCGACCTCCTCAACGCGCTGGCCGGCGGCTGGAAGGTCTGGGCGCTCGCCCAGGGCACTGACGGCGACTACGTCCAGAAGGACAACGTCAAGGGCTTCAAGATCCAGCGCGCGTCGAAGCTGACCGTGAACGCCGCCCCGGAGCCGGTCAAGAAGAACAAGACCATCACGATCACCGGCAAGCTGAGCCGCGCCAACTGGGAGACCGAGAAGTACGCGGGCTACACCGACCAGGCCGTGAAGCTCCAGTTCAAGAAGAAGGGCTCGTCCACCTACACGGACGTCAAGACGGTCGAGTCGGGCTCCGGCGGCGCCCTGAAGACCACCGTCAAGGCCGCCCAGGACGGCTACTTCCGCTACGTCTTCGCGGGCACCTCGACCACCCCGGCCGTCAAGGCCACGGGCGACTTCATCGACGTGCAGTAACCGCGTTCCCGCGGAGCGCATCGCGGCGGCCCACCCATTTCCACACAAGCTCCAGGGTGGCCGCCGCCACCACCGCGATGCCCACCGCGCTCCACGGGATCGTCGTTCCCACCAGCTTCAGTGCGAAGACCTCCTGGAGCCACGGCACGACCAGGACGATCAGGAAGCCCGCGCCCATCGCGGCGACCAGGCCGATCCGCCACCAGGTGTAGGGCCGGGCGATGATCGCCAGCACCCACAGCGAGATCAGGAAGAGCGTCAGCGTCGCGGCACTCGTCTCCGCGTCCAACGCCTCGCGCCCGGTGTAGTGCTCACGGGCGATCAGATACGTGGCGAAGGTGGCCAGCCCCGCGACGGCGCCCCCGGGGATCGCGTACCGCATGACCCTGCGGACGAAGTGGGGCTGAGCCCGTTCCTTGTTGGGGGCCAGGGCCAGGAAGAAGGCCGGGACGCCGATCGTGAGGGTGCCCAGCAGGGTCACGTGCCGGGGCAGGAAGGGGTATTCCACCCGCGAGACCACGACCAGGAGGGCCAGCAGCACCGAGTAGACCGTCTTGACGAGGAAGAGGGTCGCGACGCGCGTGATGTTGCCGATCACCCGGCGGCCCTCCGCGACCACCGACGGCAGTGTCGCGAAGCTGTTGTTGAGCAGCACGATCTGCGCCACGGCCCGGGTGGCCTCCGAGCCCGAGCCCATCGAGACACCGATGTCCGCGTCCTTCAGGGCCAGCACGTCGTTCACGCCGTCGCCCGTCATCGCCACCGTGTGCCCGTTCGACTGGAGCGCGCCCACCATGTCCCGCTTCTGCTGCGGGCTGACCCGGCCGAACACCGTGCTCGCGTCGAGCGCCTTCGCCATCTCGTCCCGCTCGTCGGGGAGCCGGCGGGCGTCCATGACGTTCCCCGTGAGCCCCAGCTTCCCCGCCACCGCGCCCACCGACACCGCGTTGTCGCCGGAGAGCACCTTGGCCTGTACGTTCTGCTCGTCGAAGTACCGCAGCGTGTCCGCCGCGTCCGGGCGCAGCCGCTGTTCCAGGACGACGAGTGCGGCGGGCCGGGCGCCCTCCTGGACCCGCGGGTCGTCGAGATCCTTGACGGCCCGGGCCAGCAGCAGTACCCGCTGCCCGTCCTCGTTGAGCCGCTCGGTCTCGGCGAGCGCCGGGTCCTCGGCGGGCAGCAGCACGTCGGGCGCGCCGAGCAGCCACGTACTCGACTCGCCGTTTCCCTCGGTGAAGGAAGCCCCGCTGTACTTGCGTGCCGAGGAAAACGGCAGTGCCTGCTCGCACCCCCAGTCCCCGCTGTCCGGGTAGGCGTCGATGACCGCCTGCAGCGAGGCGTTGGGCCGCGGGTCCGAGGCGCCGAGCGCGCCGAGGACCTTGCGGACGTACGTCCCGTCATGGCCGTCCAAGGACCGCACCTCGGTGACGTCCACGCCGCCCTCGGTGAGCGTGCCCGTCTTGTCGAGGCAGACGGTGTCGACGCGGGCCAGGCCCTCGATGGCCGGCAGCTCCTGCACCAGGCACTGCTTCCGGCCGAGCCGGATGACCCCGATCGCGAAGGCGACGGACGTCAGGAGGACGAGGCCCTCGGGGACCATCGGCACGATGCCGCCCGCGGTCCGCGCCACGGAGTCCTTGAGGTCGTTCTCCTTGACGACGAGCTGGCTGATGATCAGGCCGATGGCGGTCGGGATCATCATCCACGTCACGTACTTGAGGATCGTGGAGATGCCGCTGCGCAGCTCGGAGTGGACCAGCGTGAAGCGGCTGGCCTCCTCGGCGAGCTGCGCCGCGTACGCCTCGCGCCCCACCTTCGTGGCGGTGAACGCGCCGCCGCCGGCGACCACGAAGCTGCCCGACATGACCTGGTCGCCGGGCTGCTTGACGACCGGGTCCGCCTCACCGGTGAGCAGCGACTCGTCGATCTCCAGTCCGTCGGTCTCGACGCACTCGCCGTCCACGACGATCTTGTCGCCCGGCCCGATCTCGATCACGTCCGCGAGCACGATCGCGGAGGTGCTGACCTCGGTCGCGACGCCGTCTCTGCGGACGGTGGGCCGCGCCTCGCCGATCACCGCGAGCGAGTCCAGGGTCTTCTTGGCGCGCAGCTCCTGGATGATGCCGATGCCCGTGTTCGCGAGGATCACGAAGCCGAACAGGCTGTCCTGGATCGGCGCGGCGGCCAGCGTGATCAGCCAGAGCACACCGATGATCGCGTTGAACCGCGTGAAGACGTTCGCGCGGATGATGTCGACCGTGGAGCGGCTGCTGCGCACCGGTACGTCGTTGACCTCGCCCCGGGCCACGCGCTCGGCGACCTGGGTCGCGGTCAGGCCTCTGGCCCGCGTGACGGGGCCAGAGGCCGGATGCACAGGATCGAGTTCGGCGCCCGCGTCGATGTGCGTCATGCAGACGACGGTACGGGGGGATATGGGGCTCCACATGCCGAGTGCGGCAAAGATCCGACCAGGGTAGGACGTGGTGTGATGCCGTGGTTGTACGAGGCTGCGCGGAAGTGGTCGTTCCGTATGGGCCCTAGTCGGAGACCGGATCCGTCATCTCATGGGCGGTGTTCGGGGGGCCGTCGGGACCGGTCGCCTTCGCCGCCGCGTCCCTCTTGATCGCCGCGTCCCGCTTCCGTACGTACCAGATACCGATCAGGCCGAGGCCGGCGCCGGCCAGGCAGGTCCACAGCCACCACAGGTGCCCGTGGTCGTCGAACCAGCCGTAGAAGGGAAGCTGCGCCACGAAGAGGACGAACCAGAGGATCGTGCCGCCTGTGATGGTGGCGACGACGGGACCCTCAAGGGGTTCCGGTGCCTCGTGCCTGGGGGTCCACTTCGCCATGTGCACAGCTTACGAGGGAGTTCCCCGCGTCAGGCGTCCGCGTCGACCCCGTAGAACTTCTCCGTCTCCTCGACCGCCGTACGGAACCGCTCGTCGAAGTCGTCGCGCATGAGCGTCCGGATCACATAGTCCTGGACGCTCATTCCCCGTTTCGCCGCACGATCCCGGAGCCGGTCGAGCAGCTCCCCGTCCATCCGCAGGCTCAGCACGCTGGTCCCCATGCCTACGAGGGTCGCCGCCACCGACCGGACCGTGCGTCACTTTTCGGAGCGGGCTCACTCAAACGGGTGACCGGGGTGTGGAGTGGCCGGGGTCACGGGAGACGGATGAGCATTCAGGTGGTCTTTAGGTAGGGTAATGAGTTACGCTAAAGAACATGGTTGACCTGACCCATGGCGACGACGCTGCCGCCGTGAACGCACTGCGATCCGCCGTGATGCGGCTGTCCCGCCGACTCAAGCACCAGCGGGTCGACGAGTCGCTGAGCCCGACCGAGATGTCGGTGCTCGGCACCCTCGCCCGATGCGGCACGGCCACGCCGGGCGAGCTCGCCCGCAAGGAACATGTGCAGCCGCCCTCGATGACCCGCATCGTCGCGCTTCTCGAAGCCAAGGGCCTGGTCAGTCTGGAGCCGCATCCCGAGGACCGGCGCCAGAAGGTGGTCGCGCAGACCGAGCGCGCCGAGGCGATGCTCGAAGAGAGCCGCCGCAAGCGGAACGCGTGGCTGGCAGACCTGGTCGACGGCCTCGACGAGGACGAGTGGGCCAAGCTGCGCGAGGCCGCCCCCGTCCTTGAGAAGCTCGCGCACCTGTAGTCCGCGCACCTGTAGTCATAGCCAAAGGAGGCGACCCGATTGAGTACGGGACCCGGAGCAGCTTCCGCCCCCGGACCGAACGACCCCGATTCCCCCGACGCCCTTACGACTCCTGCTTCCTCCACGTCCCCTGCTTCCTCTGCTTCTTCTGCTTCCTCCACGGCCCCGGATCGCTTTGCGTCGCCTGCCTCCCCTGAGAAGTCGTCGACGTTCAGCTCGCTGCGGATCCGGAACTACCGGCTCTTCGCCACCGGCGGCCTCGTCTCCAACACCGGCACCTGGATGTCCCGCATCACGCAGGACTGGCTGGTGCTGAGCCTGACCGGCTCCTCGACCGCGGTCGGCATCACGACCGCGCTGCAGTTCCTGCCGATGCTGCTCTTCGGCCTGTACGGCGGTGTCATCGCCGACCGCTACCCCAAGCGGCGGATGCTGTTCTTCACCCAGGGCGCGCTGGGCCTGTGCGGTCTCGCGCTCGCGGTCCTCACCCTCTCCGGGCAGGTGCAGGTCTGGCACGTCTATCTGATCGCGTTCCTGCTCGGCATGGTCACCGTCGTCGACAACCCGACCCGGCAGACCTTCGTCTCCGAGATGGTCGGCCCGGACCAGCTGCGCAACGCCGTCAGCCTCAACTCGGCCAACTTCAACTCCGCCCGCCTCATCGGCCCCGCCGTCGCCGGCGTTCTGATCTCGACCGTGGGCAGCGGCTGGGCGTTCCTCATCAACGGCCTCGCCTTCCTGGCGCCCATCACCGGTCTGCTCCTCATGCGCACGAGCGAGCTGTACAAGGTGGAGCGGGCGCCGCGCGGCAAGGGCCAGTTGCGGGAGGGGCTGCGCTATGTCGCCGCCCGGCCGGAGCTGATCTGGCCGATCGTGCTCATCGGGTTCGTCGGTACGTTCGGCTACAACTTCCCGATCTGGCTCACCGCGTTCGCCGACGACGTCTACCACGCGGGCGCCGGGACGTACGGCCTGCTCAACACGCTGATGGCGGTGGGCTCGGTCACCGGAGCCCTGCTCTCGGCCCGCCGGGCCTCGGTCCGTCTGCGGTTCCTGGTGGGTTCGGCGGCCGTGTTCGGCGTACTGGAGATCGCGGCGGCGCTGTCCCCGTCGTACTGGCTCTTCGCCTTCCTGCTGGTCCCCATCGGCATGGCCGCCCTGACGGTCAACACGACCGCCAACGCCAGCGTCCAGCTGGCCACCGACCCCGCCATGCGCGGCCGCGTCATGAGCCTGTTCATGATGGTCTTCGTCGGCGGTACGCCGCTGGGGGCACCCCTCGTCGGCTGGGTCACCGACTCGTTCGGCGCTCGTATGGGCTTCGCTTTCGGCGGCCTCGTCTCGGCGCTGGCCGCGGCGACGGTGGGGCTGATCCTGGCCCGCGTCGGCGGCCTGCGCCTGTCGGTCGGCTGGAACCACGGCCACCCGCGGGTCCGGTTCGTCCCGCGGGAGGAGGAGCGGGAGCGGGAGCCTGAGTTGGCGACGGTGGCGTAGGGCGTCGCCTCGGCCGTCCCGCTGCCGGGGGCCGGGGGCAGCGGCGACCGGGCCGGAGCGCGGACTCAGTCGCGGGGGAACTCGTCGGTCTTGAGGACGAGGCCGACCACGGTCCCCGTCAGGTCGATCTCGTCACCGAAGTCGAGGCTGAGCGTTCCCCGGTACTCGCCGTCCTTCGGCAGCGTGTGCAGGTGCCACTGGCCGGTGTACGGATCCACGATCAGGTACACCGGCACCTCGGCGGCGGCGTACGCGGCCTTCTTCGGCTCGTAGTCGTTGCGGGCGGTGTCCTTGGAGATCACCTCGGCGACGAACTCGACGTCCTGATACCGCAAGCCGTCCTTGTCGTCCGGCTCGAAACCCTCCACGAGGGCCGCCACGTCGGACGCGAACCCGTTGAGATGCCCGGGGAAGTCGATGCGGACATCGGACATCAGGCGCTGCCTCGTATACCGGTCGTGCAGCTGGTCGAGGATGCCAAGGGTGATCTGCCAGTGCGTGCGGCGCTGCGGCCACAGGAAGACGTTCCCCCCCGACGATCTCAGCCTTGATTCCCTCGGGGACGGGCATCTTCTCCAGCCACTCGAACATCGCGTCGAGTGTGAGTCCGTCGCTGCTCTCGGCCATCCCGATCCTGTCTCTCCATAAGGGAGACGGTCATCGTGGCGCTCCTCCCCGGCTGCCGCTCGGACGAGCGCAGCCGCGCGGTACAACGATACGCACGGTGACCAGGACACGCTCGGGCGTGAAGGCGCACGGCAGGGAGACTGGCCCCATGAGACTCTTCGCCGCCGTGCTGCCACCGGAGGATGCGACCGCCGAACTCGAATCGGTGGTCGACGAGTTGAGGAAGCTGCCGGGAGCCGGCGGGCTCCGCTGGACGGGGCGACCCGGGTGGCACTTCACGCTCGCGTTCTACGGAGAGGTCGCCGACGAGCTCGTACCGGATCTGTCGGCCCGGCTGGAGCGGGCGGCCCGACGGACCGATCCGTTCGAGCTGGCGTTGCGGGGCGGGGGCCGGTTCGGGGGCCGGGCGCTGTGGGTGGGCGCGACGGGTGAGCTCCGTACGATGCGGCTGCTCGCGGAGCGCGCCGAGGCGGCGGGGCGGAAGGCGGGCGTACCGGGTGACCGCGGGGATCGCGGGCACCACGGTTTCCACCCGCACCTCACGCTGGCCCGCGCCCGCGAGCGGGCGGACTTCGCGCCGTACGTCTCCCTGCTGAACGCCTTCGCCGGCCGAACCTGGTCCGTCGACGCACTGCACCTCGTCCGCAGCAACCTCCCCCGATCCGGGGTCCAGGGCGAACAGCCCCGCTATGAGACGCAGGTCCGCCTACCCCTCGGCCCCGGCGCGGGAGCCCAGGAGTAGGCGGTTACGCTCGACCACGTGGACCCGAAGACCCGTAACCGGATCATGGCCGGTGTGCTCGTGCTGATGTTCGTGGTGGTGGCACTGGCGGCGGCACTCGGCAAGTAGCCGACGGCCATCGCCGGGGCAGCCGTGCTCCCTACCAGGCGAAGGCTTCCGGAGACGGCCCCGGCCCCGGGAAGATCTCGTCCAGGGACGCCAGGAGCTCCTCGGACAACTCCAGCTCGGTCGCCCGTACGGCGGAGTCGAGCTGCTCGGCGGTGCGCGGCCCGACGATCGGTCCCGTGACCCCCGGCCGGGTCAGCAGCCAGGCCAGGGCGGTCTCGCCGGGCTCGATCCCGTGCTTGTCGAGCAGGTCCTCGTACGCCTGGACCTGGGCGCGCACGGCCGTGTTGGTGAGCGCGTCGGCGGACCGGCCGCTCGCCCGGCGCCCGCCCTGGACCTCCTTCTTGATGACGCCGCCCAGCAGTCCGCCGTGCAGCGGGGACCACGGGATGACCCCCAGCCCGTACTCCTGCGCGGCCGGAATGACCTCCATCTCGGCGCGGCGCTCGGCGAGGTTGTAGAGGCACTGCTCGCTGACGAGACCGATGGTGCCGCCCCGGCGGGCGGCGATCTCGTTGGCCTGGGCGATCTTGTACCCGGGGAAGTTGCTGGACCCGGCGTAGAGGATCTTCCCCTGCTGCACCAGCACATCGATGGCCTGCCAGATCTCCTCGAAAGGAGTGGCGCGGTCGATGTGGTGGAACTGGTAGATGTCGATGTAGTCGGTCTGCAGCCGCTTCAGGCTGGCGTCGACCGCCCGCCGGATGTTGACCGCGGAGAGCTTGTCGTGGTTCGGCCAGGCGTCGCCCTCGGCCATGTTCCCGTACACCTTGGTGGCCAGCACGGTCTTGTCCCGCCGCGCGCCGCCCTGGGCGAACCAGCTTCCGATGATCGACTCCGTACGGCCCTTGTTCTCGCCCCAGCCGTACACGTTGGCGGTGTCGAAGTAGTTGATCCCCGCGTCCAGCGCCGCGTCCATGATCGCGTGGCTGTCCGCTTCGTCGGTCTGCGGACCGAAGTTCATGGTCCCGAGCACGATCCGGCTGACCTTGAGTCCTGTGCGTCCGAGCTGCGTGTACTTCATGACTCATAGCCAACGGGGTGGAGTGCGCTCTAGGCAACACCCCACCTGGTCCGGGCGGCCTGAAGGAAGGCGGACCAGGTGGTGGGGGTGACCATGAGGGCTGCGGCGGCGGGGTTCTTCGAGTCGCGGATGTGGATGGTGGTGGGGGCTATGGCTACCTCTACGCATTCGCCACCCTGGCCGCCGCTGTAGCTGCTCTTGATCCAGTTCAGGTCAGTACTCATGCCTCGGTCGCCTATCAGGACTGGGGAACCAAGGGTGCGCACATCCACATCAAGAACATGGAGGTACGCATCTTTCCCAACAACAGGGGCGGGATCAGTGCCGAGGGGATCAGGCTCAAGCACGGTACCGCCAGCGAGCGCGAAGTACAGAAGGTGCTGGACGAGATCCACTCGAACCCGGCACTCAGAAACGACATCATCGAGAAGGCCACGTCCGCACGAGACGCCATGAACAAGGGTGCCTTCGGAATGAGCAAGAACCGGGCCGCGGAAATCCACTTCCTCATCAAGAACCTCGAGAAGCTGAACAAGCCGAAGGCCGATTGATGTCAGACATCGACTTCTACGTGAACGCGACCATGCGCAACGAGGTGCTTGGTGTACCCGTCGGTGCCCCACCGGAAAGGTGGGAGGAGGGGCTCGGCGGCGATTTCCTGGACGACGTGCAGAAGTCGCGTATGCGACGCGACTACGGGCTCGTCGAAGTCGCCTTCACCAAACGCGACGGTCACTGGGAGTCCGTGTCGGCGTCACTGCAGATCCACCGCTTGGCGCGCGGACTCGAAGGGATGGTGCCGGCACCGCTTGAGCGGGCCTATGGGAAGTTCCAGGAGCGCGTGGGATTCGACCCGTTCCGGACGGTGCTACAGGCTCGGGGTGGTGCTCTTGAGGAAGTTGCTGACGCCTCCATGGCAGGGTTCGGTCACTTCCGAGAGACCACGGCCCATTCCTCCGTGTACGTCGTCAACGATCCTCCTCACGGCGACCTGAGGTCTGGCGCCCTCTGGTCGATCGTGCTGTCGCGTTGCAGCAACCCTTAGTCACATCACAGTCCGACAGCTGCTCAGAAACTCCGCTGGTCGCAGCCTCCAGCAAGTGCACCTGCGCCTACGAGCAGTACGTCTACGACGAGGCGGGCAACCAGACCGAGGCCACCTGGCCGAAGGGGCATTCAGTCATGAAACCACCAGCAGCCGCTCATATGAGGGCGCCCGAATCACCCGTGTGGGAAATGTGCGCCACGAAGATGACGGGCTGGGCCAAAACCACCTTGCCCTCGAACTCGCCCGCGACCTCAAAGTAGCCGTGGCGAGGCTGACCGGCCCTTCGTCCTACGTAAAAACGGGAGGTCGAGCGGCTGGCCATCGCGGCCGAGGGGGCCCCAGCACCGTCGGAACCTCGGGCAGGTCGCTGTTGCCGCCGAGGTTGGCGATCACCTGGCGGATGCGCTCGGACCGTGGAAGCACGACGCTGCCCAAGAAACGGGCGGCCCCACGTCACATCGAGGACACCGGTGCGGTCACTGGTTCTGCCGTGCGTCGAAGTGGGCCGTGGCCAGGACGGAGCCGTCCGCGGCCAGCAGCCGGGCACCGGACACCGTGTCCGGGTCGACCCGCGTGGGGGCTCCCCAGTAGCCCCGGCCGGCTTCGTCGAGGGAGAAGTCCCCGATGTGGACCGACGTGCCGTCCGTACGCTCCAGTCGGCAGCTGACCTTTCCGGCCTCCGGGTATCCGTCGCGCGACCCTGCAGCCTCGGACTCGTCTCCGGCCTGCACGTCGGATCCGGACCCGTCTCCGGCCTGGGAGTCGGATCCGGACCCGTCCCGGCTGAGGTGGACCGACATGTAGACCCAGCCCGGAGATCCGGTATAGGCGAAGATCCGTCCCACCGGGCGGTGGTCGGGGGCCAGCAGAGACGCTGCGAGCAGGCCGTGCTCCGAGCCGGGAAGCTCCGAACTCCGCGAGGAGGGAGCCGACGCTCCCTCGATGGCCGTACCGACGGCCCAGCCACCGAAGCCGAACCCGAGGGCGATCGCGGCGGCGGCCGCGACCGCCACGCCGGCCCGTGGTCGCCGCCGTCGCGCCGGCCGGTTCAGGCCCAGCCCGTCCGTCACCCGTGTCTCGAAGCCGGCGGGCGGCTCGCTGCCCGGCAGGAGAGAGAGCAGTCCGTCGCCGACGAGCGTCAGCTGCTCGACGTGCTCCCGGCAGGTGGGGCAGCGGTCCAGGTGGGCGATGGCCTCGGCGCGCTCCTGACCGGGGAGGATACCCAGCGCCAGCTCGTCGGCGACGGCCCTCAGCCACTCGCAGTCCCTGTCAGTCATGATCGGCTCGCTCGGGTCCCAGAACCGTCCGCAGTTTCCCCATCGCTGTCCTGATCCGTGTCTTCGCCGTGCCCAGGGGGATCCCTTCGAACTCGGAGATCTGCTGTGCGGTCATCCCGTAGATCCCGGCCATGACCACGGCACGCGCCTGCTGGCGCGGCAGGCCCGCCACCGCGGCCCGTATCCGGGACGCCGCCTCGTCGGCCAGTGCCCACTGTTCGGGCGTGCGGGTCACGATGCCGAGCAGAGCGTCGAGGTCCTCGGGGGAGACCGGGGTCGCCTTGCGCGCGCGGACGGCGTCGATGGCCAGGTTGTGCGTGATGGTCCCCAGCCAGGTCTTCACCGATCCGCGCCGGGAGTCGTAGACCTGCGCATGACGCCAGGCCCTTTCGAAGGTCTGCTGGGCGATGTCCTCGGCGAGCTGGGGGTCGTCGACGACAGCGATGGCGATACCGAAGACCATGCGCTGGAACCGGCGGACGAACGCGAGGGCGATCTCCGGGTCGCCGGTCGCCATTCCCGCCAGCAGCGCCTCGTCCGAGAGCCGCCCGAGTGGTAGGCCCAATCTCCGCACACCAGTGGATACGGCGAACCTCGCCGAACGGATTCCCCCGGTTCCACGCGGGATCACGGTCCCATTCTCCCGCTTGCTCCCGCTTGCCGGAAATCCCCTGGCGCGGTCCGTCCGTACCTCTGGTCAGGAACGATTTCTCACGGAGGGCCGAGACATGGCGACGACGCTCATGACGTTCGTGCGCAGGAACGTCGGGCCCGGGCTGGCCGCCGGAGCACTGGCGGGCATCCTCGTGGCGTGCGGAGGCGGAAACGGCGACGGTGGTGATTCGTCATCGTCAGCCCCGGAACAGACTGGCGAGCCGGGAACCACCCAGGTGGACGTGAAGCTGGTCGACTTCAAGATGGAGCTGTCCGAGAGGACGTTGAAGGCGGGTGACTACACCTTCGTCGTCAAGAACGACGGCCATCACGACCACGCCATGGAGATCGAGGGCTCCGGAACGGAACAGGAGACGCGGACGCTGGCACCCGGAGAGTCGGCGAACCTCACCGTCTCGCTGAAGGACGGCAAGTACGAGGTGTACTGCCCTGTCGACGACCACAAGGGCATGGGCATGAAGACCGAGCTCACCGTGGGCGGCACCGCCTCGATGGACGGCGGCACCGACACGACCGACGGCAATGGCTACTGAGCGCACGGTCGCGCTCACGCTCATCGTCCTCCGGCTGGCCGCGGCGGGAACGGCCGCGGCCATGGGCGCGATCCACCTCCACCTCTGGTACGACGGCTACCGATATCTGGACACGATCGGCACGCTGTTCCTGCTCAACGCGATCGGGGCCGGGCTGCTCGCGTTGTCGCTGCTGATCACACCCACCCGCCTCCTGCCCGTCCTCGCGACGCTGGGAACGCTGTTCACGGCCGGCACACTGGTGGCCCTGATCGTCAGCCTCACCTCCGGTCTCTTCGGGTTCCAGGAGGCCATCGACGCGAACCTGGTCAAGCCGACCCTCGGCGTCGAAGCCGCAGGGTGCGTCCTGTTGGTGGCGCTGGCCCTGCTGAGCAGACGCGGACGGACATGACCGATGAGTCTCCGGCCGCCGCGCGGCCTGAACTACTTCGGCCGCGACTTCGAGCACCAGATGGCCGAGCGTGGCGCCCGGGGAAGAGGCCCTCAGTGGGCGTACGGCTCGCCCAAGTCCCAGGCCTGGTGCATCGCGTCGGCGAAGGCTGCCGCGAGCTTGTGTTCGCCGGAGGCGTTCGGGTGGGTGCCGTCGTAGGTGTCGAGGTGGACGTCGTACGACGGTGGGGGTGAGGTGAGGAGAAGCGGGGAGCGGGGCTCGTCCAGGTCCGCCGCCGCCTTCGCCAGCAGCTCGTTGAAGCGGGCGACCTCGGCGGCGAAGGGGGCGTCCGTGTGCGCCCGTACGTTCGGGATCACCGGGAGGAGGACCATCGCCACGCGAGGGTTGGCCGAGCGGGCCTCGGAGATGAAGGCGCGGGCGTTGGCCGCCGTCCCGTCCGCGTCCGTGTAGAAGCCCAGGTCGATCAGGCCCAGGGAGACCAGGAGGACGTCCGCCCGCTGCGTGCGTACCGCTTCGGCGATCTGCGGAGCGAGGTGGAACCAGCCCTCGCCCCAGCCGGCGAGGTGGCCGCGGGGAAAGTCCGGGTCGGCGTACTCGTACGAGTCGGGGGTGTCCGTCGCCTTGTCGTAGAGCGTCTCGCGCGGGCCGACGATGCGGAACGGGCCGCCGTACGTCGTGCGCAGGTGCTGCCACATCCGGTAACGCCACGTGTGTTCGCCCGCGCTTCCGATGGTCTGGGAGTCGCCGACGGGCATGAACCTGAGCATCCGCTCATCATCGTCGATCGTCGTCGCTCACCGTGGCGGTCGGCGTGTGAGGATGACCACGCGGCGTGAACGCCGGGCGGGGATGGCAGGCTTGGGGCCATGCGCCGTTCGCTGACGTTACTCGCCGGAGCTCTGCTCGCCGCCGTCGCGCTGGGCGCGCCCGCGTCCGCCCGCGCCGCTGCCGATGACGGATCGGAGGGCTCGGAGGGGTTCACGATCAAGGACTCGAGGATCACCGAGTCCAGCGGGCTGGCCGCCTCCCGTGCCCACCCGGGCATCTACTGGACCCACAACGACAGCGACGACGGTGCCTTCCTCTACGCCGTCGACAGCCGGACCGGTGACACCGTCGCGACGATCACGATGGCGGGTGTGGGCTCCCCCCGGGACGTGGAAGCCATCTCCGTCGGACCCAACGGTCACCTCTACGTCGGCGACATAGGGGACAACCTGGGCGGCACATGGCCCTACGTGTGGATCTACGAGCTGCCCGAGCCGAAGGAGCTGAAGGACCAGACCGTCCGCGCCACGCAGTACGTCGTGAAGTACGCGGACGGGGCCCGCGACGCGGAGGCGATGATGGTGCATCCGAAGACCGGCAAGGTCTACATCGTCTCCAAGAACGAGGACGGCGGCGGGCTGTACGAGCAGCCCGCGACGCTCAGCGCCAAGGGCACGAACGTCTTCAAGCGCATCGGCGACATCGACCTCTGGGTCACCGACGGCGCCTTCTCGCCGGACGGCAAGCAGCTCGCCGTACGCGGCTACTTCGGCGGGACCGCGTACGACTGGAACGGCGGGAAGCCGAAGAAGGAGGGGCGGCTGAGCGTGCCGCTCCAGGGGCAGGGGGAGTCGATGACCTACACCCCCGACGGGTCCACGCTGCTGTACGGGAGCGAGGGGGAGGAGAGCTCCGTGGAGCCCGGCAGTGTGCCGGGCGGTGGCGGGGAGGGGGACAAGTCCTCCTCGACGGGCGGTGGTTCGGCGGCCGACGGGGACGGCGACAGCGGGGACGGCGCCAACGGCAACCTCAAGGTGGGCGCCATCGCCCTCGCCGTCGGGCTCGCCGTCGTCTACGGATTCAAGCGCCTTTTCCGACGCGGCTAGTCACGGGTCTCGGATATGAGCCGGCGCAGCGGCTGATGGGCCGTGCCGGGGTACTTCAGGGTCACCCTCGCGCAGGGGCATGCCCTCGACCGGCCCTCGCGGATCCAGGTCACGTTCACGGACGACGTCCCGTCCGTCACCGGCCGCGCGGCCCTCGCGGCGGAGGGCACCCTCCGGCTGCCCGTTCACTCCCCCCGCGGGCGCACCTCGTAGTGCAGCGTCGACGTGCCCATGATCTTGTGAGCGAGCGGTACGAAGACGCGATGCATGATCGGGTACTTGCGGCGCAGCAGCTTCGCCGCGTGCCTGTCCTCCGCGCTGTCCGGTTCGAGGAGCCGGGCCCGTGCGTGGATCTCGGGCCCCGTCGGCTTGCCCAGCGGGGTGCACGGGGCGATCTCCACCTCCGGGTTGTTGCGGAGGCGCTTGGCCTTCCAGGCCTTGCCCGGCGTACGGAAGTACGCGTGGTCGCCCTCGACGGCGATGCTCACGGGCGTGCCGACGCCTGTGCCGTCCTTCTTGTGGCTGGTGAGCAGGACGGCCCACTGTTTCACGAAGGGGGTGAACTCAGGGCTGGGAGTCGGAGTGCTCATGTCTCCATACAGGCACTCGGCGCCCGGCTTGTCACCCTCAGCCGCGCCTGCGCCCCTCGACGAGTGATTCCAGCCCGTCCAGGATCCGCTGCAGACCGAACTCGAAGTGGTCGAAGCCGGTGCCGAAGGCGTCGTCGCTGAGCGAGGCGAGGACGGGGTAGCGGCCGGAGGCCATGGCCTTCTCCAGGACCGGGGTCTGGGCCTGCCAGAACTCGGCGTCCGTCAGGCCCGACTTCCGCTCCGCCTCCTCCGCGTACAGCTGCGTACGGGCGGCCCCGACGACGTACGAGTCGATCAGGATGACGGCCGAGATCAGTTCGGGATCGGCCAGGCCCATGGGCTTGATGCGCACGAGCACCTTCTCCATGCCCTCGACGGCGCCCGGGCCGAGCACCGGGCGGGTCTGGTTCACCTGGAGCAGCCAGGGATGGCGGCGGTAGAGGGCGAGTGTCTCGCGGGCCAGGGCCTCCAGCGCGTCGCGCCAGCCCTCGCCGAAGACGGACTCGTCCTCGGAGGTGCGCTGTACGCGGTCCAGCATCAGGTCGAGCAGCTCGCCCTTGCCGGGGACGTAGCGGTACAGGGACATCGTGCCGGTGCCGAGCTCCGTGGAGAGCCGGCGCATCGAGACGGCTTCCAGGCCCTCCGCGTCCGCGATCCGGACGGCCGCTTCCACGATCTGGTCGAGCGTCAGCCCCGGTTTGGGGCCGCGACTGGGCCGTTTGCCCGTGTCCCACAGCAGTTCGAGGGTGCGGACGATGTCTCCGCTGCCACTGGTTTCGGGACCCGACGTGCTCGCCATGCGCTTCAGGATAATCCCTTGGAACAGAAACTGAGTACGGTGTACTCTCAAAAGAGTACGGCGTACCCAGTTTCCAACGGGAGGGGCGAAAGTGGACGGTTACGCGGTCCGGGCCGAGGGGCTGGAGAAGAGGTACGGGGAGAAGCGTGCCCTCGACGGCTTCGACCTGGCGGTACGGGAGGGAACGGTGCACGGCCTGCTCGGGCCGAACGGCGCGGGCAAGACCACCGCCGTCCGCATCCTGGCGACGCTCATCAGGCTCGACGGCGGGCAGGCGCGGGTGGCGGGCCTGGACGTGGCACGACAGCCGCGGGAGGTACGGGCACGGATCGGCCTCACCGGCCAGTACGCCGCCGTGGACGAGGTGCTGACCGGGCGGCAGAACTTGGAGATGTTCGGCCGGCTGTTCCATCTCGGCGGCGGGCGGGCCCGGTTGCGGGCCGGTGAGCTGCTGGAACAGTTCGACCTGGTGGACGCGGCCGACAGGGGAGTCGGAAAGTACAGCGGCGGCATGCGGCGGCGCCTCGACCTCGCCGCCTCGATGATCCTCGCCCCGACCGTGCTCTTCCTCGACGAGCCGACCACCGGGCTCGACCCCCGCAGCCGGGGTGAGGTCTGGGACTCCGTACGGGAGTTGGTGGCGGGCGGCACGACCGTCCTGCTGACCACCCAGTACCTGGAGGAGGCCGACAAGCTCGCCTCGCACATCACGGTGATCGACCAGGGCCGAGCCATCGCCGACGACACCCCGGACGGTCTGAAGAACACGGTCGGCGGTGACCGCGTCGAGGTCGTCGTCGCCGAGCGCGCCGACATCCCGCGCGCCGCGAAGGTCGTCGCCCGGGTCACGGACGGCGAACCGGAGACGGACGAGACGGAGCTGAGGGTGCACGCACCGGTCACCGACCGGGTCGCGGCGCTCACCGAAGTGGCCAGGACCCTTCAGGACGAGGGCGTCCAGGTGGAGGACATCGGGCTGCGCAGGCCGAGCCTCGACGACGTGTTCCTGCGCCTGACCGGACACCGTACCGAGCAGGAGGAGGCGGCATGAGCACCGTGGATCCCAGCACCATGGATCCGAGCACCGTGGACCTGACCGTGCCGAAGAACCGCGGGCGGGCGGTGTGGGCACTCGCCGACTGCTGGAACATCGTGCGCCGCGGGCTCACCCACTACCAGCGCCAGCCCATCAACATCGTCTGGCAGCTGGGCTTTCCGATCCTGTCGGTGCTGCTGTACGGGTACGTGTTCGGCAGCGCGATGAAGGTGCCGGGCGGCGGGGACTACAAGGACTTCCTGATGCCGGGCATGTTCGTGATGACGATGGCCTTCGGCTTCATCAACACGGCGACGCTCGTGGTCTACGACTCCACCAAGGGCGTCATCGACCGGTTCCGCTCCATGCCGATGGCGTCGTCGGCGGTGGTCGCGGGGCGAGGGGTGACCGATCTGATCGCCGCCTGCGCGGAGTTGACGATCCTGATGCTCACCGCGGTCGCCATGGGCTGGCGACCGGACGGAGGGTTCGGCTTCCTGCTCGCCTTCGGACTGCTGCTGTGGCTGCGCTTCGCGCTGATCTGGCTCGGTGTGTGGCTGGGGCTCCTGGTGCCCAACCCGGAGGCGGCGGGCGGCCTCTTCGCGGTCGCCTTCCCGCTGACGATGATCTCCAGCATCTTCGTCGCCCCGCAGCTGATGCCGGACTGGCTGGGCTTCGTCGCGGCCTGGAACCCGATCTCGTCGACGGCCGCGGCCACGCGTGACCTGTTCGGCACACCGGTCGGGAGCGGCGACGGATGGGTCGAGCAGCACGCCCTGCTGATGTCCGGGCTGTGGCCGCTGATCCTCACCGCGATCTTCCTGCCGCTCGCGGTGCGGCGGTTCCAGAAGCTCGGGCGGTGACTCGGGCGGTGATACGGCGACGGGGGCGCCGGCACTGGGAAAGTGCGGGCGCCCCCGTCGCCGTACGTACGGCTTGCGGCTGCCCTGCGACCGTACGGCTTGCGACTACAGCCGCTCGATCACAAAGTCGACGCACTTCGTGAGCGCCTCGACGTCCGCCGGGTCGACCGCCGGGAACATCGCGATGCGGAGCTGGTTGCGGCCGAGCTTGCGGTAGGGCTCGGTGTCGACGATGCCGTTGGCGCGCAGCACCTTGGCGACGGCGGCCGCGTCGATCTCCTCGGAGAAGTCGATCGTGCCGATCACCTGGGAGCGCTTGGCCGGGTCGGTGACGAACGGGGTGGCGTACTTGATGTCCTCGGCCCAGCCGTAGAGCGTGCGCGAGGACGTCGCGGTGCGGCGGACCGACCAGTCCAGGCCGCCCTGGCCGTTGAGCCACTCCAGCTGGTCGTTGAGGAGGAAGAGGGTGGACAGGGCCGGGGTGTTGTACGTCTGGTTCTTGCGGGAGTTGTCGATCGCCGTCGGCAGGCTGAAGAACTCCGGGACGTGGCGGCCGGACGCGTGCACGCGCTCGGCGCGCTCGATCGCGGCCGGGGAGAAGATCCCGATCCACAGGCCGCCGTCCGAGGCGAAGGACTTCTGCGGCGCGAAGTAGTAGACGTCCGTCTCGGTGATGTCGACCGGCAGGCCACCGGCGCCGGAGGTGGCGTCCACGACCACGAGGGCGCCCTCGTCGGCACCCGCGACGCGCTTGATCGGGGCCGCGACACCCGTGGAGGTCTCGTTGTGGGTGAGGGCGTAGACGTCCACGCCCGCCTCGGCCTCGGGGTCCGGGTGCGTGCCCGGGTCGGAGGCGATGACGGAGGGCTCGGCCAGCCACGGGGCGAGCTTGGCGGCCTTCGCGAACTTGGAGGAGAACTCGCCGAACGAGAGGTGCTGCGACTTGTTCTCGATGAGCCCGTGGGTCGCGATGTCCCAGAACGCGGTGGAGCCGCCGTTGCCGAGGACGACCTCGTAGCCCTCGGGGAGGGAGAAGAGGTCGCGCACGCCCTCGCGGACCTTGCCGACGAGGTTCTTGACGGGGGCCTGGCGGTGGGAGGTGCCCATGAGGGACGTACCGGTGGCGGCCAGCGCGGCCAGTGCCTCCGTCCGCACCTTGGAGGGGCCCGCGCCGAATCGTCCGTCGGCGGGCTTGATGTCAGCGGGAATCTGGATATCAGCCACGCCGGGAGCCTAGCCGCTCCGGGAAACCTGGGCGAAACGTCGTCCGTCGGATGAGACGCGGTTTCCTTCCCCAGGCCCACCCCAAGCCCACCCCAAGCCCACCCCCGGATCAGGACGTACGCGGCTGCGGGCCCAGGTGTGCGCCGAGCCGGCTCACGAACTCGCTCATGTTGTGCCCGACGATCCCGGGGTCCGCGTCCTCGGCGGTGATCACGGCGAGGTGCATGCCGGCGCCCGCCTCCACGATGAACAGCACCCCGCCGTAGAACTCGGACATCGCGGACCGTACGCCCCCGCTGCCGTCCCCGAACTCCATGGACGCCCCGTGGGACAGCGCCTGGATGCCGGCGGCGATCGCGGCCAGCTGATCGGCCTGGTCGACGGAGAGCCCCGCCGTACGGCACAGCCTCAGGCCGTCCCGGGAGAGCACGAGCGCGTGCTGGGCGCCCGGCGTGCGTTCCATCAGATCCTCGATGAGCCGGCTGAGCTTCTCGTCGGCGACGTCGATGGCGCCGGTGCCGGTGCCGGTGCCGGTGGTGCCGCTGCTGCCGGTCATGGAGTCGTGTCGCCTTCCGGGTGGGGGTGGCGTGTGAGGGGGCGGTCACTATATGAGAGTTCGTGATCGTCGTGGGGAGGTTCTGGGGTTGCCTTCACAGGTCGCCCACGAACGGGAGGGGCGGGCCCGGCCCATCGACCGGGACGCGATCAGCGGCTGTCGGTGACAGCACGGCTCGCTGCCAGTGATCGGATGCATCCTGGGTGACATGACGGATCTCGGGGAGCTTCGGGCCGGGCTGACGAAGGCCGTGCGCGGCGAGGTCGCCTTCGACGCGACGGCGCGGGCGCTGACCACCATGGACGCGTCCAACTACCGGCGTGTGCCGCTCGGCGTCGTGTCCCCGCGGGACGCCGACGACGTGGCGGCGGCGCTGTCCGTGTGCCGCGCGCAGGGGGTGCCGGTCGTGGCGCGCGGGGGCGGCACGTCGATCGCCGGGCAGGCGACCGGTACGGGCGTGGTCCTGGACTTCACGCGGCACATGAACCGGATCGTGTCCCTGGACGCCGAAGCGCACACGGCGATCGTCCAGCCGGGAGTCGTCCTGGACCGCCTCCAGGAGGCCGCCGCGCCGCACGGCCTGCGCTTCGGCCCCGACCCCTCCACCCACGGCCGGTGCACGCTCGGCGGGATGATCGGGAACAACTCCTGCGGGTCGCATTCGGTGGCGTGGGGGACGACGGCCGACAGCGTGCGGGAACTGTCGGTGGTCACCGCCCGGGGCGAGTTCCTGCGGCCGGGGCGAGCGGGCCAGGGCGCTCCGGAGGGTCTGCGCGCCCTGGCGGAGCGGGAGTTGAGGCTGCTGCGCACGGGCTTCCCGGACCTGCCCCGCCGTATCTCGGGGTACGCGCTGGATGCCCTGCTCCCCGAGAAGGGGGCCGACGTCGCCCGGTCCTTCTGCGGTTCCGAGGGCACGCTGGGCGTGCTGACGGAGGCGGTCGTACGACTCGTCGAGGCACCCCGCGCGCGTGCGCTGGCCGTGCTGGCGTACGCGGACGAGAGCGCGGCCGCCTCGGCCGCGGCGGGGCTGCTGCCGTACGGGCCGCTGACGGTGGAGGGGATGGCGGCGGATCTCGTACGCACGGATGCCGGCCTGCCGAAGGGCGGGGCCTGGCTGTTCGTGGAGACGGGCGGGGACACGGCGGGGGAGGCACGCGCGCGTGCGGAGGCGATCGTGCGCGCCGCGGACGTGGTCGACGCATCCGTGGTCACCGACCCGGCCGGGCAGCGCGCCCTGTGGCGCGTCCGCGAGGACGCGAGCGGCACGGCGACGCGGATGCCGGACGGCAGCGAGGCCTGGCCGGGCTGGGAGGACTGTGCCGTGCCGCCCGCCCGGCTGGGCGAGTACCTGCGGGACTTCAGGGGGCTGCTGTCCGCTCACGGCCTGCGCGGCACGCCGTACGGGCATTTCGGGGACGGCTGCATCCACGTACGCATCGACTTCGACCTGCTGACGTCCGCCGGCGTGGCCCGCTTCCGCCGTTTCTCGGAGGAGCTGGCGGAACTGGTCGTGTCCCACGGGGGTTCGCTGTCCGGCGAGCACGGCGACGGGCAGGCGCGGGCCGAGCTCCTGCCGAAGATGTACGGGGAGGAGATGGTGGGCCTCTTCGAGCGCGCGAAGGCGGTGTGGGACCCGGACGACCTGCTCAACCCCGGAATGCTGGTCCGGCCGTCCCCGCTCGATGCGAACCTGCGGTTCGCGGTGCTGCCGAGCGAGCCGGTGGACGTGGCCTTCGGGTATCCGCACGACGGCGGGGACTTCTCGGCGGCGGTGCGCCGGTGCGTCGGTGTCGCCAAGTGCCGTACGGCGGCTGCCGGTCCTGGCTCGGGCTCGGGCGTCATGTGCCCGTCCTTCCGCGCTACGGGCGAGGAGGAGCACTCCACGCGCGGCCGCGCCCGCCTGCTGCACGAGATGCTGGCGGGCGAGGTGGTCACGGACGGCTGGCGCTCGACCGAGGTCCGCGACGCCCTCGACCTCTGCCTCTCCTGCAAGGGATGCCGGTCCGACTGCCCCGTCGAGGTCGACATGGCCACGTACAAGGCGGAGTTCCTGCACCACCACTACGCCGGTCGCCGGCGCCCGGCGGCGCACTACGCGATGGGCTGGCTGCCGGTGTGGCTGCGGGCACTGACCCGTATGCGGATGTCGGGGCTGGTCAACTCCCTCGCCTCGGTTCGCGTGTTGGCCTGGGCGGCGAAGCGGTTGGGCGGGGTGGCGCCCGAGCGGGAGATCCCGCGGGTGGCCCGGGAGACGTTCCGGCGCTGGTTCGGGCGCCGCGCCCGGCGCCTGCCGGAGCGGGCCCGCCGGGGCGCGCCTGCGACGGACGTGCGGCGGCCCACCACCCTCCTCTTCCCCGACACCTTCACCGACCATCTCTCGCCCGAGGTCGGCAAGGCGGCCGTCCGCGTTCTGGAGGACGCGGGACGCCAGGTCGTGCTGCCGCCGCCGGGGGTCTGCTGCGGGCTGACGTACGTCTCCACCGGCCAGCTCGACCGCGCCCGAGCGGTGATGAGGCGCACGCTCGACCTCATGGAGCCCTTCCTGGACGCTTCGGATGTTTCGGACGCTTCGGAGGGGGAGCCCGTCGTCGTCCTCGAACCGAGCTGCGCGGCCGCCCTCCGTACGGACCTCCCCGAGCTCCTCCACGACGACCCGCGCGCTCGGCGGCTGGCGGACGCTGTGGTGACGTTCGCCGAGGCCCTCGAACGCCAGGCCCCCGACTGGACCCCGCCCCGCCTCGACCGCCCGGCCGTCGGCCAGACCCACTGCCACCAGCACGCGATCCTCGGCGACGGCCCCGACCGCCGCCTGCGCGAGGCGGCGGGCCTCACCGGTGAACTCTCCGGCGGCTGCTGCGGCCTGGCGGGCAACTTCGGCTTCGAGAAGGGCCACTACGAGGTCTCGACGGCCTGTGCGGAGGACCAACTCCTCCCGTCGGTCCGGACGGCACCGGACGGGGCGGTGGTCCTGGCGGACGGCTTCTCCTGCCGCACGCAGCTGGCACAACTGGCGAACGTGCGGGGACGGCATCTGGCGGAGCTGCTCGCGGAGGGGCTGGACGGACACCGATAACGGGGGTCTGGGGCGGAGCCCTGGCGGGGTCTGGGGCGGAGCCCTGGCGGGGTCCGGGGCGGAGCCCCAGAAGGATGGGACGGGTAGGGGCGGCGGGGGCGAGACCCACAGGAGTCACCCATACGACTGCGCCACGCGGTCCGCGCGATCACGCTGACCGAATCCGGCAACCCCTCGTGCATAGGCTGATTCGCGGACCTCAAGGAGCCCCCCATGCCCCTCCGCCTCCAGGCGATCACTCGCGAAGAACATCTGGCGTTCATCCGGACCCGGCCGTCCATCAGTCATATGCAGGTCCCGTCCTGGGGCGACGTGAAGCCGGACTGGCGGGCGGAGAGCATGGGCTGGTTCGAGGAGGACGGGCGGCTGGTCGGAGCGGGACTGGTCCTCCTCCGCCCGTTGCCGAAGCTGAAGCGGTACCTGGCGTATCTGCCCGAAGGGCCGGTCATCGACTGGCACGCGTCGGATCTCGCCGTGCGGTGGCTGGAGCCGATGCTGGCCCACCTCAAGGGCCGGGGCGCGTTCTCGGTGAAGATGGGCCCGCCGGTCGTCGTACGCCGGTGGAACGCGGAGGCGGTCAAGGCGGCGATCGCCGATCCGGGGGCGCGCCGGCTGCGGGACGCGGAGGCGACCTCGCAGGAGCCGGGGGCAGCCGGCATCGCGGAACGGCTCCGGCGGATGGGCTGGCGGCAGACCGAGCCGGGCGGCGAGGACGGGTTCGCGGCCGGGCAGCCGCGGTACGTCTTCCAGGTGCCGTACGCCGGGCGGTCGTTGGAGCAGATCCACCAGGGCCTCAACCAGCAGTGGCGGCGCAACATCAAGAAGGCCGAGAAGGCCGGAGTGAAGGTGGTGCAGGGCGGTTACGACGACCTCCCGGCCTTCTACGAGCTGTACACCGAGACCGCGGAACGAGACCGCTTCATCCCGCGCCCCCTCCCGTACTTCCAGCGCATGTGGACGGCCCTGACCGCCGAGGACCCGAACCGTATGCGCCTCTACCTCGCCCACCACGAGGGCGAGGTCCTCGCGGCGGCCACGATGCTGACGGTCGGCGAACACATCTGGTACTCGTACGGCGCCTCCACGAGCCGCAAGCGCGAGGCCCAGCCCAACAACGCCATCCAGTGGCGCATGATGACCGACGCCCACGAACTCGGCGCCGCCGTCTACGACTTGCGCGGCATCACGGACACCCTGGACGAGTCCAACCATCTGCTCGGCCTGCTCCGCTTCAAGGTGGGCACGGGCGGCGAGGCGGTGGAGTACCTCGGCGAGTGGGACTTCCCGCTCAACCGCCTGCTGCACAAGGCGCTGGACCTGTACATGACGCGTCGCTGACCCGTGACCGCGGACGGTTCGGCCGCCGCCCGCACATCCGGCACATCTGGCACATCTGACGGAATGTAAGTTGCCACATGCGTTTACACTCCTGGCTTGGTCCACTACTCTGCACTTCGAAGTGCAGCATGATGGACAGATTCGATCTTCTTGGACGGCCCCCGTGAACCTCCCCCGCGCAGACCGGTCCCCGTCGGACGGCGCGGCCGCGGCCGCAGGTCCGGTCGAGGCCGCCCAGCCGGAGCCGGCCGCGGCAGCGGGCGACGGTATCCAGGGCCACGACCAGGACCAGGGCCCGGGCTCGGGCCGGGGACGGGGATGGGCCTCGCTCGGGCCCGTCGGCCTGGTGCTCGCCGGAGGGATATCCGTTCAGTTCGGCGGGGCGCTCGCGGTGAGCCTGATGTCGCGGGCCGGAGCGCTCGGCGTGGTGACGCTGCGGCTCGTGGTGGCCGCGCTCGTACTGGTCGTGATCTGCCGGCCCGGTGTGCGGGGGCATGCACGGGCCGACTGGGGGACCGTGGTCGTCTTCGGTATCACCATGGCCGCCATGAACGGCCTCTTCTACCAGGCCGCCGCCCGTATACCGCTCGGCCCCGCCGTCACCCTCGAAGTCCTCGGCCCCCTCGCGCTCTCCGTCCTGGCCTCCCGCCGAGCGATCAACCTCGTGTGGGCCGGTCTCGCCCTCGCCGGCGTCTTCCTGCTCGGCGGGGGCGGCTTCGACAGCCTCGACCCGATCGGAGTCGCGTTCGCCCTGTCCGCCGGCGCCATGTGGGTCGCGTACATCATCTTCAGCGCGCGAACGGGCCGCCGTTTTCCCCAGGCCGACGGGCTGGCGCTGGCCATGGTGGTCGCGGCGGTGCTCTTCCTGCCCCTGGGGATCGTCGAATCCGGAGCGAAGCTCCTGAACCCGACCACGATCGCCCTGGGCGCCGCCGTGGCCGTCCTCTCCTCCGTCCTCCCGTACACCCTCGAACTCCTCGCCCTCCGCCGCCTTCCCGCCTCCACCTTCGCGATCCTGATGAGCCTGGAACCGGCCGTCGCCGCGCTCGCCGGCTTCCTCGTCCTCAGCCAGACCCTGACCTTGACGGAGTCCCTCGCGATCGCCCTGGTCATCACCGCGAGCATGGGCGCGGTACGCACGCAGGTGGGGCGGGGCAAGCCCAAGAACGTCGCCTGATCCGTGAGTACGTGACGCGTGACGCGTGCCACACGCGGGCGCGTCATACGGGGGAGCAACCCGCGTCGTGTGGTGGGTGCATGTGGCCACATGCGGAGTACAGGAAGACACACAGCACCACCACTACGGGGTGATTCATCATGCGAAAGAGCTTGTCCCTTCTCGCCGTCGGCGCCGGAGCCGTGCTCACGCTCGGTCTCACCGGCCCCGTCGCGCAGGCGCAGGATGCTGGGGCGGGGCTGGATGTGCTGGCCGCCCAGGACGTGCCGTGCAGCACCGGGGTCAGCGAGAGCGACTACCTGGAGGGCTATGCCGACTGCACCAACAACACCGCCGGCCCGGTCGAGTTCCGCGTGAACATTGGCTGCGGCCTGGCACGTGACGTCTCCAGCGAGTGGGTCCGTCTGGAGCCCGGCCAGGGCGCGCAGGCGGTCGCGGGCTGCCCGCCGTGGAGCACGGGCATCGTCCCCGGCGGCGTCAGCGCCGAGCACCGCGCGGTCTGACCGGAGACCAGGAACACACAAGGCGCCCCGAGCCGTTCGTACGGCTCGGGGTGCCTTCGCTCACGGACTGAAGTACCGCCGACCAAGGCCGTGCCCTCCATGGCTGACGGCTCGTCAGCTTCCGTACCGGACAGCTCCGGTGTCGAGCGAGTCAGGAGTGGTCTGGGCAGGCAGGGGGACGAGCGGCCCGGGGGTGGTAGGGGGCCGGGCGGCGCGGGCGGCGCGGAGGAGGAGGCCGTCCGGCAAGAAGACGGCGTCGGCGATGATCATGGCGCCGGAGAAGACGGGCAGCCCCAGGAGGACGGCGATACCGAGGTGCATGCCGAGCAGGAGGGCCAAGGTGACGTACTTGAGCCTGCTGAACAGGGTGAAGGGGAAGGCCACCTGAACCAGTACGGTCAGGTAGCCGGCGACCGTGAGGAGAAGGGCGTGACCGTCGGCCAGTTGGGAGAGTTCGGGCCAGGGCCGGAACAGGTCGAGGTGCAGGACGTAGTGCAGCGCGGTGCCGTCGCGCCAGAGGTTGCCCTGCACCTTGTAGAGGCCGGCGGATCCGTAGAGGACGCAGACTTGGGCCGCGATGACGAACATGCCGCAGTTGTGGACGAGCGTGGCCAGTCGGCTGCGGACCAGTCCGGCCTGCTGCCGCCATCGGGGCACCCTCCCAGCTCCCGTCGCCGCGCATCGGAGCCGTGCCCGACGGGCGTCGAGGGACCAGCGGCGGCCGCACGCCGTGAGGGTGAGATAGAGGGCCATCAGCACAACGAGGTTGTCCCCGCCGTCCGTCATGAAGACGGCGCGGCCATGGAACGAGGTCACCATGACGGCGAACAGAACCGACACCGCCCTGGTGTGCCACCCCAGCGCGAACAGTGCGGACGTCACGAGAGCCATGGCGTAGCAGGCTTCGAACCAGATGCCGTTGTCCGAAAGTGTGAGAAGGCTGAACCCTCCCGTCTGGCCCAGGAGTTCGCGGGCGAGGTCGGGGGTCCATGGTGAGCCGGGGCCCCAGATCTCCTCACGGTGTGGGAACTCGCGCAGCAGGAAGCCGAGATAGAGCAACCCGTAGCCCATCCGCAGAACGGCTGCCGCGTGGAGCGAGACGGCCCGCCCGGTGAGGAAGGTGAACACCCTAATGACAGGGTCGGTCGCCTGGTCAGCGGTCATGGGATTCCACCTGCCACCACGGGAGATATCTGGCGTCGGAGCGCGCGCCGCCGGAGGACAGGTTGGCCGGCGTTGACGGCGCCGAGGGTGCGATCGGCGTGCTGACCACGCGCAACTGGACTGCTTCGAAGCTGTGTCGGGTGCGGGCGGCGAGGCGCTCGGCGGCGATGTTCGCCAGATACTTCTGGAGCATCCGGCCCCGTTCCGGGGTGGGCTGCTGGTCGTAGGCGGCCCACGCCCGGCGCAGCATGTTCTGTGCCGTGTGGCTGGGTAAGGGCGAATGCCGAACCGCGGCGTCGTCGACCGCTGTCAGGTCGAGCCACTCACCTACCTGCCGAGAGCCGTCGGGAGCCATCGCCGCCGTCCGGGCCGAGATCCTCAAGCGCACCGACTCCGGGTTCGGGGCGAAGAGCTGCCAGTTCTGCTCGAAGTAGGGATAGATCCAAGCGTCGATCTGCCTTTCGTACCGCTGGGAGACCGCGGTGGACGGTGCGACGTGCAGGAACACCAGGCAGACATGGGCGAGGGCCGCCAGGACGCAGACGCCGGTCGCGAAGGCGACCGTCAGCTCGGCCGACGGCGACAGGGACGGAGGTGCCGCTCCTGCGCCGCTCACCGGTTCCGTCTCTGGCGGAGGCGCGGTGACGAGACTTCCCGGCGGCCGTTCATTCTCCGAGCCTTCGTGGTCGGCGTTGCTCATCGTTTCCTTTTCACCAGCCGGCACCTCGCGCATCTTCCTGCCTTCGCTTCGGAGCGTGCTCGCACACCGCGATGTCCCCGCGTGAATTCACCCACGCGGGGACATGACCACAGGTGTGCGGTGGGGTCGTGGGTCAGGACGCGGTCAGTGCGCGTCGACGGACGACGAAGACGCCGGCGCCGATCAACGACAGCCCGATGAGGAGGACGCCGACGGTGATCTCGGTGGCGTTCAGTCCCCGCGCGGCGCCACCGGAGCCGGTACCCACGCCGCCGACCGGAGGGCGGTTACCGCCGGAGTCTCCACCAGCTGTCGTCCCGGCTGTGGTTCCGGACGTTGAACCGGCCGTCGTCCCAGATGTGGTTCCGGACGTGGACCCAGACGTTGAACCGGCCGTCGTCCCTGCGGTGGTCCCAGACGTTGAACCGGCGGTGGATCCGGACGTTGAACCAGCGCTGGTCCCAGACGTGGTTCCGGACGAAGTCCCCCCCGTCGAGCAGGTTTTCCGCGTGATGGTGTCGTCGTCCAGCGTGACCGCCCCGTTCCGCGCAAGCGCCCGGCCGTCAATAGTCACTCCTGTGGTGACCGTGATCGAGGTCAGCGCCAGGATGTTGCCCACGAAGGTGGAGCCGGTCCCGAGCGTGGCGGAGCTACCGATCTTCCAGAAGACGTTGCACGGCGCGGCTCCGTTGATCAGGCGCACCCGGCTGGCGGAAGCCGTCGTCAGCGTCGACCCGACCTGGAAAATCCAGACGGCGTTGGGGTCGCCCTCGGCGTCAAGCGTGAGAGTGCCGGTAAGGCCGATCGACGAGGAGGCTCTGTAGACGCCCGGCTTCAGTGTCCGCCCGCCGAGGTCATCGGAGACGCTGGCGTCATACGGCTGGCCGGCCGCGTTGTTGTACGCGGTGGTCAAGTCGGTCTTCGCCTGCTTCGCGAGGGCGTCGCCCCGGTGGATGGAGCCGTTCACCGTGCCCGGAGGAAAGCCGGTCACCGCTTTCCCCGGATGCACCCCGACATTCCCGGTGATGGTGCTGGATCCGGTATTCGTGACGGTCTCGCCGGCCAGGACGGCGAAGCTGTCCGCCGTGCCGAGTGGTACGGCAACGCCGATCGCCTGGGCGGGAGTCGGCAGCACCGCCATCCCCGCAGCGACAGCCAACATGAGGGTCCTGGAGACCCAAGAGGTAAATCTGCGCCGGTGCGGCGGCGCGGCAGAATGGTGCGAGTTCATCGAGGCGCCTAGCTCCTTGAAGGGGGTCCGATGGAATTTGATGCAATCGACCGATGCACTTCGAGCTCTCATCTCGCGGGCTGCACAAAGAGAATGAGAGAAGCGGAATTCGTAGACATAAGGTATGAAAAATCTCGCTGCCCGCCTTCATTGAGGCTGGCGCATACGGGTGATTCCAAGTTGGCCATCGGGCTCCAGTGGCCGCATTGGTGACACCCCGTCAGAGGAACCTGCCGACATCGACGCCCGGGATTGGTCAGCCGATACGCACAATCACTCGTTCGGTCCGGTTGTGATGGACGGGAGGACCGAAAGTCCGATGGCAGGATGAACGAATCTCTGACAACGGGTCCCCGCACCGACAGTCCGAGTTCGCCGTGGGCCTCTCTCTGTCCGCGGTTCCCCTTCGGGCGCCACGGTGAGCACAGCCGGAGCCAGAAGAGGAGGCGACAGTGCACGGATTCAGAAGACCAGGGTCAACAGTCATCGGCTCCGCCGTCCTGGTCCTGGCCATCGGTGTGTGGCTCGTCCAGGACGGCGTCAGGACGGAACTCCCACCCCGGCCGTCATCCGCGCAATCGTTCCCGGCGGCGGCGGCGCCGGCGGACGACGGCCGTCAACGGGCCACAAAGCCCTCGATCCCTGGTATGGGTGCTTCGCCCCCGATCCGGATCCGCATCCGCGCCATCCTGGTCGATGCGCCCGTCATCCCCCTCACGCTGGACGCGGAAGGCCACCTCGAGCCGCCCCCGCCGGACGACAACAACCTGGTCGGCTGGTACGAGGGGGGCGTTGCGCCGGGTCAGAACGGCACCGCTGTGATGGCTGGACACGTCGACAACAAACGAGGACTCTCCGTCTTCTACGGCCTGGGCAGCCTGCGCCCGGGAGCCGAGGTCGAGATCGAGCGGAAGGACCGCACCACCGCCGTCTTCTCCATCGACGCCGTCGAGGAGTACCCCAAAGACCGCTACCCGAGCGACAAGGTCTACGGGGAGACCAGCCGGCCGGAGCTTCGGCTGATCACCTGCGGGGGTCGTTTCTCCAAAGAGACCGGCTACCAGAGCAACGTGGTCGCGTACGCCCATCTGACGCGCGCCAAGTCGGCCTGATCAGTCCGACTCACCCTGCAGAACACGGTCCAGGCCGCGCCGCCGGCGAGGTACTTCGAGAACACCCAGCCCTTCTTGCCCTCAACGTGGCGGCCTGCCGTGTCCAGCGCCTTGATCAAGGCCAGAAATCAATGCAAGCACGCTTGCTTGTTTTCGTGGGCGCTGCCATGCTCCGGGGCACAACCGCCCTGCCCGGAGGGGAGCGCACCGTGTCCGATGCGACGTCCGTGCTCGACGATCTGCGTGAGGAGAGCGACGAACTCGACCGTGTGGTCAGCGAGTTGAGCGAGGAGCAGTGGGCGCACGCGACACCCGCGCCCGGCTGGAGCATCGCCCACCAGATCGCGCACCTCGCCTGGACGGACCGGGCCGCGCTGCTCGCCGTGACCGACCCGGAGGCCTTCGTGAAGGAGGCGGAGAAGGCGCTCGCGGCGCCGGACACCTTCGTCGACGAGGGAGCGGAGGCGGGCGCCGCCCTGCCGCCCGCGCGGCTGCTCGCACAGTGGCGCGCAGGACGTGAGGAGCTCCGGCGGGCGCTGCGCACAGCGCCCGCGCGGACGCGATTCCCCTGGTACGGGCTGCCCATGCCGGCCACCTCCCTGGCCACCGCGCGTCTCATGGAGACCTGGGCGCACGGCCGGGACGTGACCGACGCGTTGCGGGTGACGAAGCCGCCCACGGACCGGCTGCGGCATGTGGCGTGGATCGGGGTGCGGGCGCGGGACTTCGCGTTCGGGGTACGGGGGCTGGGCGCGCCGGAGGAGGAGTTCCGGGTGGAGCTCGCCGCGCCCTCGGGGGACGACGTATGGGCGTACGGGCCCGAGAACGCCGCCCAGCGCGTGACCGGGCCCGCGCTCGACTTCTGTCTCCTGGTCACCCGGCGGGCCCACCGCGCCGACCTCGCCGTACATGCCGAAGGACCGGACGCCGACCGGTGGCTGGACATCGCGCAGGCCTTCGCGGGGCCGCCGGGCGCCGGGCGCGAACCGAAGGGGGCCGCGGGGTGACCCTCCGCATAGGCAACGCGTCCGGCTTCTACGGCGACCGTTTCGACGCCCTGCGCGAGATGCTCACCGGCGGTCCCCTGGACGTCCTCACCGGGGACTACCTCGCCGAGTTGACCATGCTCATCCTGGGCCGCGACCGGCTGAGGGATCCGAAGAAGGGCTACGCGAAGACCTTCCTGGGGCAGCTGGAGGAGTGCCTCGGGCTCGCGCACGAGCGAGGCGTACGCATCGTCGCCAACGCCGGTGGCCTCAACCCCGCCGGACTCGCCGACGCCGTACGGGAATTGGCCGACCGCCTCGGCATCCCCGTGCGCGTCGCCCACGTCGAGGGCGACGATCTCACCGACCGATACCCCAACAGCCTTGCCGCGCACGCCTACCTCGGCGGTGCGGGCATCGCCACCTGTCTGCGCGAGGGCGCGGACGTCGTCGTCACCGGCCGCGTCACCGACGCCGCGCTGGTCACCGGGCCCGCCGCCGCGCACTTCGGCTGGCCGCCGGACGCCCATGACCGCCTGGCGGGTGCGGTCGTCGCCGGGCATGTGCTGGAGTGCGGCACGCAGGCCACGGGCGGCAACTACGCCTTCTTCACCGACCACGAGCCCCGGAAACTGCTCCGCCCCGGCTTCCCGCTCGCCGAGCTCCACGAGGACGGGTCGAGTGTCATCACCAAACACGACGGCACCGGCGGAGTCGTGGACATCGGTACGGTCACCGCCCAACTCCTGTACGAGACGGGCGGCGCCCGGTACGCGGGACCCGACGTCACCGCCCGGCTCGACTCGATCAGGCTCACCCAGGAGGGTCCCGACCGCGTCCGCATCGACGGCGTACGCGGTGAGGCCCCGCCGGTCACCCTCAAGGTCGGCCTCAACAGGCTCGGCGGCTTCCGCAACGAGGTCGTGTTCGTCCTCACCGGTCTCGACATCGAGGACAAGGCCGCACTCGTGCGGCAGCAGATGGAGGACGCACTCGCCAAGTCCCGTCCTGCCGACGTGCGTTGGGAACTCGCCCGCACCGACCGGCCCGACGCGGACACCGAGGAGACCGCGAGCGCGCTGCTCCGGCTCGTGGTGCGGGACGCCGATCAGGACACCGTGGGGCGCGCGCTCAGCGGGGCCGCCGTCGAGCTGGCGCTGGGCAGTTACCCGGGCTTCCACGTCACGGCTCCGCCCGGGAAGGGCAGCCCCTACGGGGTGTTCGATGTCGCCTACGTCGATCAAGACGCCGTCGAACACACGGCCGTCCTGCCCGACGGCACCCGCGTACCAGTCGATCCGCCGCCCCGTGGCCGTGCCCGCCGCGCCCGCGCCCTCGACGCCGCCGAACAGCCGACCCTGCCCGAGTCGTTGCCCGAGCCATTGCCCGAGTCGTTGCCCGACGGGCCGGTGCGGCGGGTGCCGCTCGGCCGCGTCGCCGGCGCCCGCAGCGGCGACAAGGGAGGAAACGCCAACATCGGCGTCTGGGTGCGCACGGACGACGCCTGGCGGTGGCTCGCGCACACCCTCACCGTCGACCGTTTCCGCGAACTCCTCCCGGAGACCGCCGACCTGACCGTCGTACGTCATGTACTGCCGAATCTGCGCGCCCTGAACTTCGTCGTGGCGGGCATCCTCGGAGAAGGCGTCGCCTCCCAGGCTCGCTTCGACCCGCAGGCCAAGGCCCTCGGCGAATGGCTGCGCGCCCGCCATCTGGACATCCCGGAGGTACTGCTATGACGGTCCTGGCGACCGCACTGGACACCAGGAGCCCCGACTACGCCGCACACCGCGCGGCCATGCTCGCCAAGCTCGACGAACTCGACACCGAGCACGCGAAGGCCCTCGCCGGCGGCGGCGACAAGTACGTCCAACGACACCGCGCGCGCGGCAAGTTGCTCGCCCGGGAGCGCATCGAGTTGCTCCTCGACCCCGACACGCCCTTCCTGGAGCTGTCTCCGCTCGCCGCCTGGGGGAGCGACTACACGGTGGGCGCGTCTCTCGTCACCGGTATCGGGGTCGTCGAGGGCGTCGAGTGCCTGATCACCGCGAACGACCCGACCGTGCGCGGCGGTGCCAGCAACCCCTGGAGCCTGAAAAAGGCGCTACGGGCGAACGACATCGCCCTCGCCAACCGCCTGCCGTGCATCAGCCTGGTCGAGTCGGGCGGGGCCGATCTGCCCTCCCAGAAGGAGATCTTCATCCCGGGCGGAGCCATCTTCCGGGACCTGACCCGGCTGTCCGCCGCCGGGATCCCCACCGTCGCCGTCGTCTTCGGCAACTCCACCGCCGGCGGCGCGTACATCCCCGGCATGTCCGACCACGTGATCATGGTCAAGGAGCGCGCCAAGGTGTTCCTCGGCGGGCCGCCCCTGGTGAAGATGGCCACCGGTGAGGAGAGCGACGACGAGTCGCTGGGCGGCGCCGAGATGCACGCGCGCGTGTCGGGTCTCGCGGACCACTTCGCGGTCGACGAGCAGGACGCGATCCGCCAGGCGCGCCGTGTGATCGCGCGCCTCAACCACCGCAAGGCGTACGCCGATCCGGGGCCGGCCGCTCCGCCGAAGTACGACGAGGACGAACTCCTGGGCATCGTGCCCGGCGATCTGAAGGTGCCCTTCGATCCGCGCGAGGTCATCGCCCGCATCGTCGACGCCTCGGACTTCGACGAGTTCAAGCCCCTCTACGGGACCAGCCTCACGACCGGGTGGGCCACCCTCCACGGCTACCCGGTCGGTGTGCTGGCCAACGCCCAAGGGGTGCTGTTCAGCGAGGAGTCCCAGAAGGCCGCCCAGTTCATCCAGTTGGCCAACCAGCGCGACATCCCGCTGCTGTTCCTGCACAACACCACCGGCTACATGGTCGGCAAGGAGTACGAACAGGGCGGCATCATCAAGCACGGCGCGATGATGATCAACGCGGTGTCCAATTCGACGGTCCCGCACCTGTCGGTGCTCATGGGGTCTTCGTACGGGGCCGGCCACTACGGCATGTGCGGGCGCGCGTACGACCCGCGTTTCCTGTTCGCCTGGCCCAGCGCCAAGTCGGCGGTCATGGGGCCGCAGCAGCTCGCCGGGGTCCTGTCGATCGTCGCCCGGCAGTCGGCCGCCGCCAAGGGGCAGCCGTACGACGAGGAGGGCGACGTGGCGCTGCGCGCCATGGTGGAGCAGCAGATCGAGTCGGAGTCCCTGCCGATGTTCCTGTCCGGGCGGCTGTACGACGACGGGGTCATCGACCCGCGCGACACCCGGACCGTCCTCGGCCTGTGCCTGTCCGCCCTCCACACGGCGCCCTACGAGGGCGCGCGCGGTGGCTTCGGCGTCTTCCGGATGTGAGGGAACGTGTTGATCACGAGTGTGCTCGTCGCCAACCGGGGCGAGATCGCCTGCCGGATCTTCCGCACATGCCAGGAGCGGGGCATCCGAACCGTCGCCGTGTACTCGGACGCCGATGAGAACGCCCTCCACGCGCGCGTGGCCGACGCGGCCGTACGCCTCCCGGGCGCGGCGCCCTCGGAGACGTATCTGCGCGGCGAACTGATCGTGAAGGCGGCGCTGAGCGCGGGCGCGGACGCCGTGCATCCCGGGTACGGCTTCCTCTCCGAGAACGCCGACTTCGCGCGGGCCGTCACCGAAGCCGGCCTGGTGTGGATCGGCCCGCAGCCCGAGGCGATCGAGGCGATGGCGTCCAAGACGCGGGCGAAGGAGCTGATGGGACTCGCCCCGTTGACCGAGGTCACGGAGGACGACCTTCCGGTGCTGGTGAAGGCCGCCGCGGGCGGGGGCGGGCGCGGCATGCGCGTCGTACGCCGACTCGCCGACCTGGACGCCGAGTTGGCGGCGGCGCGGGCCGAGGCCCTGAGCGCCTTCGGGGACGGCGAGGTCTTCGTCGAGCCCTATGTGGAGGGCGGCCGGCATGTCGAGGTGCAGATCCTGGCCGACGCGCACGGCACGGTGTGGCCGCTCGGCACCCGCGACTGCTCCCTGCAGCGCCGTCACCAGAAGGTGATCGAGGAGGCGCCGGCACCCGGACTGCCCCGGCAACTCACCGAAGAACTGCACGAGCTGGCCGTACGCGCCGCCCGTGCCGTCGACTACGTGGGCGCGGGCACGGTCGAGTTCCTGGTCGCGGACGACCCCGTGGCCGGGGCGAAGGCCCACTTCCTGGAGATGAACACCCGCCTCCAGGTCGAACACCCCGTCACGGAGGCGGTGTTCGGCATCGACCTCGTCGCCCTGCAGATCCGTGTCGCCGAAGGGGCCACCCTCGAAAACGACCCCCCACGCGAGCGGGGCCACGCCATCGAGGCCCGCCTGTACGCGGAGGACCCGGCGAACGACTGGACCCCGCAGACCGGCACCCTGCATCGCCTCACGGTCCCCGACGGCGTCCGCCTCGACACGGGATACACCGGCGGGGACACGATCGGCGTCCACTACGACCCGATGCTCGCCAAGGCCGTCGCGCACGCCCCCACGCGCGCGGAGGCGATCCGCAAGCTGGCCGGCGCCCTGGAGCGGGCGGCGGTGCATGGACCGGTCACCAACAGGAACCTCCTCGTACGCTCGCTCAGGCACCCGGAGTTCGCGACAGGCCGCATGGACACCGGGTTCTACGACCGGCACCTGGGCGACCTCACGACACCCGCTCCGGACCCGTACGCCCCCCTGGCGGCCGCGCTCGCGGACGCCCTCGGGCGTTCGCGGTTCGGAGGCTGGCGCAACCTGCCCTCGCAGCCACAGGTGAAGCGCTACCGCGACGAGACGGACGGCACCGACCACGAGGTCCGCTACCACCACACCCGTGACGGCCTGACCGCCGAAGGGGTGCGCGTCGTGCGGGCTGCCCCCGACCTGGTCGTGCTCGAAATCGACGGTGTGCGGCGGAAGTTCGAGGTCAGCCGGTACGGCGACCGGGTCCACGTCGGCACCACCACCCTCACAGCCCTGCCCCGATTCCCCGACCCGACGGCCGACCAGGCCCCCGGCTCACTCCTCGCGCCCATGCCCGGCACGGTGGTACGCGTCGCCGAGGGACTCACCGAGGGCGCCCACGTGGAGGCCGGACAGCCCCTCCTGTGGCTGGAGGCGATGAAGATGGAGCACAAGATCTCCGCGCCGGTGACGGGCACGCTGACGGCCCTGCACGCGGCCCCCGGCAAGCAGGTAGAGGTCGGCACCCTGCTGGCCGTCGTAGAAAGCAAGCGTGAGGACTCCGCCCCGTAAGGGGCGCGGGGAACTGCGCGACCAGCCACAACGAACCCGCACCCTCCAGACGGCAGCAGCCCCCTCCCCCCGAGGAGCCCCCATGACCACCGTCATCGAAACCGACGAGCACAAAGCTCTCCGCTCCGCCGTAGCCGCCCTCGGCAAACGCTACGGCCGCGACTACCTCACCACCGTCATCAAAGAAGGCCGCCACCCCGACGAACTCTGGGCGGAGGCAGCCAAGCTCGGCTACCTCGGCGTCAACCTGCCGGAGGCATACGGCGGTGGAGGCGGCGGCACAGCCGAACTCTCCATCGTCCTGGAAGAACTCGGCGCCGCAGGATGCCCCCTTCTGATGCTGGTGGTTTCACCGGCGATCTGCGGCACCGTCATCGCCCGCTTCGGCACCGAGGCCCAGAAGCGCGACTGGCTCCCCGGAATCGCCGAAGGCACCCGCACCATGGCCTTCGGCATCACCGAACCGGACGCGGGATCCAACAGCCACCGCATCACCACCACGGCCCGCAGGGACGGCACGGACTGGGTGCTCAGCGGCCGCAAGGTGTTCATCTCCGGAGTCGACATCGCCGACGCCACCCTCATCGTGGGCCGCACCCAGGACGCGAGGACCGGCCGGCTCAAGCCCTGCCTGTTCATCGTCCCGCGTGACGCCGACGGCTTCGAGTGGCGGCCGATCGACATGGAACTGCAGGGCGCGGAGAAGCAGTTCGAGCTGACCCTGGACGACATACGGCTGCCCGCCGACGCCCTCGTCGGCGACGAGGACGCCGGCCTGATCCAGCTCTTCGCGGGGCTCAACCCGGAGCGCGTGATGACGGCCGCGTTCGCGATCGGCATAGGGCGCTACGCGCTCTCCAGGGCGGTCGACTACGCCCGTGAGCGCACCGTGTGGAAGGAACCCATCGGCGCCCACCAGGCCGTCGCCCACCCCCTCGCGCAGGCGCACATCGAGCTCGAACTCGCCCGCCTGATGATGCAGAAGGCCGCCTTCCTGTACGACGCGGGGGACGACGCCGCCGCAGGGGAGGCCGCCAACATGGCCAAGTACGCGGCCGGCGAGGCCTGTGTGAAAGCCGTCGACCAGGCCGTGCACACCCTCGGCGGCAACGGCCTGACCAGCGAGTTCGGCCTGGCCTCGCTCATCACGGTGTCCCGGGTGGCCCGCATCGCCCCCGTCAGCCGGGAAATGATCCTCAACTTTGTCTCACACCAGACGCTAGGCCTGCCGAAGTCCTACTAGGCACCATCAAGGCACCGCACGCCTCTCGGCCCGGCTCCCGAGGCCGACCGGCTCCCGAGTCCGAACGGCTTCCGAAGCCGACAGGCTTCCGAGGCCGACTCCTGGAAAGGGCCCGCCATGGTGTTCCGCAGCGAGTACGCAGACGTCCCGGAGGTCGAAGAACCCATCCACGAGGCGGTCCTGGGCCGCGCCGCCGAGTGGGGCGACACACCGGCCCTCGTCGACGGCGAGGAGGGCACGACGCTCACCTACGCCCAACTGGACACGTTCCACCGGCGGATCGCCGCCGCGCTCGCCGAGGCGGGCGTCCGCAAGGGGGACGTGCTGGCCCTGCACAGCCCGAACACGATCGCCTTCCCGGTCGCGTTCTTCGCCGCCACGCGCGCGGGGGCGTCGGTCACCACCGTCCATCCGCTCGCCACGGCCGAGGAGTTCGCCAAACAGCTGCGGGACTGTGCCGCCCGCTGGATCGTCACCGTGTCGCCCCTCCTGGAGACGGCACGCGCGGCGGCCGAACTGGTGGGTGGCGTACGGGAGATCTTCGTCTGCGACCAGGCGGAAGGGCACCGCTCGCTGCTCGACATGCTGGGTTCCACGGCCCCCGAGCCCGACGTCGGCATCGATCCCGTGGAAGACGTCGCGGCGCTCCCGTACTCCTCCGGAACGACCGGTGTCCCCAAGGGAGTGATGCTCACCCACCGGTCCATCGCCACCAACCTCGCGCAACTCGCGCCCACCATGCCGATGGGCCCCGGCGACCGCATCCTCGCCGTGCTGCCCTTCTTCCACATCTACGGGCTGACGGCCCTCATGAACGCGCCCCTCAGGCAGGGGGCCACCGTCGTCGTCCTGCCCCGCTTCGACCTCCACGGCTTCCTGGGGGCCATCGAGAAACAGCGCATCACGGGCCTGTACGTGGCCCCGCCGATCGTGCTCGCCCTCGCCAAACACCCGGCCGTCGAGGGCTACGACCTGTCGTCCCTGAAGTACATCATCAGCGCGGCGGCACCCCTGGACGCCGAGCTGGCAGCCGCCTGTTCCCGCAGGCTGGGGCTGCCTCCCGTCGGCCAGGCCTACGGCATGACGGAACTCTCGCCGGGCACCCACGTCGTCCCCCTGGCCTGCGAGAACCCGCCCCCCGGAAGCGTCGGGAAACTCATCGCCGGCACGGAGATGCGCATCCTGTCCCTGGACGAACCCGGAAAGGACCTCGGCGTCGGCGAGAGGGGCGAGATCGCCATCCGCGGCCCGCAGGTCATGAAGGGCTACCTGGGACGCCCCGACGCCACCACCGCGATGATCGACGAGGACGGCTGGCTGCACACCGGAGACGTGGGCCATGTCGACGCCGACGGCTGGCTGTATGTCGTCGACCGCGTCAAGGAACTCATCAAGTACAAGGGCTTCCAGGTGGCCCCCGCCGAACTCGAAGCCCTCCTGCTCACCCACCCCGGTATCGCCGACGCCGCCGTCATCGGCGTCTACGACTCCGACAACAACGAAGTCCCGCACGCCTACGTGGTGCGCCAGCCGGCTGAGCCGTCCGCGAACGACCTCACCGAAGGAGACGTCATCGCCTACGTCGCCGAGCGCGTAGCCCCGTACAAGAAGATCCGGCACGTCGACTTCATCGAAGGGGTGCCCAGGGCGACCTCCGGGAAGATCCTGCGACGCGAACTGAGGGAGCGGGCATGACCCAGGTGCGGCGGTCGCACGAGCGCGGCATCACCACCCTCGCGCTCGACGCGCCCGAGCGGCGCAACGCCCTCTCCGCCGAACTCGCCGCCGAACTCGCGGACGCGCTCACCGAGTGCGGCAAGGACAGCGAGGTACGCGCGGTCGTCCTGACCCACACCGGCACCACCTTCTGCGCGGGCGCAGACCTGCGCGACCCGCCGCCCCCGGAGACGTTCGTCGCCCTCCTGCGACAGATCGTCGAACTGCCCAAACCCGTCGTCGCCCGCGTCACCGGCCATGTGCGCGCGGGCGGCCTCGGACTGCTCGGCGCCTGCGACATCGCGGCCGCCTCGCACGACGCGACGTTCGCCTTCACGGAAGTACGCATCGGCGTCGCGCCCGCCGTGATCTCGCTGCCCCTCCTGCCTCGTTTGGACCCGCGCGCCGTAGCCCGCTACTACCTCACCGGAGAGCGCCTCGACGCCGCCGAGGCCGCCCGGATCGGTCTCGTCACGGCGACGGGCCAGGACGCCGATGCCGTCCTCGCGCCCGTCCTCGACGGGCTGCGCCGGGCCTCCCCCCAAGGGCTGGCCGAGACTAAACGGCTGATCGCCACTAAGGTGCTGGACACCTTCGACCGGGACGCGGCCGCCCTGACCGCGCTTTCGGCCCAGCTGTTCTCCTCCGCACAGGCCCGCGAAGGGATGACGGCCTTCCTCGAACGACGGGATCCTCCATGGGTGTTGTGACCACCGTGAGCACCGAAGACGGGACCGAACGCGCCCCCAGGGTCCTCAAGGTCCCCAAGCAGGACCGCAGCAGGGCCACCCGGCAACGCCTCCTCGAAGCCGCCGTCGCCTGCCTCGCCGAGCACGGCTGGGCGGGCTCCACGGTCTCCGTCGTCGCCGAACACGCGGGCGTCTCACGCGGCGCCGCCCAGCACCACTTCCCGACCCGCGAAGACCTCTTCACGGCGGCGGTCGAATACGTCGCCGAACAACGCTCCACCGCCCTGCGCGACCTCTTCCCCGACGGCACCGCGGACCGCCGCGCCGTCGTTCGCGCCCTCGTCGACCTGTACACGGGCCCGCTGTTCCGCGCCGCCCTCCACCTCTGGGTCGCCGCCTCCAACGAGGACCAACTCAGGCCCCGGGTCACCGAGTTGGAGGCCCGCGTGGGACGCGAGACCCACCACATGGCCGTGGAACTGCTCGGCGCCGACGAATCCCGCCCGGGGGTTCGCGAAACCGTTCAGGGGCTGCTGGACATGGCCCGCGGACTGGGCCTGGCGAACCTGCTCACCGACGACGGGACGAGGCGGGAGCGCGTGGTCGCGCAGTGGGGGGAGATCCTGGAGGGCGTACTCACGGACTGAGCCGCCTCACGGACTCGGCCGCCTCACGGACTGAGCCGCTCCACCCGCCACCCTCCGGCCTCCTCCGCGACGTACCGCAGGCGGTCGTGCAGGCGGTTCTCCCGGCCCTGCCAGAACTCGACCGTCTGGGGGGTGACGCGGAAGCCGCCCCAGTTCGGCGGGACGGGGACCTGCTCGCCCTCGGGGTGGCGGGCGGCCAACTCGGCGTACGCGGCGTCGAGTTCGGCTCGTGAGCGGATCACCGAGGACTGGGCGCTGGCCCAGGCACCGAGCTGGGAGCCGTGCGGGCGGGTCCGGAAATACGCGGCCGTCTCGTCCCGCCCGGTACGCCGCGCGGTGCCGTTGACCACGATCTGGCGGGCCATCCCATGCCACGGGAAGAGCAGCGAGACATACGGGTTCGCCGCGAGGTCACACGCCTTGCGGGACTCGTAGTTGGTGAAGAAGACGAAACCGTGCTCGTCGTACTGCTTCAGCAGCACCGTGCGGGAACTCGGCCGGCCCTGGGCGTCCGCCGTGGAGACGACCATGGCGTTCGGCTCGTACACCGCGCCCTGCTCCGCGGCCTGCGCGGCCTGTATGAACCAGCGCGCGAACTGTTCCATGGGGTGGTCGGCCAGCTCGGTCTCGTCGAGTCCCTCGGCCCGGTAGTGCTTGCGCATGGTGGCGGGGTCGAGGATGGGGTCATGGTCGGTCACTCGGTCATCTTGCCGCATGCCGGCGGCGAGCCGGCGGGGCGTGGGCTTCATCACTGCATGGCACTGAGTGCCGCAACCCCTCCCCAAGGGTGGCACCAAGGGACTATCGTCCTGCTGCCGAAACGATGTGGGTGACGGCCTGCCGCACGGGGCATCACCGGGGTGACGTACGGACCGCGAGTCCAAGAGCGACCGTGGAACCGCACGTAGCCGAACGCGCATGACTGGCACATGAAAAACCCCAGCCCATACCGTCCGTACCCCCCATCCCCTACCCGCCACACCCCCCAACCCATCCGTCGCACGCATCACGAGGAGCCGCCTGATGTCCGACTTCGTACCCGGACTCGAGGGAGTCGTAGCTTTCGAGACGGAGATCGCCGAACCGGACAAGGAGGGCGGCGCCCTGCGGTACCGGGGCGTCGACATCGAGGACCTGGTCGGCCACGTCTCGTTCGGAAACGTCTGGGGGCTGCTCGTCGACGGCGCCTTCAACCCCGGACTGCCGCCCGCCGAACCGTTCCCCATCCCCGTCCACTCCGGTGACATCCGCGTGGACGTCCAGTCGGCCCTCGCGATGCTCGCCCCCGTCTGGGGCCTCAAACCGCTCCTCGACATCGACGAGCAGCAGGCCCGTGAGGACCTCGCCCGCGCCGCCGTCATGGCCCTCTCGTACGTCGCCCAGTCCGCACGCGGACAAGGCCTGCCGATGGTGCCCCAGCGCGAGATCGACAAGGCACAGTCCGTCGTCGAACGCTTCATGATCCGCTGGCGCGGAGAGCCGGACCCCAAGCACGTGGCGGCCGTGGACGCCTACTGGACGTCGGCGGCCGAGCACGGCATGAACGCCTCGACCTTCACGGCCCGCGTGATCGCCTCGACCGGCGCGGACGTGGCGGCGGCGCTCTCGGGAGCCGTGGGAGCGATGTCCGGCCCCCTCCACGGAGGCGCACCCTCCCGCGTCCTCGGCATGATCGAGGAGATCGAACGGACGGGTGACGCGGACGCCTACGTCCGCCAGGCCCTCGACAGGGGCGAACGCCTCATGGGCTTCGGCCACCGCGTCTACCGAGCCGAGGACCCCCGCGCCCGAGTCCTGCGCCGCACCGCCCGCGAGCTCGGCGCCCCCCGCTTCGAAATCGCCGAGGCCCTGGAAAAGGCCGCCCTCGCGGAACTCCACGCCCGGCGTCCCGACCGCGTCCTCGCCACCAACGTCGAGTTCTGGGCCGCCATCATCCTCGACTTCGCCGAGGTCCCCGCCCACATGTTCACGTCCATGTTCACCTGCGCCCGCACGGCCGGCTGGTCGGCCCACATCCTCGAACAGAAGCGCACGGGCCGCCTCGTACGCCCGTCGGCCCGCTACGTGGGCCCGGGCACCCGCGACCCGCACGAGATCGAGGGCTACGAGGACATCGCACGCTGAGCCCTCGGGCCCCGCAACGCAGACGACCCGCGAGCTCTGGTCCCCTCCAAGGGAGGGAGCCGGCCGGACGTACCGGCGAGCTCGCGGGTCGGGTGACTGCTTGAGATTGGGCCGGCTGCGCGCTCGACTCACGCGCTGGTCCGGCACCGCACTGGGTGTGGTGGCGAGCCGCTAGCCCGCAGTCACCTCACGCGTCCGGTATTCATACATCTGCCGAACCACCTCCCTTCTCGTGTACTGCACACCCTAGGAAGGGCCCCGAGGTCGTTCAAGCGCTTTTTCTGGGTAGGTGCGGATTCCCGCGGCGGGTGGGGGCGGCGTAGCGGAGGGTGGGGCGGTGTATGCGTGTGGTGACGTGGAACGTGTGGTGGCGGTTCGGGCCGTGGGAGCGGTGGCAGCGACGGCGGGGGACGCGACGGTCGATTTCGGTTGTGCCGTACTCAGCCGGTGGCCCGTCGTGGACCGGGCGGTGGTGCCGGTTCGTCGCGGAACACTGTGGCGGGACCGCGTTCCCGCCCGTCCTCACCGGTGATTTCAACGCATGGCCCGACTCGGACGAGGTCCGCCTGATCGGCGGCTACAAGACGGCACCCGTCGTCCCCGGGCAGGTGCTGCTCGACGCCTGGGAGTACGCGGACCCGGCGGCTCCGTCGGCCACCTGGGACGCGGCCAATCCCTACGTGGCGCCCGCTTTCCCACCGAGCGTCCGGATCGACTACATCCATGTGGGGCCGCCGGGTCCGGGAGGCCTGGGCCATGTCCGGGCGCCGCTCTGAGCTTCGTGGGCCGGCACGGTCTGGCACGGTGGCGGGTGGGGCAGGAGGGGCGGACGTTTCCCGCGTACAACGATTTCCCGCAATCTTGGGGGAACCCGGTGTGGGCTGCGTCACGTTCGAGTTGAATGATTCGTAGTGAGTGATGCGTAGTGAGTGAACGGAAGCGCGGTCGTACCGCGCAGGACACGCCGACACGGCCTGCAGGGGGTGCCAGGTGAGTGCTTCACGGCGTAGCGGGACCACGGACGAGCTGGGGCCCCAGGAGCCCGAGCGGGACGGGGCCGATCTGCTTGCCGCTCTGCTCGATGGGATGGACGCGGCGTTGTGTGCCTTCGACGCCGACGGGGTCGTCACCCATTGGAATCGGGAGGCCGAGCGGATTCTGGGGTGGACCGCGGACGAGGCGGTCGGGCGGCAGGGGTTCGCCGGGTGGGCCGTGCGGACGGCGGACGCCGAGGAGGTCCAGGAGCGGCTGCTGTCGGCGATGCAGGCTCCGGGGCGGCAGGTGTACGAGTTCGCGCTGCTCACCAAGGAGGGCGGGCGGGTGCTCGTCCGCACGCAGTCCGCTGCCGTGCGCGGGCCGGACGGGAAGCCCGCCGGCGTGTACTGCGCCTTCAGCGAGGTGCATGCGCAGATAGACCTGGAGCGGTCGATAGCTCTGAGTGAGGCGTTGTTCGAGGACGCGTCGTGGGGGGTCGTGCTCGTCGACGCCGATCTGCGGCCCGCCGTCGTCAACGCGCACGCGGCTCGCGCGCTCGGGATAGGGCGTACGGCTGTGCTGGGGCGGCCCCTGGGGGAGCTGCTCGCGCAGGGCGTCGAGGAGCTGGAGAGCGCGCTCACGCATGTGCTCGCGGAGGGGTCGCCGCCCGCGCCCGCCGAGATGTGGGTGACGGTGCGGACGCCGGAGGGCGAGAAGCGGCGTTGCTGGTGGAGCGGGTTTCTGCGGCTGGCCTCGCCGCTCGCGGAGGAGCCGGTGCCGCTCGGTGTCGGGTGGCTCTTCCAGGACGTGACCGAGAGCAAGCAGACCGAGCAGGAGGCCTCGCTGCTGCGGTTCCGGACCAACCAGCTGCACCGGGCCGCGCGTGCGGCGGCCGAGTGCGAGGATCCGGCGGAGGCGGCGGTCGTTCATCTGGACTTCGCGCTGGCCGGCTTCGCCGATCACGCGCTGATCGACCGGGTGGCCGGTGGTTCCGTACGCGACGGAGAGGGCCCGGTGCGGCTCGTACGGGCCGCCGCCACACCCTCCGGAGCGCCGGGCCCGAGCCTGCCGGCCGGACGTGCCGGACTGCCCGTGCGGTACGCCGAGGGGCATCCCGCGCTGCAGTGCGTCGACCGGATCGGGTCCGTACGGGCCAGCGCGGGCGCGTCCTCCCCCGAGCGGACCCGGGAATGGGCCGCGGCCCGGCAGTGGCCCGCGGACTCGGTGCACGCGCTGTGCGCGGTCCTGCGCAGCCGCGGCCGGACCCTGGGCGTCGTGACGTTCCTGCGGGGCGCCAGCCGTACGCAGTTCGAGCGGGCCGACGCGATGTACGCGGAGGACGTCGCGGTACGGATCGCCGCGGCGCTGGATCTGGCCGGGGCGTCGGAGCGGGGCTGAGCCGGCCGAGCCGGCCGGAGGGGCAGAACGGCTCCGGGGTTCGTGGTTCGTGGTTCGGGTCTCGCGTCTCGGGTCTCGCGTCTCGGGTCAGCGGCGGTAGAAGATCCGGTCCGCGTGCTCCTCGAAGACGCGGCGGTTCCATTCGTGTCCGCCGTCCACGTTGCCCGAGCGCAGGAGCGGCGGCTGGATGCCGCGGTCCGCGAGGGCTCCCGCCGCGGTGGCCATGACCGCCTGGAGGAGGGCCGACGTGACGACGCCGGAGGCGGGGGCGAAGGGGGCGGCGACGGTGTCGTGGGTGAGTTCCGCGTCGCCGACCGCGATCTTCGAGTCGAGGACGATGTCGCAGTGGTCCTTCAGGTACGTGCCCGAGCTGTGCCGGGACTTCGTCTCCGTGGCGTACGCGACCGAGGTGACCCCGATGACCTTGAGGCCGAGGGCGCGGGCGTTCATGGCCATTTCGACGGGGAGGGCGTTGCGTCCGGAGAGGGAGATGATCACGAGGGTGTCTCCCGCGCGCGCGGGGCTGGAGTCGAGGACGGCGCTCGCGAGGCCATCGACGCGTTCCAGGGCGGAGCCGAGGGTGGCGGGCATGACGTCCACGCCGACGGCGCCCGGTACGGCGAGCAGGTTCATGAGCGCGAGGCCGCCCGCTCGGTAGACGATCTCCTGCGCGGCCAGCGAGGAGTGTCCTGCGCCGAAGGCGAACAGCCGGCCCTCGGCGGCGACCGTGTCGGCGATCAGCGTGCCGGCGGCCGAGATGGCCTCGGTCTCCTCGTCCCGTACGCGCTCCAGGAGGCGGATCGCGGCATCGAAGAACTGCCCGGCCAGCTTGCTCTCGCTCATCGGCGAAGCCCCTTCGACGTACGCCCGTCGTGTCGCGGATCACGTTGCGGTCTGGACCACTGTGCTGTCAACACGGGCGTCGGTACCACCACGGAGGCACTCGTCACCGCGTGGTGGCAACCGCGCGGCACGGTTGTCAGTGGTATGCGTCAGAATTGGTGCGAGGGCCAGCGCACACGCCGGTGAGCCACTCCGCCTCCGGCAGAGCTAATCAAGGGGCACGTATGTCCGGACTGATCGACACCACGGAGATGTATCTCCGCACCATCCTCGAGCTGGAGGAGGAAGGTGTGGTCCCGATGCGCGCCCGGATCGCCGAGCGGCTCGACCAGAGTGGGCCGACGGTGAGCCAGACCGTCGCGCGCATGGAGCGTGACGGCCTCGTGGCGGTCGCCAGTGACCGGCACCTGGAGCTCACGGAGGAGGGCCGCCGGCTGGCCACACGCGTGATGCGCAAGCACCGCCTCGCGGAGTGCCTCCTCGTCGACGTGATCGGTCTGGAGTGGGAGCAGGTGCACGCCGAGGCGTGCCGCTGGGAGCACGTGATGAGTGAGGCGGTCGAGCGCCGCGTCCTGGAGCTGCTGCGCCACCCGACGGAGTCGCCGTACGGGAATCCGATCCCGGGCCTGGAAGAGCTGGGCGAGAAGGACGGGGCCGACCCGTTCCTGGACGCGGGCATGGTCTCGCTGGCCGACCTGGACCCGGGCGGCGACGGCAAGACGGTCGTGGTACGCCGCATCGGCGAACCCATCCAGAAGGACGCGCAGCTGATGTACACGCTGCGCCGCGCCGGCGTGCAGCCCGGCTCGGTGGTCAGCGTGACGGAATCGGCGGGCGGCGTCCTCGTGGGCAGCGGCGGCGAGGCCGCCGAACTGGATTCGGGCATCGCCTCCCACGTCTTCGTGGCAAAGAAGTAGCACCACCCCTTCGCCCGACCACCGCCCCGCCGGCCGCGGGGGGTGTTCGGCGGCCTCACGCCGACCCGCTTTCGGCTCGGTCTGTTGCCCGGCCGTCGGCCGTGGTGGGGGCAATGTCGCGCCGGCCCGTCCGATGGCGTGCGGCCGGCTCGCGCTTGACCGCACGCCGCGGTGGCGGATGGCATGGTCAGCGGCGGGCTTGCTTGCGATCTCGTGTTCAACTCCCTTAACCCGGCCACCAGTTGCCCCGTCCCACAGTTCCCATAGAAACAAGATTCAGTGCGCCGAATCGCAGCGGTCGAGCCGTTTGCGTGCGACGCTGTCGCGAGAGGCATATGACCTGAGGGTTCTTGATCGCGGAGGCGGTGGCGCTGACGCTTGGTCAGGGAGGGGCGGCAGGATGTGCCATGGGCGTGACCACAGGCATGACCACGTGCACGACCGCAGACATGAGGTGGGCCCCGGCGCATTGTGGCGCCGGGGCCTGTCCTCCCCTGTGCTGACCCGGAGCCCCGAGCTCTCAGGGTCATTCCCCTCGGACCGTTTTCCCCGAGCGGTCCGCCTCCCGCTGAAGATCTCCCCGCGCGGGCGGCGATCAATCCCTGAGCGAGGTCACTCGAACGAGGGGTGTTGCCGCCAAAAGCCCCACCTTCGAATGCGCATTCGATAACGTATGAGTGACGGAACCGTCACTCAATACGCAGGAATAACCAGTAGGCACAACAAGCCAGCACGACCAGTGCACAACCAGCGCGACCAGCGGACAACCAGCACGACCAGCGCACAACCAGCAGGAGCAGCGGTACGACGAGCGACAGCAGCAGACCGGCCGACTCACGCGGCACGAGCGGGCCGAGTGGATCAAGGGGGGTGCCAACTCATGGTGCGGCGCATCGAGGTGACTGGAGCGGGCGGCGTACGCCTCGCCGCCTGGGAGTTCGCCGACCCTCCCAAGACCGGGGAGACGGGGCGGGCGCCCGGCGTGCTGTTACTGCACGGCCTCATGGGCCGAGCCTCGCACTGGGCGTCCACCGCCCGCTGGCTGTCCGAGCGCCATCGCGCCGTCGCGCTCGACCAGCGCGGCCACGGCCAGAGCGACAAGCCCCCCGAGGGGGAGTACACCCGTGAGGCCTACGTCGACGACGCCGAGGCGGCGCTCGAACAGCTGGGCCTCGCCCAGGCCGTACTGATCGGCCACGCCATGGGCGCGCTGACCGCCTGGCAGCTCGCCGCCAAGCGGCCCGACCTCGTACGCGGGCTGATCATCTGTGACATGCGGGCCTCCGCGCTCGGCGCGGCCTCGCAGCGCGAGTGGGAGGACTGGTTCAAGGCCTGGCCCGTCCCCTTCGCCACACTCGCGGACGTACGCAAGTGGTTCGGCGAGGACGACCCCTGGGTGGAGCGCCCGAATCCGGCACGCGGCGAGTTCTACGCCGAGGTCATGGCCGAGTCCGAGGACGGCTGGCGCCCCGTCTTCGAGCCCGAGCAGATGCTCAAGTCCCGCCAGACCTGGGTGTACGACGCGCACTGGGAGGAGCTGGCGCAGGTCAGCTGTCCCACTCTCGTCGTACGCGGCCTGGACGGCGAGCTGGGCCGGGCCGAGTCCCAGGAGATGGTCCGCGTGCTGCCCCGCGGCCAGTACGCGGAGGTCGCCGACGCGAGCCACCTCGTGCACTATGACCAGCCGGACGCCTGGCGCGCGGCGATCGAGCCGTTCCTGGACACCTTGCTCGCCTCATGACGCGCAAAGACGCGCAGTCAGCCCTTGCTGACCGCCGCCAGGATCTCCGGCAGCCGCCGTGCCGTGCGCGGCGCGGCCAGCCGTAGCCCCAGCAGACCGATCAGCGCGCCGTACGCCGTCCCCAGCGGCAGCAGCACCCACGTCCACTCCTCCCCGCCCTTCACGACGTGCAGCACGATCGTGAAGGTGAGGACGGGCGCGCACAGCAGGGCCGCCGAGACCATGCCGCCGAAGATGGAGATCCAGGCGAGGCCCGCCTGCCCGGGGGCCACGTTCTTGTAGCCCTCCTGAGGGATCGAGTACGGGAAACGGGCGGAGGACCAGGCCCCGGTCGCCAGCATCGCGCCGAGCAACGCGAAGGACAGGCCCAGGACTTCGGGCAGGGCGGGCCAGTCGCCGAGCATCGCCGTCGTCAGGACGGTCACGAGCGTCGCGTACGGGAGGGTGATCACCAGGAGCGCCAACGCCCGTCCGCGCAGCTCGACATACGCGTCGCGCGTGGACGAGATCGTCATCGCGACCATCCAGAACGCGGACGTGTCCTGCCCGAACTGGTTGTACATCTGGATCCCGAGCATCCCGGCGGCGAAGCACGCGAAGTAGATCGAGCCGGTGCCCTGCAACGCGTTGAACAGCGGCACGATCAGGCCGATCGCGAGCGACGTCACCCACGCGGCCTTCGTCTTGGGGTCGCGCCACACGTACCGCAGACTGCGCTCCATGACCGTGCCCGTGCGGCCCGCGGGCAGCAGGCGGCCCAGGCCCGAGGAGCGGCCGGCCCGGTCACGCGCGGGCTCGGCGGCCTGGAGAGTGGAGCCGTCCGGCGAGGTCATCAGCCGGGTCAGACTCCGCTGCCAGAGTGCCAGCAGAGCGGTCAACGCCAGCGCGCTCAGGGCGATCTGGGCGACCCCGGTGGCGTACGCGCCCTCGCTCACCGAGTCGACCGCGCCGATCGCCGACGCCGGCGGCACCCAGCGCAGCACGTCGGCCGCCGGATCCAGCGTGGACAGACCCGACGCACCGAGCTTCTGCGCCCCGAAGTTGACGACCTGCGCCCCCACGGCGATCACCAGACCGCTGAGTACGGCGAGATCGCGGCCCTTGCGGCTGGTCAGCAGACGGATGTTGGCGGCGGCGACCGCACGGGCGAGGGCCACACAGACGAGAAGCGCGAGGACGACCGCGACGACTCCGGTGACGTACGCCGCCGTGCCGCGCGCCGTCGCGATCACGGAACCGGCGAACATGCACAGGGTGAACAGCGGCCCTATGCCGATCAGGGAAGCCGCCAGCAGGGCGCGGACGAGCGGGCGCGGGCGCAGCGGCAGCATCACCAGGCGGGTGGGGTCGAGCGTCTCGTCGCCGCCGGGGAAGAAGAGGGGCATCACGGCCCAGCCGAGCGCCAGGACGGTGGTGAGCAGCACCGTGACGGACACCGCGTGGGTGTTGCCGCGCAGCGCGATCAGGCCGATGAGCTGGAGCGCGGCGAAGAACAGGACGAGGACGACCGACGCGACGTACGCGGCCCGCCGCCCGGCCGACTGCCGCAGGCCGTTGCGCAGGAGGGACAGCTTCAGCCGTACGACGACGGGGACGACGGCGGCGGTGCTCATCGGGCGCCGCCGCCGAGCCAGTCGAGGTGGGTACTCGTGTCGCGGTCGTTCGCCCCGACGAGTTCGAGGAACGCCTGCTGGAGGGAGGGCGCCGCGCCGCGTACGTCGGCGGTCGGGCCGTGTGCGCGGATGCGGCCCGCGGCCATCACCGCGACCCAGTCGCAGAGCGACTCGACGAGTTCCATGACGTGGGAGGAGAAGACGACGGTGGCGCCGGACGCGGTGTACCGCTCCAGGACGCCGCGGATCGTCTGAGCGGAGACGGGGTCGACGCCCTCGAACGGCTCGTCGAGGAAGAGGACTTCGGGATTGTGGAGGAGCGCCGCGGCGAGCCCGATCTTCTTGCGCATACCGGTCGAGTAGTCGACGACGAGCTTGTGCTGGGCGCCGGCCAGGTCGAGGACGTCCAGCAGCTGGGTGGCCCGCTTGTCGACCTCGGCGCCCGGCAGTCCGCGCAACCGCCCGGTGTACGCGAGGAGTTCACGGCCCGACAGGCGCTCGAACAGCCGCAGGCCCTCGGGCAGGACGCCGATGCGGGCCTTGACCTCCGTCGGATCGCGCCACACGTCGTGTCCGACGACCTCGACGGTGCCCTGGTCGGGCCGGAGCAGGCCGGTCACCATCGACAGGGTGGTGGTCTTCCCCGCCCCGTTCGGCCCGACCAGGCCGATGAACCGGCCCGCGGGCAACTCCAGATCGACCCCCGCTACAGCGATTTGCTCCCCGAACCGCTTCCACAGTCCCTGCACCCGCACGGCAACAGCGCCCACCCTCGCTCCCTCCGTCATGCGAGCACGATACGTGTCAGCGCTGCGCACCCGGCCGGGGCCGCGCGCCCGAGGGGCGCGGGGCTGTGACATTTCGACGGGTCAACGACGCGCGTCGCGCCCGCACGCGTAAGCGAGAGGCGAGATCAGCTCCTCCGCATCGGGCAGCCACCGGTTGGCGGGTGTCGGCCGGCAGGCCCACTGCACCGCTCCGTGTGCCCCGAACCGGGTGGGCGGCGCCGCCACGTACGCACCCTCGCCGAGCACGTCCAGATCCAGCGTCGAGAGGGGCCAGCCCAGCCTGCGGACCAGGTCGGGGATCTTCGCGGCGGCTCCGGGCAGGACGAAGAACTGCATCCGCCGGGCCGGGGTGCAGGTCACGGGGCCGAGCGTCAGTTCCATGCGCCGCATGCGGGCGAGCGCGAGGAAGCCCGCCGTCTCGGGGACGTCGATCGCGTCGAACGTGCGCCCCGTGGGCAGCAGGATCGACGCGGCCGGCTGTTTCGACCACAGCCGGCGCGCGACGGTCGCACTGCCCGTCGCCTGGGTCGGCCAGTCCTCGCGCGCCGGGTGCGCGCCGGGGAGGGCGCACGCGGGCTCGCCGCACGAGCAGCGCTGCACCCCGTCGACGGCTTCCAGCCAAGTGCCGGGGAACACGTCCCAGTGGCGCTCTTCGGCATAGCGCACGGCGATGTCCTGCAGTGCTTCCCCGCGCTGCTTGGGGATCTGCGCGGTCTGGGTGCTCGTGATGGTCTCTTCCACGCTGAACTCAACTCCCGTGCCCACCTCGGGTTACGGTCCTGACGCGCGCGGGGGAGGAGCATCGATCCCTCGTGTGGGGCGCATGGATGCATGGGTGGGGGCGCGCATGGGCAGCGACGGCGTGGGCTGGGTAGCCACGTGTGAGGCCGGGCAGCAGCCTTCAACCCCGGCAATCCTCGCATGTCTCGCATTTTCGGTATGTCCGCGGGGCATTGATCTTCAGGGCCGGATCCATTCCCTCGGGTCGGGGGGCCGGCCGTGAGGAATCGTCAACTCGGTGCGCGGGCAGGCACCCGAGCCGTGAAGCAGGGGGTACGCCATGGCCGCAAGGCCTCTCGTCGCGCGGCAGCCGAACGAACGGCTGCAGGCGCTCATCCAGGAAGCGGGCTGCTCGAACGCAGGGCTGGCCCGCCGGGTCAACATGTGCGGCGCGGAGCACGGTCTCGATCTGCGCTACGACAAGACGTCCGTGGCGCGCTGGCTGCGCGGACAGCAGCCGCGCGGGCGGGCGCCCGCGATCATCGCCGAGGCGCTGGGCCGAAAACTGGGCCGGACGGTCACGATCGACGAGATCGGGATGGCGAACGGCAAGAACCTCGCCTCCGGTGTGGGCCTGCAGTTCTCGCCGACCGTTCTCGGCGCCATCGAGCAGGTCTGCGAGCTGTGGCGCAGCGACGTGGGCCGCCGGGACTTCCTGTCCGGCTCGTCCGTCGCCGCCTCCGCGCTCGTCGAGCCGAGCCGCGACTGGCTGATCTCCGCGCCGGACTCGCAGGTGGCACGCTCGGTCGGGCCGCGGGTCGGGCTCTCCGACGTGGCGGCGGTCCGGGCGATGACGCAGGCGCTGGTGGACCTGGACCATCAGTACGGCAGCGGGCACGTGCGCCCGGTGGTCGTGCACTACCTGAACAGTGTCGTCTCCGGGCTGCTGGCGGGCTCGTACCGGGAAGCCGTCGGGCGGGAACTCTTCGCCGCGGTCGCCCGGTTGACGGAGCTGGCGGGCTATATGGCGGTCGACACCGGGCAGCCGGGCCTGGCGCAGCGGTACTACATCCAGGCGCTGCGGCTCGCCCAGGCGGCAGGCGATCGCGGGTACGGCGGGTACGTACTGGCCGCGTCCATGAGCCACCTGGCCGCGCAGCTCGGGAACCCGCGGGAGATCGCGCAGTTGGCGCGCGCGGCGCAGGAGGGCGCGCGTGGGCGTGTGACCCCGCGCGCGGAGTCGATGTTCCACGCCGCCGAGGCGCGCGGGCACGCGCTCATGGGCGACGCCCGGGCGGCCCAAGTGGCGTCGGGGCGGGCGGTCACGGCCCTGGAGTCGGCCGACGGGGCCTCCGGGGACGATCCGCAGTGGATCGCGCACTTCGACGAGGCCTATCTGGCCGACGAACTGGCGCACTGCCACCGGGATCTCGGGCAGGCCCAGGCGGCCGCGCGATGCGCGGAGGAGTCCCTCGCCGGGCATCCGGAGACGCGCGCCCGGCGGCGCGCGATCGGCTTCGTACTGCTGGCCAGCGCGCAGGTGCAGCAGCGCGAGGTGGAGCAGGCCTGTCACACGGGGATGCGGGCCGTCGAGCTCCTCGGCACGCTGCGGTCGAACCGCGGGGCCGAGTACCTGGACGACTTCCAGCAGCGACTGGAGCCGTACCGGGACGAGCCGGTGGTACGGGAGTTCGGGGCCCGGATGGAGTTGCAGGCGGCGGCGTAGACGTCGGCGTACGCGGGCGTGAGTGGAGGACACGGATGGGTGATGTGTGAAAGGGAGCACTTACCGGCGCCTTGAGGGGGGATTTCGTCAGTTCTGCTCCATGGGGCGAGGGCCACGTTCTGAGCGGCGTGGCATGGGGTTGTGGGGACCCGGTAGCGTGAACCGACGATTCCGAAGGTCCCCCATTCGTAGGAGTCCCGGTGACGCAGAACGGACAGGGCGAGGAGCCCTCGCAGCGCCCCGCGCGCGAAGGCATCGTGCTGCCGTCCGACGGCGGGGCCCCTCTCCTCCCGGGTCAGCAGCAGACGGACCACGCGACCCCGGCGGGCGGCCAGGCCTGGGGCCAGCCATGGGGCCCCGGCCAGGCTCCCCCGGAGCACGGACAGGGCGGACCTTCACCCGCTCCGGACGCGGGCAACCCCGCCGCCCCCTCCTGGGGCGCGCCGTCCGAACCCACCCCCGGATGGGACACACCGGCCTCCGCCTCCGCGCCGGGATGGGGCACTGACGGGGCGTCCGGGTACGGAGCGCAGGGCTCCGGCCAGGCGTCGGCGTATGGGGCGCAGGGGTCCGACCAGGCCTCGCAGTACGGGGCGCAGGGTTCGGACCAGGCGTCGGCGTATGGGGCGCAGGGGTCCGACCAGGCCACGCAGTACGGTTCGCAAGGGTCCGACCAGGCTTCGCAGTACGGGGCGCAGGGCTCGGACCAGGCTTCGGCGTACGGGGCGCGGGGGTCCGACCAGGCCACGCGGTACGGGTCGCAAGGGTCCGACCAGGCTTCGCAGTACGGGATGGGCGCCGATGCGGCGCCCCAGTGGGGTGCCGCTCCGGCGCCCGGCGGTGCGGGCCACCCGCCGTCTCCGGACGGCGGAGCCGGTTCGCTGCCGCACCAGCAGGCTGACACGAGCGGGCGCCCGCCGGAGGGCTCGCCGCCTCCGCCGCAGGGAGCGGGCGGGTACGCCCCGCGTCGGCCGACGGACGGGTACGGGACGCTGCAGACGCCGGGTGGCCCAAGTGGCCCGGGCGGGCCTCAAGGGCCGACCGGCCCTGGCGGGCCGCAGTCTCCGGGCGGGTACGGCGACGCGCAGCCGTCCGCCGGTTCCGCCGCCCCTCAGATGCCCCATGGCTACGGCGCTCCGCAGACGTCCGGCGATCCTGCCGCCGCGGGAACGTCGGGTGCGTATGGCGCCTCGCAGCCTGCGCAGGACCCGGCGACGTCGCCTCCTTCCGCCGAGCACGCGGCACCGCGGACGCCTGGCGGCGGGTACGGCGCCTCGTCGGAGTTCGAAGGTCAGTCCGCCGCGCGGGAGCCCGGCGGATACGGCACCTCGCAGCCGCCGGCCGCCTACGGTGCCGCGCAGCCCGCGCAGCCCGCGCAGCCCGCGCACGGCCAGGTCGCGCCACGTCCCCCCGCCGAGCGCGGC
>NZ_VBZC01000005.1:0-118867 GCF_005786655.1 Streptomyces montanus
CGCCGCCTCCTCCGCCGCCGCTCGTGCCGCCTGACGTGCCACCGCCGTCCGTGGAACCACTGCCGGTCGGCGTTGGCGAGGCGTCGGGGCCCTTCGTCGTCGGTTTCGCACCCTCCGTGGGGGCGGCGCGGGCCGGGTCGCGCGACTCCCGCCTCGGCGAGGATGGCCTCGTGGCCCGTGAACCGCCACTTGGAAGGCGTCACGGGAGCCCAGTTCCGCTCGCCCATGACGCGGGTGAGCGTGGTTCCGTCGGTGTCGCAGGAGGCGAACTTCCGGGTGCCCGTCACCTTCCAGATCTTGCCGTTGGCCTTGGACAGCAGATACAGCTCGCCGTCCGCGTCCCGCCCGAAGCGCAGGTCCACCCGGGCGTCCCCGGCCAGGTCCTGCATGGTGACGCGCTTGCCGCTCTCGTCGTAGAGCATGAGGTCGTACAGCCGTGCCAGATCCTTGCTGTCGCGGTCCATGTCCTCGGTGTCGGCGAAGAGCAGCCGTCCGTCGACGAGGTCGCCGAAGATGTACTTGCCGCGCAGTCCCGGCAGGTCACTGCCGCGGTAGACGAAACCGCCCACGATGGCGCGGCCCACGTCGGAGGTGCAGTTCCAGTCGGCGGGCGGGTCGTGGTCGTAGGCGGCGACAGGGTAGGTGTAGCCGTACCGCTCGTCGTCCTCGGGGAGCGGGAGGATCCGGGCGCAGGGGTCGGTGGCTGTCTTGTCGAAGACGAAGGGGCCTTCACGTTCGCTCCAGCCGAAGTTGTCACCCGCGCGCACCTCGTACACGGACTCGATGGCGTGCTCACCGATGTGGCCGAGATACATGCGGTGACTGCCGCCGGGGTCCCAGCTGAAGCGGTGCGGGTCGCGCATGCCGTACGCGTAGATCTCGCCCAGCGCGCCGGGGGTGCCGGTGAACGGGTTGCGCGCCGGGATCCCGTACTGGCCGTTGGCGCCGTTGCTGCCGCGCGGGTCGATGCGCAGGATCTTGCCGTGCGGCAGGGACAGGTTCTGCGGCTCGGTGTTCCGCGCGCCCTGGCCGCCGTCGCCGACGGCGACGTAGAGCAGGCCGTAGTCGGGGTCGTCAGGGTCGGCCGTGGGGTTGAAGTCGATCTGCTGGATGCCGTGGATCGTGCCCGCGAAGCCGATGCGCAGGATCTCGCGGCGGGTGCCATGGAAGGTGTCGGCCGAGGGGTCGTCGGCGGTCCATTCGGTGATGATGCCGTGGTAGTTCGTCGTGGCCGCCTGTCGCCAGTCGGGGACGACGGTGGTGGCGGAGGCCAGTTCAGTGTGGACGGTGTAGAAGCGGCCGTTGCGCTTGAAGTCGGGGTCGAAGGTGACGAACCCGAAGCCCTGGCCGAGGCCCCGGCTGGCGAAGAACTGGGGGGCGAAGGTGGCGCCGACGTCCAGGTAGACGTGCGGGGTGCCGTCCTCGACGAGATACAGCTTGCCGTTGAGGTCGGGAACGGCCATCCGGCCGGATCCGTCGGGGAGTTCGCTCAGGTAGTTGATACGCGCGTGCCGCACCAGCCGTGGATCGGTGACCGGGCCTGGCGACGGTTCCGTCTTCGGGAAGGAGGCGAACTCCTCGACGGTCAGCCCTATGCCGGAGGCGGCGGGCCGGTCGGGCAGGGGATCGGTGAGGGGGTCGGCAGCCGCGTGCGCCCTTCCTGGTACGGCGACGAGGGCCGACAACAGCAGGGCGAGGACGATAAGAGGGGCCAGCAATAGGGTTCTTGGTCTGACGCCGGGGGATGTGTTCATCGGTCATTCCTCCTTACTGATGGCTCAGTTCTGGCCGGTGCTCACCAGTCGGTACTGAGCCCGTATCCGCTCGCCGTCCACGGCCCGGTTCAGGAACATCAGGCTGTCCATGCGGCAGTCGCAGGGATTGCGTTCGGCGGTGTTCTGCGGGAAGCTGCCGCCGATCTTGATGCCCCGGGGGTCGGTGGGCGAGGTCTTGTGCGGCCCTGGTGTCGAGAGGTCCCAGGGGTCGCCGGCGACGGCGTAGAAGCCGTCCAGCCGCTGCCCGTTGCGATAGAGCGCCATGGCTCCGGTGTCGAAGTCGAAGGTCGCGGCGAGGAAGACCCATGTGCCGTCGGGCAGCAGGGTCCGCCAGTCCTGGGAGGCGGCGAAGGTCTGCGAGCTCGCCCCGTCGATGCGCCGGCCGAGGGCCACCAGACGCAGTTCGCCGTTCACGTTGATGATTTCCAGCAGGGCACGGACCGCGTGGCCGTCGGAGTCCCCCGACAGCACCCCGGCCAGGCCGACGGCGCCGTAGTAGTCGTCCGGGGCTGCCGTGTTGCTGTTCGGGCTCGGGTTCGGGCCGGTCATCTTGAACCAGCCCATGACGGTGATTCCCTTGACCGCGTTGAAGGGCTTCAGCGTCGGCACGCCGGAAGTCCCGTACACGCCTGCCTTCCAGTCGTCGTTGCCCGCTGTGTCCGGGCTCACCTGCCGCACCTGGATCGAGGTCCGGCTGCCGCGGTGTCCCCCGTCCGCCGTCCGCATCAGTGCCCCGCCGTTGACCAGGTCGATGTCCGTGCGGGAGAAGCCCTGGTCCCGCTCCTTCGCCGGGTTCCCACGCACCGGGTGCTCGAAGTCGTAGTACGCCGCCAAGTACGGCCTCAGGGTGGGGTGTACGGCACCTTGGTCGGCCCCTGCTTGCGCGGGTGCGGCCGCCACGGCGGTCGAGGCGGTCAGGAAGGCGGCGAGTGCCGCGGCGGTGTGCCGTCTGCGTCGCATGAACATTCCACTCGCTCCTTTGCGAGGCGGGTCATGGGCGGGCGTGTCGCGGAGGGGGGCGGCTGTCGGAGGGACGGCGTGTCGAAGGTGCCGCGCGTCCCAGGTGCGGCGTGTCGCCGAGGGACGGCCTCGGAGGGCGGCATGTCGTGGGCAGGGATTGTCGTGGCCGAGGATTTGTCGTGGCCGGGATGTGTCGTGAGCCGGGGGTGCGCACGTCAGCGGCGCGCGGGTCGGCCTCCGAGGTAGAGCTCGCCGAGTTGGGGATCGGCGAGCAACTGCCGTGCCGGGCCGGAGACATGGACGCGGCCGAGGTCGAGGACGCAGCCGGTGTCGGCGGCCTCCAGGGCGCGCCGCGCGTTCTGTTCCACGAGCAGGACGGCGGTGCCCGCGTCCCGCATCCGTACGATCTGCTCGAAGACGATGCCGGTCGCCTTGGGGTCGAGCCCCATCGAGGGTTCGTCCAGGAGCACCACCCGGGGTTTGACCATCAGCGAGCGCGCGAACTCCACCTGCTTCTGCTGGCCGCCGGAGAGCAGCCCGGCCAGGCTCGTCCACCGCTCCCCCACGACCGGGAAGAGTTCCCGCACGAAGCTCACCCGCTCGGCGAGGAGTGCCTTGTCCCGGAGGGTGTAGCCGCCCAGCAGGACGTTCTCGGCGACCGTCATCTCCCGGAAGACGCTGTGCCCTTGGAGGACGTGGGCGACTCCGGCGGCGAGCATCCGCTGCGGTCCGTGGCCGGTGAGGTCCTCGCCGTCGACCAGGATCCGGCCCGCGCGCGGGGCGAGGAGCCCGCTGGCGACCTTCAGAACGGTGGACTTGCCCGCGCCGTTCGGCCCGACCAGGCAGACGATCGCCCCGGCGGGGACCTGGACGGTCAGCCCGCGCAGCACCAGCGCCGCCCGGCCGTATCCGGCCTGTATGTCGTCGAGTTCGAGAAGGATTGCGGAGTCAGAGTCAGACGCCAAGGTATGCCCCGAGGACTCGTTCGTCGGACTGGATCACCGAGGGCGGGCCCTGTGCGATCGGCCTGCCGCGGTCGAACACGACGACGTGGTCGCTCAGGCTCATGACCAGGTCCATGTTGTGTTCGACGATCAGGAAGGTCCGCCCCTCGGTGTTGAGTTCGCGGACCAGCTCGCAGATGCGGTCGATGAGCGCCGGGTTGACGCCGCCCGCCGGCTCGTCCAGCAGGACCAGCTCGGGCTCGCTCATCAGCACACCCGCGAGTTCCAGCAACTTCTGCTGTCCCCAGGACAGTTGGCGTGCCTCGGCCCGCTCCAGATGCTCGATGCCCATCCGAGCCAGCCAGTTCCGGGCCCGCTCGGTCTCCTCCCGCTTGCCCGCGCCCGCGAGCTGTCCCGCCAGACCGGACGGTCGTACCGCGGCGAGGAGGTTGTCCAGTACGGTCATCCGCGGGAAGACGCGGCACAGTTGGAAGGAGCGTCCGATGCCGGCGCGGGCGATCCGGTGCGGGGGCTTTCCGGTGATGTCGCGTCCGCGGTAGGTGGTACGGCCCGCGTCCGGGCGGATCATCCCGGTGACGCAGTTGAAGAAGGTGGTCTTTCCGGAGCCGTTGGGGCCGATCAGGGCGTTGACCTTGCCGTGGTGGAAGGTCACGGTGGCGGAGTCGAGCGCGGTGACCCCGCCGAAGGCCTTGGTGAGCCCGACGGTCGCCAGACTCGGCTCAGGCTCAGGCTCACGCTCAGGTCGGGCTTCCCTTCCCGCTTCCGCTCCCGCTTCGCTCACTGTCTCTCACCTCTTCCGTTCCGTTGCGCTGTCCGCGCCGCTCCCGCAGTTCGGCGGCGGTCACCTCGCGGATGGAGGTCTCGCCGGTCTTGCGGAAGCGGTCCAACAGGGCGGTGGCGGCCGGGATGACCCCGTCCGGCATGAACATCACGACGACGCCCAGCAGCAGCCCCGCCACGACCAGGTGCAGGGGTGTGTCTCCGTATTCGATCTTGGAGTACTCCAGCCCGTACCCGACGATCACGGCCCCGAGCACGGGTCCGTACAGATGACGTACGCCTCCCAGCAGCGCCATCAGCACCATGTACGCCCCGCTGAGGATGGAGAACTGGAAGACCGGGTCGAGGTCGCCGAACCAGAGCGCGTAGAGACCGCCCGCCAGCGAGGTGAAGGCGGCGGAGACCACGAACACCACGAGTTTGTACGTGTAGGTGGGGGTGCCCAGCGACTGGGCCTTGTCCTCGTCCTCACGGATCGCCTTCAGGCCCATGCCGAACCGCGAGCGGTCGATGATCCACCAGACCACCAGCGCCGCCGCGAGCAGCGCGGCGAAGAGGAAGTAGAAGGTGCGGTGGTGCTCGGCGCGCAGCATGCCGGGGAAGGGCCGTGGTACGACCAGTCCTCGGGAGCCGCCGGTGAAGGAGGACCAGCTCTGGAAGACCAGCAGCAGGATGAGGACCAGGGCGATGGAGACGATGACGAAGGAGGCGCCGCGCACGCGCAGGGCGGCGTAGCCGACCGGCACGGCGACCGCGGCCACCAGGACGGCGGCCGTGAACAGGGCGGCGAAGGGCGGGAGTTCGGCCTTGGTGACCAGCAGTCCGGTCCCGTAGGCGCCGAGTCCGGCGAAGCCGCCGTGCCCGAGGGAGATGTAGCCGGTGAAGCCGCCGACGAAGTTCCACGAGGTGGAGAGCACCGCGTAGTTGAGGATGGCGATGCCCACGGTGATCTCGTACGGGCTCGGGGCCATGGACGGGAAGGACAGCACGACGGCGACCACGGCGAGCAGGATGCCGAGGCGCAGCAACCTGCCTGCCCAGGACGGGGTTTGGCCCGCCCGGAGCGAGGTTCCACCCGCCCGGAGCGAGGTTGCGCCCGCCCGGAGCGGGGCTTCGCCTGCGGGGACCGGGGCTTCAGAATCTCTGGGCAAGCCGCCCCCCGAAGAATCCCTGTGGCCGGAAGGCCAAGGTGGCGAAGAGCGCGACGTAGAAGACGGTCTGCGCCCAGGTGGTCGAGAGTTCCAGCTGGAGCAGGCTCTGGAGCATGCCCAGCGTCATGGCCGCGATGGCGGCTCCCGGCACGCTGCCGAGTCCACCGACGACGATGATGGCCATCAGCGGGCCGATCCAGTGCCAGTGCAGCGAGGGGTAGATGGTGGTGTCGAGGGCCAGTGCCGTGCCGCCGACGGCCGCCGTGGCGAGGCCGAGCCCGAAGCCGTAGCCGGCGACCCGGTCGGTGTCGATGCCGAGCAGCTGGGCGGCTTCCCGGTGCTGGATGGTGGCGCGCAGCGCCTGGCCGAACCGGCTGTGCTTCATCAGCATGTACAGCCCGAGCAGGGCGAGTGCGGCCATGCCGAAGGCGATCAGCTTGACCGCCGCGATCCTCGCCCCGAGGAACTCGAAACCGGCCGAGCTGTAGCCGAGCCGGATACGGCGCTGGGTGCCGCTGAAGACGTACCCGAGCAGCCCTTCGATGACGAGGGCGACCGAGAAGGTGAGCAGCACCGACATCATGGTGAGCGTCGCGGGGCGCAGTCGGGTGAGGAGCAGCCGCTGCATGGCGACGCCCGCGGCGAAGAACAGCGGCACGGTGACGAACAGGGTGAGCAGCGGGTCCACACCGGTCTCCCGGTGGGCGTACCAGGCGAGGTAGGCGGCGAGGATCAGGAAGGCGGAGTGGGCGATCATCACGACGCGCATGACGCCGAAGTAGAGGGTCAGGCCTGCCGCGAGGAGGGCGTAGAGCCCTCCCAGCAGCACACCGAGGACGACGCTCTGGAAAACAAGGCTCGCGGAGGGCACGCCGGCCTCACCACGCCGGCTTGGGGTAGATCAGATCGGCTTCCTTCTGTTGCTCGGGGAGCACGATCTGGATCTCTCCGTCGACCCATTGCTGGATCATGTGCGCGCTCTGCGGACGGCCCTTGTCGTCCCACTTCAGCGGTCCGACGACGGTCTCCACCTGGTGGCCGCGCAGCCACTCGACCATCTTGCTCTGGCATTCGGGGTCCTGGGAGGCGCAGTCGGCGGCCTTGACCGCCGCCGCGACCACCTGACCCGTGGTGTAGGCGTTGGCCTCGTCCTCCTCCGGGGCCTTGCCGAACTGCTTGGTGTACTTCTCCACGAACTCCTTGTTGCTGGGGTAGTCGCCCTTCTGTGTGTAGCCGGTGGGTGCGAGGATCCCCTCGGTCTTGTTGCCGACGGCCTTCGCGAACTCCGGTTCCGTCGGCGCGGTGGAGAAGGCGGCCATCTTCGGCTGGTAGTTGAGCTGTTGGAGGGCGACGATCAGATTGACGCCGTCCTGGTACTGCGAACCGCCCACCACCATGTCCGCCTTGGAGTCGGCGATCTTGGCGGCGATGCCGCCGAAGTCGGTGGTGTTGGGAGGGTAGACCTCGTTGACTACGGTCTTGATGCCGCCCTTCTCGAGTTTCTCCTTGAGTCCGTAGGCCGTTCCCTGGGCGAAGGGGTCATCCATCGCGGCGTACGCGACCGTCTTGGGACGCTTGTCGGCCGGCAGGGCCAGGATGTATTCGGCCAGGTAGTTGTAGTGGTCGTTGGCGACGGCCGGCGCGGCGTAGAAGAGGTTCTTGAAGCCCTGGTCGAAGACCTCCGGCGCCGCTCCCGCCGGCTCGACGAAGAGCATGCCGTACTCGTCCGCGACACGCGCGGAGGGGACGACGAGCCGGGTGGAGAAGGGGCCGAAGACCAGGTCCACCTCGTCCTTGCCGATCAGCTGCTCGTAGTCGGAGACGACCCGGTCGGCGTTGGACTGGTCGTCGAGAATCTTCAACTCGACCTTGCGGCCGAGGAGTCCGCCCTTGTCGTTGACGATCTTCGCCCAGGACTTGTAGCCGCGCTCGACGCCTTTGCCGGGCTCGGAGAAGTCGCCGGTGAGAGGCAAGGAGACGCCGATCACGATGGGGTCGTCGGGTGAGTCCTCGGAGTTGGAGCCGCCGGAGACGCAGCCACTGGCGACGAGCACCAGGGTCAGCGTGCCGACGGTGATTCCCCCTTGCAGACGGTGCGTTGTTCTCATCGAATGGACACCCCTCGTCGGCTGGACCGCCTCATGGGTTGGCCGGATAACGTGGTGCGTGAAAGCGCTTTCAGCGACGCTTTCGTCCTATGTAAGCCGCGTCAGGGTGGTCTGGACAACACTCGTGCACGGAGAAATTTGGCCTTCGCTTGACCAATTTGGCGCCCCCCACGCGCTGCGGCAGTCCGCGCGCCCCTCCTCGGGCGCCGCGGCGGGACCGTTACCATCCGCCTGGGCCGCCTCGGAGTTGACGGCTCGACAGCGTTCGAGCGGCAGGGCTACGTCGGCGGAGAGCTGAGCTGCCGGGAGGAATCCGCGCGCGGTGGCTCGTAACGGTGCGGTCGGTCCGATTACGCCGCTGAACTGGGATGTTCCGGTTGCGCGCACTCCACCGGTACGAGGGTCGCGGCCGCCGCCCCCGGTCAACTGCTCCTGCCGGCCGACCATTCCGCGGCCTCGCGCGTCAACACGCGGGAACGCGAAGGGCTGAGGTGGCATCTGCGACCCGTACGGTCCTCAACTCGTGGGGAATGGGCCCATGCTGCGGACCGGAGCGCGTACGGGCCTGAGTCGTCCTTTGCCGGAGCGTGGCCGGACCGGAGCCCGTACGGACCTGATTCATCCGATCTTTGCCTTGCTGGACCCTGAACCCGTACGAACCTCAGTCATCTGACCTTTGCCTGACTGGACCTGAGCCCGTACAGCTCGGGCGAGGCCTGCGGCGCCGCGCCGGCGGTCAGGCGGCGTAGTCGTAGAATCCGTGGCCGTTCTTGCGGCCGAGGCGGCCCGCGGCGACCATGCGGCGCAGCAGCGCGGGCGGCGCGTAGAGCGGCTCCTTGAACTCCTCGTACATCGATTCCGCCACGGCCTGGGCGGTGTCGAGCCCGATGAGGTCGAGAAGGCGCAGAGGTCCCATGGGATGTGCGCAGCCGAGTTCCATGCCGCGATCGATGTCCTCGGCGCGGGCGGATCCGGACTCGACCATGCGCACCGCGGCGAGCAGGTAGGGCACGAGGAGTGCGTTGACCACGAACCCCGAGCGGTCGGTGGCCTGGACGACCTCCTTTCCAAGGCACCCGGAGGCGAAGGCGCTCGTCCGGGCGACGGTGTCGGGGCTCGTGGTGAGGGCCGGGATGACCTCGACCAGGGCCTGCACCGGTACCGGGTTGAAGAAGTGCATGCCGATGACCTGAGTGGGCCGCTTTGTGGTCACGGCCAGGTCGACGATGGGTATGGACGAGGTGTTGCTGGCGAGGATGGCCTGGGGATCGGTCACGACGCGGTCCAGGGTCTGGAAGATGCCGGTCTTGATGTCACGGTTCTCCGCGACGGCCTCGATGACGAACTGACGGTCCGCCATGGCGTCGAAGTCGTCGGTGACGGCCAGGCGGGCGAGCGCGGCGTCCCGCGCTGCCTCCGTGATCTTGCCGCGGCGCACACCGCGGTCGAGGGAGACCTCGACGCGTCGGCGGCCGGTCCGGGCTGCTTCGGGGGACGACTCGATGACCAGGACGTCGGTGCCGCCGAGGGCGGCGACTTCGGCGATGCCGGAGCCCATGAGGCCGCAGCCGACGACGCCGAGGCGGGAGACGGTTTCCATGTGATGGCCCTTGCGGTGGTGTTGTTGGGGTGGTGAGAAGGTGTTCCGGGCCGGCGCCGTCATGAGCCGGCAGCGTCAAGCGGGCGGGGCTGCCGGTAGGGCTTCACCGCGCGGCGCGCTATGGCGAACCGGTGTGTCTCCGACGGGCCGTCGTAGATCCGGAACGGGCGCACCTCCCTGAGCAGGCGGGCCAGCGGGGCGTCGGCGGTCGAGATGCCGAGCGCTCCGCAGATCTGTACCGACCGGTCGACCACCCTCCCCACCGCCTCCGCGACGAAGGTCTTGGACACCGAGGTGAGCTGCGCGGCCGCGGCGGATCCGGTGTCCAACTCCCAGGCGGTACGCAGAATCAGGGCGCGGCTCGCCTCGATGTCGATCTCGGAGTCGGCCAGCATCTGCTGCACCATGCCGAGGTCTCCCAGCACGGAGCCGAACGCCATCCGGCTGCCCGCCCGCTCCAGTGCGACGTCCTGAGCGCGGCGGGCCGCTCCCAGCCAGCGCATACAGTGCGTCATTCGGGCGGGGCCGAGCCGGACCTGGGCGTTGTCGAAGCCGCGGTCCACCGCGCCGAGCACCTGCTCCTCGCCGACCACGCATTCCTCGAAGACGATCTCGCTGTGCCCGGCGAAGAGCCCCTCGTCCAGGGTTTCGATGTCCCGGACGATGCGCATGCCCGGGGTGCCGGCGTCGACCAGGAACATGGTGGCGCCGCCCGGGTCGCCGGGGCTGCCGGAGGTGCGGGCCATGACGATGGCGAAGTCGGCTCCGTTGGCTCCACTGATGAACCACTTGCGCCCGTCGATGCGCCACCCGCCGGGTACCCGGGTCGCGGTGGTCCGCAGGGAGCGGGGGTCGGCGCCGGCGCCCGGCGCCGGTTCGGTCATCGCGAAGCAGGACCGGGACTCGCCGGCGGCGAGCGGGCGCAGATAGCGCTGCTGCTGCTCCTCGGTGGCCACCTTCTCCAGCAGGTGCATATTGCCCTCGTCCGGAGCCGCGCAATTCAGGGCCAGCGGTCCGAGCAGCGAGTACCCGGCGGCTTCGAACACGACCGCCTGGCCGCGCAGGTCCAGCCCGTGCCCGCCCCACCGTGCCGGCACGTGCGGCGCGAACACGCCTGCCTGCCGAGCGCCCTTCTGCAGAGCCTGGCGCAGTGCCTCGGGGGCGTCGTGCACGGAGCCGCCGCACTCGCGCTCGGCCGGGATCACCACTTCACGTACGAACACCGCGGTGGCCTCGGCCAGCCGGGCGACAGACGGATCGACATCGAACTGGACAGGCATGGTTCCTCCCCGCCGACGGGCGTACGGGCATCGGTGCCCGTCGCGACTCTAGAAACTGTACAGCGTCTTCAGTATCTTGCCTCCGTGACGCTGGGCGACGACGGGAGAGGACCCCCATGAACCATCAGCCGGTGGATACCCAGCCGGTCCGGGTCGTCCGGCATCCCGACGGGGTCGTCGAGCTGAGGCTGGACGACCCAGGACGGGGCAACGCCCTGGACCTCCGGACAGCCGAGGCGCTTCGGGACATGACCGCCCGGGTGGCCGCCGACCCCGGCGGCGCGGTCCTGCTGCGGGCGACGGGAGCCAACTTCTGCGTGGGCGGTGACCTGCGCGCTTTCGCCGGCCTGGGCGCTAAGACCGGACCTTATGTGCATGCCGTGGCGACCGCCGCGCACGCGGCGTTGCGGGCGCTGCACGAGCTGCCGGTGCCCGTGGTGGCCGCCGTGCGCGGCGCGGCGGCGGGCGGCGGCATCGGCCTCGCTCTCGTCGGCGACATCGTCCTTGCCGCCCGGTCGGCGCGGTTCCGGCTGGCGTACACGGCGATCGGGCTGTCGCCGGACTGCGGGGCCTCGTGGTTCCTGCCGCGCCTGGTCGGTCCCCGGCTGGCAGCGGATCTGATCCTGACAAACCGGGTCCTGACCGGCGACGATGCCGAACGTCACGGCCTGATCTCCCGGGCCGTCGGCGACGACGAACTGGACGAGGCCGCCCACCGGACCGCCGCCGAGCTCGCAGCCGGGGCCGGTGAGGCACTGCGCGCCTCGAAGCGCCTACTGTGCGACGACGGCACCAGGGACGACCTGCGCCGTCACCTCGCCGAAGAGGCGCGGCTGATCGCCGGCCTGGCGGACGGCCCGGAGGCACAGGCCCGCATGGCGTCGTTCCTGGCCTCCCGGAGTCGCGTGAGGGTGGAAACAGAAAGTGTTTCTTGATTCCCTCTTCACTAACAGTCCCGCCGGAGCGTAATCTCCGGGCAACACAGAACCGAGGAAGAGGTGTGGCAATGCAACCTGCTGCCGTGGCCGGGTCGGACGCTGTCGACGAGACCCTCACCGAAGCCGTTGTCGACCTCGTTCTGCGTGGCATGTGGCGTGGCGCCCCCGAGTCCGAGCACCGCCCTCTGGTGGACGCCGGGCTGGCCATGGCGAAGGGCCCGATGGTCCTGCCGACCGAGCGCGCCAAGGCCACCGCGGCTCAGCTCCTGCGGGTCCCCGCGGGATCCGAGCAGGAGGAGCGGATCACCGCCGTCTACGAGGCTTTCCTGCCGGTCAACAGGAAGATCCGCGAGGTGTGCACGGCATGGCAGTGCCGTCCCGACGGCAGCGCCAACGACCACACCGACAGCGTCTACGACGCCGAGGTGCGCGAGTCGCTGGAAGATGTGCACGAGGCCATTCAGCCCGTGCTGCGCAGGCTGGAGCGGGTGCTCGCGGGCAGCGGACGCTACATGACCGGCCTGGACGAGGCGCTCGACCGCTTCGACGACGGCGCGGTGGAGTGGCTGGCCTCGCCGCTGTGTGACTCGTACCACACGGTGTGGATGCGGCTGCATCAGGAGCTGCTGCTGGTTCTGGGCATCAGCCGGGCGCAGGACGAGGTTCTCGAAGAGGAACTGGTCCGAAGGAGCCGGGGTTGAGCACGACCGACGGCCGCTCCGGCGCGCTCGCGCAGGCACACACGCCCCTCGCGCAGGCACATACGCCCCTCGCGCAGGCAGACACGGACCTCGCACGGGCACACACGCCGGTCGCACAGGCACCCGCCCCCGGCCATGCCCTGGTGCCCTACGGCCAGGGCCGCATCCGGGGGCTGGACGCCGGTGAGCTGGGCACGCACGGCATCGCCATGGACCGGCTGGTGGCCCTCGGGCTCCCGGTGGTCCCCGGACTCACCGTGCCGGCCGGTGCGGCCGGCACGCTGTGCGAGCCGGAGACCGCCCGGGCCGCCCTGGAACTCGTCGAGCAGCTGTCGGGACGGCAGATCGGCGACCGAGGCAGGCCACTGCTGCTGCGTCTGTCGGCGAGCGCGTCGACCGAAGTCGCGGGGCTGCCGCCCGACCTCGCCTGCATCGGTGTCACCGCGGCGAACGCCGGTGACCTGTGCGCCGTGATCGGCCGCGAGGAGGCGCTGTACGAGGTGTGGGCGGCCACCGTCCGGATGATCGCCGAATACGCCCTCGACGTGCCCGGCCCGGAGCTCGACGACGCTCTGCTCGATGCCCCGGATCCGAAGGCCCGCGTCGACGCGCTGCTCTCCACGATCGCCCGGCACGGCGCGCGCCCTTTCCCGGACGATCCGGCGGAGCAGCTGGCGCTCGCCGCCCGAGCGGTACGGGGACGGTGGGCCTCGCCCCGGGCCAGGCGGTCCCGCAAGGCTCAGCGGCTTCCCGCGGACCTGGGCATCGCCCTGCACGTCCAGGCCGTACGCATCGGGCCGTCGGATCTCTCCGGCTACGGCACGGCGGTGAGCCGGCACCCCGAAAGCGGCCGCTTCGCGCCACAGGGCTCCTTCTTCCGCGGCGTACGCCGCAGCGCGCCGCCCCCGCACACCGGGGAACCTCTGGAGAAGATCGGCGGGGGCATCACACTGCTCGAGCACTCTCTGCTCACCCTCGAACGCCATCTGCACGCCCCGGTCTCCGTCGACTTCGAGGTGCGCGACGGCGAGGTCTCGCTGCTCGCCGCCTCGGCGCAGAGCCACCCGCCGCTGCGCGCCTCGGTGTGCCTGGCCGCGGATCTGGCCGGCGACGGGACGCTTCGCCCGGAGGAGGCGGTACGCCGTGTCGGCCCCGCCCAGGTGCAGGAACTCCTGCACCCCCGGCTCCGGTTGACCGGCGCGGAGGAACTCCTCGTCCAGGGACTGCCCGCCTCTCCCGGGGCCGCGGCCGGCGCGATCGTGCTGTCCAGCGAACGCGCCCTCGAACTGGGCGCGGCCGGCACGCCCGCCGTCCTGGTGGCGCACGAGACCACTCCGGCCGACGTCCCCGGCATGCTGGCCGCCTCCGCGGTGCTGACCGGCAGCGGCGGCATCGCCTCGCACGCCGCGGTCGTGGCCAGGGGGGCCGGCAGGCCGGCGGTGTGCGGCGCCGAGGGTCTGCGGGTGGACCGGGCGGCCGGCACGGTACGGATCGGGGACCGGTTGCTGCGCGAGGGCGACCCGGTCTCCCTCGACGGCCGCACCGGCACCGTGTACGCCGGGACGCTCCCGGTCACCCTCGCCGACCCACCGCCGGAGCTGTCCACGCTGCTGGAGTGGGCGGACGGTGTGCGGCGCCTGGGCGTACGTGTGAACGCCGATACGGCGGCGGAGGTGAACACCGCCGTCGCCCTGGGCGCGGAGGGTGTCGGCCTGTGTCGTACGGAGCACCAGTTTCTCGGCGAACGGCTGCCGCTGATCCGGCGGGTGATCCTGGCCGCCGACCCGGACGCGCGCACGGAGGCGCTGCTCGCCCTGGAACATGCCCAGCACGAGGACTTCCGGGCGCTGCTGTCCGCCGTCGGGGACCGACCCGTCACCGTACGGCTGCTGGACGCGCCGCTGCACGAGTTCCTGCCCGCGCCCGGAGATGCCGGTGACGACGCGGCCGAACAGCGGGCCGCCGCCCTGCGCGAGGCGAACCCCATGCTCGGGCTGCGCGGAGTGCGTCTGGCCCTGCTGCACGAAGGGCTCTACCCGGCGCAGGCCGAGGCGCTCTTCACCGCCTGGGCCGATGTCGCCGCCACCGGAGTCCGCCCCGAGCTGGAGGTGATGATCCCGCTCGTCAGCCTGCCGGAGGAACTGGCCGCCGCGGCCGCGTACGTGCGGGGCGCCGCCGAGGCGGTCGCCTCCCGCACCGGTGTGGAGGTCCCGTACCGGCTCGGCACGATGATCGAGACACCCCGGGCCGCACTGATGGCCGCCGAGCTCGCCGAACACGCCGAGTTCTTCTCCTTCGGCACCAACGACCTCACCCAGCTCACCTACGGCTTCTCCCGGGACGACGTCGAGCGCCAGGTACTCGCCTCGTATCTGGACCGCGGGTTCCTGACCGCCAGTCCGTTCGCCCGGCTCGACCCGCACGGGGTGGGCGCCCTGATCGCCCTCGCCGCCGAGCGGGCCAGGCGCGTACGCCCCGACATCAAGCTGGGCGTGTGCGGTGAGCACGGCGGGGACCCGGAGTCGATCGCCCTCTGCGACGAACTGGGCCTTGACTACGTCTCCTGCTCCGCACACCGCGTGCCGGTCGCCCGCATGGCGGCCGCGCACAGCGCCCTGCGAGAGCCGGAGCGTCGCAGCGAAAGCGAGACCGCGTCATGACGAGCACCGTGCCCAGTCCCGTCAGAGGGGCGACCGAAGTCTCCACCAACACAGCTGCCTCAGCGGCCTCCGAGGTGTCCGAAGTCTCGGACGCCGATCTGAACGACCTGCGGGAGACCGTGCGGTCGGTGTGCGCGGACGCCGGCGGCACCGCCGCGGTGCGCCGGCTGCCCGAGCACTCCCCCGGCATCGACGCCGGGCTGTGGGACACCCTCGGCCGGCAGGTCGGCCTGGCCTCCCTCGGCCTGCCCGAGGCTGCCGGAGGCATCGGCGGCCTCGCCGAGATCGCCGTGGTCTGCGAGGAACTGGGCCGGACCCTGACGCCGGTGCCGCTGCTGTCCTCCACCGTGCTGGCCGGGCAGGTACTGGCGAGCTGTGGTACCGCCGACGAGGCGCTGGCGGAGCTGGCCGAGGGCGCGGTGCACGCCCTCGCGGTGGCGGCGCCCGACGGCACCTGGCGGCCGGACGCCGTGCCGGTGGCCGTCACCTGGCGGGGCGGCGTGCCGTTGCTGGACGGAACCGCGCCGTTCGTCCTCGACGGCGCCGACGCCGAAGGGCTGGTGGTCGCGGCTGTCGGGACCGACGGTGTGGATCTCTTCCTCACCGGCCCGGGCGAGCCGGGGGTGACGGTCCGCCGGGTGCCCACTCTGGACCTCAGCCGCGGGCAGGCCGTGGTCTCCTTCTCCGGCGTGCGAGCACGGGCTCTGACCGCCGGGGGCGAGGGAGCGGATCTCGTCAGCCGCGCCCTCGACCTGGGCCTGGTGGCCCTGGCCGCCGAGCAACTGGGCGGCGCCCAGGCCGCCTTGGACATGACCGTGGCCCACGTACGGGACCGTACCCAGTTCGGCAGGTCCCTCGGCAGCTTCCAGGCGGTCAAGCACACCTGCGCCGAGATGCTGCTCCAGGTCGAGGCCGCACGGTCGGCGGTGGTACGCGCCGTCCGGGCGGCCGAATCGCCCGAGGCGCTGGCCGAGGCGGCCGCGGTGGCGCAGGCGTGGTGCGGCGAGGCGTTCGTGTTCGTCGCCGGGGAGTGCGTGCAACTGCACGGCGGCATGGGCTTCACCTGGGAACACGACGCGCACTTGTACTTCCGGCGCGCCCAGTCCGACGCCGTCCTGCTGGGCGGCGCCGCGCACCACCGGGAACGGCTGGCCGGGCTGCTCGGCTGGTGACGTAGAAGGCGGGACGGCATGACCACCAGACTTATCGACGAGAACCTGTTCGACGCTGTGGACCCACCGCGTCTCGCGGGCGCGCGCTGCGACGAGTGCGGCACCGTCGTCTTCCCCCGGCAGGACTCGTGCCCCAAGTGTTCGGGCAGGGCCATGTCCACGCACGCGCTGCTGGTACGCGGGCTGGTGTGGTCCTGGACGCTCCAGGCGTTCCCGCCCAAGCCGCCGTACCGGCCGCCGGCCGAGGGCTACCAGCCGTACCACGTGGGCTATGTGGACCTCGGTGAGGTGCTGGTCGAGGCACGGCTGGATGTTCCGCGCGCGGAGATTCGGATCGGGCTGCCGGTCCGGCTCACCATGGTGCCCGCGTACCACGACGAGGACGGAACCGAGGTGCTGACCTTCGCGTTCCGCCCGGACCGGGAAGAGGACCGATGACCATGGCGAGGTCCGACGATGTCTACGTGGTCGGCTGCGGGATGCATCCCTTCGGCCGCGACGCGAGCGTGACCGGGATGGACATGGCCGAACACGCCGTGCGAGAGGCGTTGCGGGACGCCGGCGTCGGCTGGGCGGACATCGGCTACGCGGCCGGCGGATCGGATGTGTCCGGCAAACCCGACACGCTGGTAGGGCGTCTCGGCCTGACCGGTGTCCCCTTCGTCAACGTCCAGGGCGGCTGCGCGACCGGGGCGTCTACCGTACTCGCGGTGGCCAACGCGCTGCGCGCGGGCGAGGCCACGCTGGGGCTGGCCGTGGGCTTCGACAAGCATGAGCGGGGCGCGTTCCACGTCTCCGCGGCCCGCTACGGACTGGGCGACTGGTACGCCGAGACCGGCATGATGCTGACGACCCAGTTCTTCGCCCTGAAGACCCAGCGGTACCTGCACGAGTACGGCATCTCGGAGCGGGCGCTGGCGATGGTGGCGGCACGGGCCTTCCGTAACGGCTCCCACCACCCCATGGCCTGGCGCCGTAAACCGCTGACGGAGCAGGAGATCCTCGACTCCGCCGAGGTCAGCCCGCCCCTCACCCAGTACATGTTCTGCTCGCCGGGACAGGGCGCGGTGGCACTCGTGCTGGCGCGCGGCGACCGCGCGTTCGACCTGTGCGAGCGGCCGGTCAGGCTGGCGTCGGTGGCACTGCGCACCCGGCGGTTCGGCTCGTTCGAGGTGTTCTCGCCCTGGCTGCCGCCGGGACCGCATCGCAGCCCGAGTGTCGACGCGGCCGAGGCGGTGTTCCGCGGGGCGGACGTGCGTCCGGCTGACGTGCGGGTGGCGCAGTTGCAGGACACCGACAGTGGCTCGGAGCTGATCCATCTGGCGGAGACGGGGCTGTGCGGCCACGGCGAGCAGGAGGAACTGCTGGCCTCCGGGGACACCGATCCCACGGGTCGGCTGCCGGTGAACACCGACGGCGGCTGCCTGGCCGGCGGCGAGCCCGTCGGCGCCTCGGGGCTGCGCCAGTTCCACGAGGTCGTACGGCAGTTGCAGGGCCGGGCGGCGGGCGTACAGGTACCGGGCGCTCCCCGAGTGGGCTTCACCCATGTGTACGGGGCACCCGGGATCAGCGCCTGTTCGGTGCTGACGATCTGAGAGCCAGGGCAGGCACGCGGACACAAGGCAGCACACAGAAACAAGGCAGGCACACGATGAACGGGCAGCAGAATCCCGCCCCGGAAGGCAGGAGAACCGCGCTGGTCACCGGCGGCGCTCGCGGCCTCGGCGCCGAGATATGCCGGCAACTGGCAGGCCAGGGGCTACAGGTCCTGGTGGCGGCCAGAAGGCGCGAGGCGGCCGAGGAGGTCTGCCGCGCCATCGGCCCGGCAGCGGTGCCGCTGGCCCTGGACGTGGCCTCCGCCGAGAGCGTCACCGCGGCCGTGCGCGAGGCTCTGGAGCGCTTCGGCACGATCGACGTCCTGGTGAACAACGCCGGTGTCAGCCTCGACGGTTCACGAACGGCTCTCGACCTCGACGACGACGTTCTGCGCGCCACGCTGGACACCAATCTGGTGGGCGCCTGGCGCATGGCCGAGGCCGTGGTCCCCGGCATGGTGCGCGCCGGTTACGGCCGCCTGGTCAATGTCACCAGCGGCTACGGCTCGCTCGCCCTGATGGACTCCGGCCGCCACCCCACGTACCGGGTGTCGAAGACCGCGCTCAACGCCCTCACCCGCATGCTCGCCGCCGAGCTGTCCGGCACCGGTGTGCTGGTCAACTCCGCCGACCCGGGCTGGACCCGGACCGGAATGGGCGGCCCGGCCGCACCGCGCGGACCGGAGCTGGGCGCCGACACTCCGGTGTGGCTGGCGACGCTGCCCGTGGGCGACACGACGACGGGCGGAGTGTTCGCCGAGCGCAAGCCGCTGCCGTGGTGACAGGCGTACGGGCGCTCTGAGCACCGCCCGGTGATCAAGCCTCGGTGATCAAGCCGGCGAGACCCGTGGCGACCTGGTTCGCCGGTAAGCGCCCCCCAGTGATCAAGCCGACGAGACCGCCGCGCCCTGGTCCGCGGCGACGATCCGCAGGGCCAGCGACCTGACCGCTGCCTGTACATCACTCGGCGGCAGCCCGGCCAGCGGCCCGCCTTCCGCCCGCAGCGCGGTGACCAGCATGGTCGTGCTGATGAGGGTGCGGACCGCGAGCGCCTGGGCGGCGTGCCTGGCCTTGGCCGCGCGAGGGCTGCGCGTGGTGCCCTCCGGCAGATAGTCGTACGCACGCTGGATGTGCCGCTGTTCGAACTCGTCGCGCAGCAGCTTCACGCTTCCGTTGGCGGCGGCGACCTGGACCTGGAACAGACGGGCTTCGTCCGGGTTGGCCCCCACCCAGTCCCAGACGGCGTCGATGACGCGCAGCAGTCCCTGGGCGTCGCCCGGCTCGGAATCCGGGCGGGCCTCCTCGACCACGGCGTTCAGCTGGTCGAAGACCCGCCGCATGGCCAGTTCGAGCAGTTCTTCCTTGCCGTCGAAGTGGTAGTAGACGGCCGTGGGCACCACCTGGGCCTCGTCCGCGATGTCCTGGACGCTGGTCTCGGCGAAGCCCTTCCGGCCGAAGACCCGTACCGCGGCACCGATGATGTGCTGCCGTCGTGAGGGACGGTGGGCCGGCTGCTTGCCGTTCTGCGTGCTGGTGGCCATTGCGTGCTCCCTTGCCGCTGCCGCTGCCGTCTCCGGTGCCAACGCCAGTCCCAGTGCCGGTGTACTGACCATGCTATCCAGTAACTCCGTCGTGTGGCTGCCGGTAATTCCTGCCATTGCTGTGGCGCTGTTGGCAGGAGCCTTGGGCATACTTGACATCATGACGACTTCCGGAACCCGCGCCGCTCACCGCCCGTCGCGTCGGCAGTGGGTGATCGAAGCAGCCACGGAGCTCTTCGCCACCCAGCCGCCGGACGAGGTGACGGTGGCCGACATCGCCGCGCGGGCGGAGATGACGTCCGCGGCGGTGTACTACCACTTCTCCTCCAAGGACCAGGTCCTGGTGGAGGGCATGCGAGTGTTCGCCGCCGCGCTGCGCGAGCAGCTGGAGTCGCTCACCGAGGCCCACAAGCCGGGTTCTGACATCGGCACGGAGGTCACCGCGCTGCTGGCCTGGCTGGGCGAACACCGGTCGGCCGCCGCCGTCTTCTTCGTCTCCTCGGCCGGGATGAGCCAGGAGGCGGAGATACTGCGCCACGAGATCCGTACGCAGCTGCTCGAAGAACTCGTACGCCTGGTGCGCAAGGCCCGTGAGTCGATCAGCGACGCGGAGGCGGCGGTGATCGGCCTGGGCGTCCTCGCGCTACTGGAGAACGCGGCAATCTCGCAGATCCGTGGCGACGACGTCTACCGGTCGCTCGGCCACCGGTCGTTCACCAAGGAGGTCGGCCGACTGGCCACCCGCGTCGCGGCTGCTGCGGGGACTACGGGGAGCTGAACGGACGCGGGCGCTCCGCGGTGCCGGCGGGCCGGGCCCCGATCATTCGGGGGTGATGCGGCCACGCCACGCTCCGGATTCGCCACCGCGGTGCTCGATGTACTCCTTGAAGCGTCGCATGTCTCCCTTGACGCGTCGGTCGACCATCCCGAACATGTCGGCGGTCTTCTCCGCGACGCCGCTGGGCTGGATTTCCATCACGAGCTCCACCCTGGTGTGGGTCTCGTCCAGCGGCTGGAAGCGGACCATACCCATCTGCCTGGTGTCGCCGGTGGTGGTACGCCAGGCGATCCGCTCATCAGGAAGCTGGTCGACGATCTCGGTGTCGAACTCCCGCCGTATTCCGCTGATCTTGGTGGTCCAGTGGTTGTGGGTTTCGTCGAGCTGCCTGACCTCCTGGACCCCCTGCATGAAGTTCGGGAACTCCTCGAACTGCGTCCACTGGTTGTAGGCGGTACGGACGGGGACCTCGACTTCCACCGTTTCCTTGACCGTGCTCATCCCTGGCCTCCTTTCACTGACCGGTACGACAGAGCCACCGGCCCCGCCGCACAGATCTCGGCACGCCGCGGCGAGTACCCACGCACCGCCCGCTAACCGCTCCGACGATCCCCGTCCGGTCCGGGCCGCCCTGTCATACGAGCAGACGCAGCGGCTTGCCCAACAGGGATGCCACCGTGCGCAGAAACTCCGCGGCCGGAGCCCCATCGACGGCACGGTGGTCGAAGGTGAGGCTCAGGGTGAGCACCCGCGTCCGCCGCGGCTGGTCGTCCACCCACTCGACGCCGTCCCTGAGCCTGCCCACTCCCAGGATGGCGACGTTTCCGGGGTTGATCACGGGGGTGAAGAAGTCGACTCCGTACCCGCCCAGCGAGGTGACGGTGAACGTGGCCCCTTCCAGCCGCGCCGGGGAGATCCGGCCGGAGCGGGCGCTCTCGGCCAGTTCCCTGGACCAGCGGGCCAGGTCCGTCAGCGGAAGAGCGGCGGCGTCCTCGATCACGGGGACGAGCAGGCCGTTCGGCACGGCGACCGCGAACCCGATGTGGATGTCCTCGACCAGGTGGACGCCGTCCTCGTGGACCGCCGCGTTGAGCAGCGGGTGTACGCGCAGGGCCAGCGCGGCGGCCTTCACGAGGAAGTCGTTGAGGCTGGGCACCGGCAGGCCGCTGTCGGCCCACTCCCGCTTGAGCTGGGCTCTGAGGGCCACGACGGCATCCATGCGCACCTCGTAGCCGTGCGTCAGCTGCGCCATCTCCTGGAGGCTGGCGTGCATCCGGCGGGCGATGGTGCCGCGCATTCCGGTGAGCGGGAGGACGTCTCCCGGCTGTGGCTCGCCGGCCGCGGCGCGCGAGGGCCGGCGGACGGCCGATTCGGAGGCCGGCGCGGGCGCCGGGGCAGGTGCAGGTGCCGCTGCGGGTTTCGGAGCGGCGATGACGGCGTCGAGGTCGGCCCTCCGGATCCGGCCGCCCGCACCCGTGCCCTGTACGCCGGCGAGGTCGATGCCCCGCTCCTTCGCCAGACGGCGCACCAGGGGGGAGACAGGGGTGACGGACTCGCCGGGCAGGGTGGCGGGCTCGCCGGGCAGGGTGGCGGACGCCTGTACGGCCGGCACGGAAGCGGCGGCGAGGAAGTCCTCCACGTCCTCGGAGACGATCCGGCCGCCGGGCCCCGTGCCGCGTACGGCGTCGAGGTCCACGCCGGCCTCGGCGGCCACCCGCCGAGCGTTGGGCGACGACAGGAGCCGGCCCCCGGCCCCGCGGCCGTGATGCCCATTCCGGGCCGCGGCACCGTTGACGGACAGCGCGTGGGCGCCGTTGACGGACGGCGGCGCGGACGAGACGGCTTGGGCCGCGGGCTCAGCGGCGCTGTTGGCCCCGGGCAAGGCGGGCATCGGCGTACCCGCCGCGCCCGGAGGCTGCTCGCCCTCGGCCAGCAGCCAGCCGATGAGGGCCCCCGCCGGGACGGTGGTCCCGGCCGGGACCACGGGGTGGAACAGTCCCCCCGCCTCCGCCTCGACATCCACGTCGACCTTGTCCGTGGCCAGCCGCAGCAGAGCGTCGCCCTCGGAGACGGAGGCGCCGGCCGGCACCAGCCACTCGTCGATCGTGCCTTCCTGCATGGTCAGGCCGATCTTCGGCAGCAGAACCTCGACCGCCACTGGGTCACGACCTTTCGAGGAGACGGCGGCAGCCCTGCACGATGCGGGCCTGGTCGGGCACGTACGCCTTCTCCAGCACCGGGGAGAACGGCACCGGGGAGAAGGGCGCGCCGATACGCAGCACCGGCGCGTCGAGGTAGTCGAAGGCCGCGTCCTGGATCTGGGCGGCGATCTCCCCGCCGAGCCCGCCGAAGGTGACGGCCTCGTGCACCACGAGGGCCCGGTTGGTGCGGCGGACCGAGGCGATCATGGTCTCAGTGTCCAGGGGCTGCACGGTGCGCGGATCGATCACCTCGACCTCGATGCCTTCGGTGGCCAGCTCGTCGGCCGCCGCGAGGGCCTCGCCCACCATGCGGCCCAGGGCGATGACGGTGACGTCGGAGCCCTGCCGCGCGGTGTGGGCCTGGCCCAGCGGGATTCCGTAGATCTGCTCCGGCACCTCGCTCTTGCTGCCCAGCAGGACCTTGTTGAGCATCACGACGACCGGGTTGTCGTCCCGGATCGCCGAGACGGTCAGACCTTTGGCGGTATACGCGTCGCACGGCATCACGACCTTGAGGCCGGGCACATGGGCGAGCCAGGCTTCCAGGCTCTGACTGTGCTGGGCGGCGGCACCCAGGCCCGCGCCGGAGGCGGTGGTGATGGTGAGCGGCACGGATACGGCGCCGCCGAACATGTACTTCATCTTTGCGGCCTGATTGACGATCTGGTCCAGGCAGACGCCGATGAAGTCCATGAACATCAGGTCGACGACGGGGCGCAGGCCCCGGGCGGCGGCGCCCACGCCCAGTCCGACGAGCGCGGCCTCGGAGATCGGGGTGTCGATCATGCGGCGAGGGCCGAACTCGTCCAGCAGGTTGTCGAACATGCGGAAGACGCCGCCGTATCCGGCCACGTCCTCGCCGGCGACGAAGACGTTCTCGTCCTCGCGCATGACCTGCGCCAGGCCCTCGTTGAACGCCTTGACGTAGGTGAGCTTGCGGCCCGTGCCGTCCGGGGCAGGGGCCGGAGCTTCGGTGATGGTGGTCATGGCGGTCATCCCGAGTAGACGTTGAGGAGGAGGTCGGCGGGGTCGGGCAGCGGGCCGGCCTCGGCGTAGGCGATGGCCTCGGCGATCTCGTCGCGGGTGCGCTGCCAGGTGTCGTCCAGCTCGGCGCGGGTGGCGGTGCCGTCGGCGAGGGCGCGGGCCTCCAGCAGGTCGATCGCGTCCCGGGCCTTCCACTCCTCGACCTCCGCGTCCGAGCGGTAGGGGTGACGCAGTCCCTTGACGCCCTGGTGGTCGTAATAGCGGTAGGTCTTGGCCTCGATGAACATGGGACCCTCGCCGGCCCGGGCGCGTGCGACGGCCTCGACGGTGGCCTGGTAAACGGCGAGCGCGTCCATGCCGTCGACGATCACGCTGGGCATGCCGTAGGACGCGGCCCGGTCGGCGACGTCGGTGATCAGCATGTGCTTCGACTGCGGGGTGAACTCGGCGTAGCCGTTGTTCTCGCAGATGAACAGGACCGGCAGGCGCAGGATGGCGGCCATGTTGGCGCCCTCGTGGAAGCTGCCGATGTTGGTGGCGCCGTCGCCGAAGAAGGTGACGGCGATGTTGTCCTCGCCGCGATACTGGGCGGCGAAGGCGGCTCCGACGGCGATCGGGACGCCTGCACCGACGATGCCGTTGGCGCCGAGCATGCCGAGGGTGACGTCATTGATGTGCATGCTTCCGCCGCGACCGAGGCAGGCGCCGGTGACGCGGCCGTACAGCTCGGCGTACATGTGCCGGAAGCTGACGCCCTTGGCCACGGCGTGACCGTGTCCGCGGTGGGTGGAGGTGATCTGGTCGTCGTCGCGGAGTGCCACCATCACCCCCGCGGCCACGGCTTCCTGGCCTACGTAGAGATGCAGGAAGCCGGGGAGCTTACCCGCCTCCATGAGCTTTCCCGCCTCGGTCTCGAAGAGCCGGATACGCACCATGCGCTCGTGCAGATCGCGTATGACCTGGGCTGATGCCGGGTGGGTGACCGTCGAGGCCGTCTGTCGCGTGATTTCCGCGGCCGACTTCCGCGGTGCCTTGTGAACCATCGTCCGCCCCTTCGCTCCGAGCGGGGTGTCCAACCGATCGGACTTTGTTGTACCGGTCTACAGTAACCAGCAGGGGCACCTTACTGGAGAGGTTGTCTAATTACTATGGGGCGGACTCAACCGGACCCAACCGCCCCCCTGTCACCGCCCCCCTGTCACCGCCCCGCTGGTCCACCAGCTCGACCACATTGCCCTCGGGGTCCGCCCAGAAGCTGATCCGACGGCTCCGCGCCCGCACGACGACCGGGCTGGACAGCGGCCTGGCTCCGGCGGCCGGCAGTGCGGCGACAACCGGCGCGATGTCGTCCAGGTGGAAGGTGAGATAGGACAGACCGCAGCGCGCGGTCAACGGCACGGGCGGCGGGACGGGCGGGGCAGGCATGGCAGCGTCCGCCTGCGGCCGTATCAGCTTGATCCGCCCTCCGGAGGGCACCTCGCCCGCCGCCCCGGACGCCGTCCCCGACGGCATCCCGCACGGCACCTGAAGCCATACGACCAGAAGCGGCGCGCCCAACCCCGCAGGGCCACCGATCGACCGCGGGATGTGCGAGCGGTGCACCGGAACACAGCCGAGTGCCTCGCGATAGAAGCGCTCCATCAGTTCCAGGTCGTGCACCACGACACCGGCCTCGAGGGGCTGAGTCATCGCCACCCCCAGGACACCGCGGCCACACCGGCTGCATGAGCCACATCGGCCACATGGGCCGCTTCGCAGGTCATCTGGACCGCCTCCCCTCGGAACAGCACCCGCCGACCACACTCCGGCAGCTGGAGCCGATCCCTAGAAAGATCGAGTCGAGCCGGGGTTACCCTCGCTGCAGAAAGCGAAGGTGACCTGCGGAATGCCGCTCGACCCAACTTCGGCACTTTCTATTGACACACAACACTAACTCCTGTTGTTGTGGCGATCGCAGCGGAGCTGTAACACCGGAACCCTTCATCAGCTCGCGGCTGGGAGGATTGAGGACACCGTGGTCCAGATCACTTCACCGGACGACCGAGCGGCAGGCGACGAACGTCCCCTGCCGCCCCCCGCCCCGGAATACCACTCATGGATCGGCCAGAACCGCTCCACCGATGCCGCGAGCGTGGCCATGCGGGAGGACGCTGCCGCACTCGCCGAGCGCGTCATCGAGCACTACCGCAATAACACGACTCATGAGGTCGATGAGCAGTGGACGGAACCCGTCGACCACTACCTCGACGCCGACCGCTGGCTGCGGGAGATGGACGCCGTCCATCGGAGCGTTCCGCTCCCCCTCGCCATGTCGAGCGAGCTTCCAGGGCCAGGCACGTACAAGGCGCTGGATGTGCTCGGCCTCCCGATCCTGATCACCCGGGACCGCAAGGGCGTCGTACACGCGATGATCAACGCCTGCCGGCATCGTGGCGCCGAACTCGTCGAGCCCGGCTGCGGCGTGGCGAAGCGCATCACCTGCCCCTACCACGCCTGGTCGTACGACCTGTCGGGGGAACTGCGCGGCGTGTACGCCGAGAAGACCTTCGGCGACGTACCGCGCGAGAAGCGCAGCCTCGTGCAACTCCCCGTGGGTGAGCGCGCCGGCATCGTCTTCGTCTCGCTCGATCCTTCCGCCGAGCACGACCTGGACGCCTGGCTGGGCGATCTGCAGCCTCTGCTGGAGGGGCTCCGCTTCGCGGACTGCCACCACTACGCGACCCGCGAACTGACCAGCCCCAACTGGAAGGTCACCCTCGACGGGTACCTGGAGACCTACCACTTCGCCTCGCTGCACACGAAGACGGTCTTCGAGACGAACTTCTCCAACATGATGGCCCACGACACCTGGGGTCCCCACCAGCGTCTCGGGGCGGCCCTGCGGCCCATCGCCGACATGGTGGACCTGCCGGCGGACAAGCGTGACCCCGGCGACGTGGTCGGAGCCATCTACTGGCTCTTCCCCGGCCTGGCCATCGCCGGCACCTGGCGCAACAAGATCGCCGTCTCCATCGTGATCCCCCGTTCGGCCACCGAGTCTGTGACCCAGCAGATCATCCTGCTGCGCGAGCCGGCCGTCACCGAGGAGGAGCGCCACGCCGCCGACCAGTTCGGCGAGTGGTTCTACGAGGTGGTCCGCGACGAGGACTACGCGACCACCTACGGAGTACAGCGGGGGCTGAAGGCCCTCGCCGGGACCGACTTCGTCTTCGGACGCAACGAACCCGGACTCCAGCATTTCCACCGCACCATCCACCGCCTCCTGGACGAAGCGTCCAGATGACGAACCCTCAGAACTCGCAGGAGAACAGCATGGTGGCTACGGGCAGCCTCGACGGACGTGTCGCGGTGATCACGGGCAGCACGCGCAGCATCGGCCGCGCGATAGCCGAGGCCTTCCTGGCCGACGGGGCAACGGTCGTGCTCAGCGGCCGTTCGGAGATCAAGGGCAAGCAGGCGCTGGAAGAAATCCAGGCCGGCGACAAGGCCGTCTTCCACCCCTGCGACTCGAGTCGGCAGGCGGACATCGAGGCACTGGTCGACTGGACGGTCGAGCGATTCGGCCGACTGGACATCATGGTCAACAACGTCGGCGGCACCGAGGGATTCGCCCCCGTCCACGAACTGAGCGACGACGCGTGGCACAAGGCCCTCGACCTGAACCTCAACGCCTACTTCTACGGCACCCGCCGCGCCCTGCGCCCCATGCTGGAGGGGGGCTGGGGCCGTGTCATCAACATCTCCTCGGTCGAGGGCAAGCAGGCCAACAAGCCCGCGATCAGCCACTACATCACCAACAAGCACGCCATCCACGGTCTGACCAAGGCGACCGCCTTCGAGTACGGCACCGCGGGCATCACCTGCAACGCGATCTGCCCCGGCGCCGTCGACACCGACCTGATGCGCGCCGCCGGTCCGGCCGCGGCCGAGGCCGAGGGCATCTCGTACGAGGAGTGGCTGGCCCGGTTCGCCGAGCACGCCGCCACCAAGAAGATCACCACCGTGGAACAGATCGCGGGCGTCGCCTCGCTGCTCGCCGGCGATGCCGGCGCCGGCATCACGGGCACGCTGATCAGCGTCGACGGCGGAACGGCGCAGTGGTGAGCGCGGGAACGGACGGCGGGAGACCCATCGCCATGAAGCACTGGATCACCGACTCGCAGCGCAGCGAGCGACTGCCCCACTACACCCGGGCCAACGCGGGCGAGACCCTGCCGGATCCGGCCAGCCCGCTGGGCTGGACCCTGGTCTGGGGGCGCGGCCTGCAGGGCTGGCGGCGCGGCTTCGTCGAGTTCGGCATCTACCGCGGGGACGAGGTCAGCGGCCCCCGCCCTCCGTTCGCCGGAATCTTCGGCGGTTACTTCTACCTCAACCTGTCGCATCTGCGGCTGTTCGGCATCCGCATGGGGCAGACCGCCGACCAGATCGACACTGCCTTCGTGGGTCAGCGCTCCGACACCCCGGTGTACGTGCCGCACGCCGACGACCAGGACGCGGAACTGACGGCCAAGGCGACAGCGACGCTGCAGGGCATGCTCGGCCAGGCCGGGTACCCGGAGGGCGACGCCGACCACGAGCGGCTGCGCCGGGTCCGGCGCGAGCGGCCCGATCTGGCGGCCCTGTCCGACGCCGAGTTGGTGGCGCACGCCCGCTCGCTGTTGGACGACGTGGAGACGACCTTTCAACGGCATGTCGAGTCCTCGCTGCCGGCGTCGGTCGGACCGGCGATCCTCGGCCCGCTGTGCGCGAGCGTCGACCGTCCCGGCGCGATGCTCGACCTCATCGGCGGGCTGGGGGATGTCGACTCGGCCTCTCCGTCGACCGGCCTGTGGACGCTGTCGCGCCAGGTGGCGGCCTCGGCGGAGCTGACGGCTCTGTTCGACCGGGGCCCGGCCGCGGTGGAACAGGCCCTCGAAGGGGCGACCGGAGACGTCAAGGCGTTCCGGGACTCCTTCGACGAGTTCCTGGCCGAGTCCGGTGACCGCGGCCCCAACGAGTGGGACATCCACGCGCTGTCCTGGGAGGCGGCGCCGGTCCAGGCGCTGGCCCTGGTGGACCGGATCCGGCACAGCTCCGACGACGCCTCCCCCGCCGAGCGCCACCGCAAGCTGACGGGGCGCCGCACGGAGATCGCAGCCGAGATCCGAGTCGCGCTTCCGGAGGACGTACAGCCGATGTTCGACGCCGGCATGCACGCCTCGCAGGTGTGGATCCCGGCCCGCGAGCGGACCAAGGCGAACTGTGTGACCGTCATCAACGAGATCCGGATGGCGGTTCGGGAGCTCGGTCGCCGCGGGGTGGAGGCGGGGCGCTTCGCCCAGCCCGAGGACGTGATGATGCTGCTGGACACCGAGCTCGACGACTACGTCGCCGACCCCGACCGCTTCGGCTCCGTCATCGCCCGGCGGCTGGAGGAGTACGCCGGACTCAGCGAGCTGGAACCGCCGTTCTTCATCGCGGAGGACTCCCGGACCGAGATCGACGCGTGGCCGCGACGCAGCGACGCGGGAATCGCGGCCGCCGTCGAGGGCGATGTCCTCCCGGGTGTCGGCGGCAGCCACGGCACATACACCGGCAGGGTGCGCGTGGTCACCGACCCCGCCTCGTGCGAGGCGCTGGAGCCGGGCGAGGTACTGGTGGCTCCGATCACGGACGCGGCCTGGACCCCGCTGTTCCTCGTGGCGGGAGCGGCCGTCGTGGATGTGGGCGCGCTCAACAGCCACGCGGTCGTGGTCTGCCGCGAGCTGGGCATCCCGGCCGTCATCTCCGTCGAGGGCGGCACCCAGCGGCTGCGGGACGGCATGGTGGTCACGGTCGACGGCGACAAGGGCACGGTCACCGTGGACAGCGTTCCGGCCGCACTCGGCATCTGATCCCCGTCGGGCCCGCCGTTCCTCTGCCGGAGGAGCGGCGGGCCCGGGCCATGACCGTGGAAAGGACCACCGTGTCAGAGGACATCACCGCGGAAGTCATCGTCTCGGGCTGGATGGACTACGCACCCGGCGACCGCGACACGATGCTGGGGCATCTCGTCGAGCTGGGCCGCCGGACCCGTGAAGAGGAACCGGGCTGCCTGGACTACGCGATGAGCGCCGACCCCACGGACGAGAGACGCATCCGGGTGTACGAGCGATGGACCTCCCAGCAGGCGCTCGACGAGCACTTCACCACCGCGCACATCAAGGACTTCCGGGCCGCGGTGTCCGGGCTGACCCGGGTGGGCGTGAGCCTCCAGGCCCACACCGTGGCGGCGTCGCGCGACATGCGCTGAGGCGCGCGGAAGCGAGAAGAACTCGCCCTTACCGTTGCTCAGGCGATTGCTCGGGCGATTGCTCGGGCGATTGCTCGAGCATGGCGAGGGTCAGGACGTTGCCGCCGATGCCCCAGCCGCCGTCGGTGACCTCCTCGACCAGGACCATGGTGCTGGCGCGGGCCCGTTCGCCGTAGATCTCGACGTAGAGCTCGGTGGTACGGGTGACGATCCGCTCTTTCTGCTTCTCGTCGAGGGTGCCGGCGGGGACCTTGAAGTTGGCGAACGGCATGGTGGTTTCCTTTTTTGTTGTTGGGGTTACAGAGGCTGCCCGCGGTGAGCAGTGAGTGCGGAACACGTACGGCGAAGGCGCCGTGGTCGGTCAGATGATGCCGCCGTTGGCGCGGATGACCTGGCCGTTGATCCAGTGGCCGGCCGGCGAGGCGAGGAAGGCGACGACCTCGGCGATATCGGCGGGGGTGCCAAGCCGTTGCAGCGGGGGCTGGGCGGCCAAGCGGGCGATGGTCTCCTCGTCCTTGCCCTCGAGGAACAGGTCGGTGGCGGTGGGACCGGGGGCGACGGCGTTGACGGTGACGTCCCGGCCACGCAGCTCTCGGGCGAGGATCATCGTGAGCGCCTCGACGGCACCCTTGCTGGCGCTGTAGGCGCCGTAGCCGGGAAACGCCAGGCCCACCACCGACGTGGAGAACATGACCACCGCCCCGCCGCTGCGGAGCTTCCTGGCGGACTGCTGAGCGACGACGAAGCTCCCGCGGATGTTGGTGCGATGGACCGCGTCCAGCGTCGCCAGGTCCAGGTCGGCGACAGGGGACAGGTACATTCGGCCGGCCGCGTGGACAACTACGTCGACGCCGCCGAACTCGGACTCGGCGGTGTCGAACAGCGCGGCCACCTGCTGCTCGTCGGCGACGTCGGCCTGGACGGCGACCGCCCGGCCACCGGCAGCGGTGACCTCCTCGACGGCGGCCTCGGCCAGCTCACGGTTGCCCGCGTAGCCGACCACCACGGCGAATCCGTCGGCGGACAGCCGGCTCACCGTCTCGCGGCCGATACCGCGGGAGCCGCCCGTGACGATGGCGACGCGGGGCTGCTCTGCTTGGTGGTTGGGCGCGGCGCGAGTCGCCGCGGTTTCTTGGGAGGACATGGAGACTCCTGCAAGAGTTGCCAGATGCGGGATGGCACGACAGGCGGGTCGTGGCGCGGGGCGTCGGCGTTGTCACCGGCTGCTCCCTGCTTGCGCCTCCAGCATGGGCCGATGGTGCCGCGCCAGCCATGGCTGTCTCTACCCAGGGGTTGCCATCCCCTGGCTCAGGACGCCGGTGCGCGTCACGATGGGGAGCGTGAACCACTCCGAACTCGCCGCGTTTCTGAAGTCCCGGCGCGCCCGAATCCGCCCGTCCGACGTCGGCCTGCCCACTGGTCCGCGGCGCCGGGTGCCCGGACTGCGACGCGAGGAGGTCGCCCAGCTGGGGGGCCTGTCCGCCGACTACTACACCGAGTTGGAACGTGGACGCGGCACCCAGCCCTCGGCTCAGGTGCTGGCCGCTCTGGCCCGGGCGCTGCGCTTGAACGGCGACGAACGCGACCACCTGTTCCATCTCGCCGGCCGTCGTGTCCCCCCGGCCGCCCTCGGCCCGACCGCGCACGTCCAGCCGGCCCTGCTCGGCCTGCTGGACCAGCTCACCAGCACTCCTGCCCAGGTCATCACCGACCTGCACGAAACCCTCGTCCAGAATCATCTGGCTGCCGCGCTCGTCGGCCGGCCCCCGGCCGTGCGCGGCCCCGCGGCAAGCTTCGTCCACCGCTGGTTCACCGACCCTGACGCCCGCAGCCTCTACCCGGCCGAGGACCACCCCCACCACTCGCGGGTCTTCGTGGCCGACCTCCAGGCGGTCGCCGCACGGCGCGGCCGCGACACCAAAGTAACCCAGATGGTGGCCGCGCTACGACGGCGCAGCCAGGAGTTCGCCGACTTGTGGGACACCCGCGATGTCGCCCTCCGACGGACCGACCACAAACGCATCGTGCACGCCACACTGGGCGTCATCGAGCTGGACTGCCACAGCCTGTTCAGCGAGGACGGACGCCAGCGCCTGCTGTGGTTCTCCGCCCCACCCGGCACCGAAGGCGCGACCCAGCTGCAACTGCTCTCCGTCATCGGCACCCAGGACATGACGCCCAGTGCGAACGAACTCGGACAGCCAGGGGCCTGAGCAGGGTCTGGAACTGACACGGTGGCCATGGGATCTGTGCATGATCGCGCGCCCGAGCTGCCGCCGCGCCTGGGCGCGCGGACGCCTTTCGGCGGAGACCGCCGACAGCCGCGACGCTACGGGCGCTGCCGCACAGGCCGGATGACCAACTCGTTGACGTCAACATCGGCGGGCTGGCTGATCGCATAGGAGATCGCACGAGCAATGGCATCGGGCGAGATGGCCGCCGAGCGGTATGCCTTCATTGCCGCCGCGGCTCCTGGTTCAGTGATGGTTTCGGCCAGTTCGGACTCAACGACGCCAGGTGAGACGGTGGTGACCCGGATGAACGGCTCAGCCTCTTGCCGCAGCCCCTCTGTGATCGCCCAGGCGGCGTACTTGGTGGCGCAGTACACGGCAGCCGTGGGAACCACGGAGTAGGCACCGATCGACGCGATGGTGATGAAGTGCCCGCTGTTCCGGCGCTGGAAGTGCGGCATTGCCGCAGCGATGCCGTGCAGCAGGCCCTTGACGTTGACATCGACCATCCGGTCCCATTCGTCCACCAGCAGTGAGTCAAGCCGCGACAGCGGCATGACGCCGGCGTTGTTGACGATCACGTCGATGTGCCCCCGGGCACTAACCGTTTCGTCGACGAACCTGGCCACGTCGGCCCGGTCGGTGACATCGAGGCGGCGTACGTCGATGCTGCCGCCGTCGGCTCGGACGCTCTCCGCCAGACTGGTCAACCGATCCTCTCGACGCGCACCGGCAACGACGTGGTGGCCCTCCGCAGCGAGCCGCCTGGCGATGCCTTCGCCGATGCCGCTGGTGGCACCCGTGACGAGTACGACCTTCCGGTTGCCCTGCTCTGTGGTCTCCATGGTTGTCTGTGTCACCGCGTCCTCCTTGCTCAGTCAGGGCAGAAGCCCCGTTGACGGATCGTTCGCTGCAGGCTCACCGACCGGGTTGCCGTGCACGTCAAGGCGCCAGGCGGCGAGGGGGTCGTCGTTCATGTCCACCCCCACCACACCCCGGGCCAGGGCCGCCTCCAGCGGCATGACGGGGGTGGTGGCGCGCTGCCAGGACGCGGTCACATACCAGCGGCCACGTGCCGTGTCGTGGTGGATGCACTAGGTACGGCGCATCGGCTCCACCAGACCAAACCCTGTCCATATGCTGTCCATTCAGTGGTCACTCCCCGAATCGCCGTCACGACCGCCGGCGCGGACTCCCCACTCAGTCGTGGTCGGGATAGTCGGCGCCGAGCGTCACGTCGCGCCATGTGGTGAAGTTGGTCCGCAGAGAGTCGAGCCTGGCCAGAGCGACATCGAGGGCGACCTTGCCCAGGAGCAGTCGCAGCGGCGGGTTCTCCGCGTCGACGGCGGCCATGATGGCGGCGGCGGCACGTTCGGGGTCTCCCGGCTGGTGGCCGTAGGTGTCCAGGGTGCTCTTGCGCCGTGCTCCCGCGGTCGCCTCGTAGTCTTCGATGCGGGTCGCGGACTGACGCATGGACGGGCCGGACCAGTTGGTGCGGAAGGCTCCGGGTTCGACGATCGTGACGTTGATGCCCAACGGGGCGACTTCGGCCGCGAGGGATTCGGAGAGGCCTTCGACGGCGAACTTCGTGGCATGGTAATAACCGGTGGCGCCGAAGGCGGCGAGGCCCCCGAGGGAAGAGATGTTGACGATGTGGCCGCTGCGCTGCTCGCGCATGCCCGGCAGTACGGCTCGGGTGACGTCCACGAGGCCGAAGACGTTGGTGTCGAAGAGGGCGCGGACCTGGTGATCCTCTCCCTCTTCGAGGGCCGCGAGGTAGCCGTATCCGGCGTTGTTGACCAGGACGTCGATGGGGCCGAGGACGGCCGTCGCCGCCTTGACGGCCGCGGCGATCTGGGCGCCGTCGGTCACGTCGAGGGCAAGGGCCAGGGCCCGGTCCTCGTGGCCGGAGACGATGTCCGCAACCGTTCGCGGATCGCGGGCAGTTACCACGGCCTTCCAGCCGCGTTCGAGCACAGCGGTGGCCAGGGCACGGCCCAGACCTGTGGAGCAACCCGTGATGAACCAGACGGGCGTGGTGTTGGCAGACATGTGTGCCATGTCCCTTCATGGAGACGGCTGTTCGTCGAGGTCGCGTCATCAGGCGCGCGCAGTGCGGCGCGCCCTGGAGGCTCCGGGACGTGTGGGCGCTTTGAAGACGGTGAGGTGGGCCGCTCAGGCGTCGTGGGCTGGTTGGTCCGCCGCCTCGGCGGTTTCCGCGGCCTGTGAGGCGATCAGGCTGCCCAGCAGGGAAAGCGTGTGTTCGGAGGGGCTGCCGGGTTCGGCCTGGTAGACGACCAGTTGCTGTCCCGGCGCGCTGTTGACGGTCAACGACTCGTACTCCACGGTGAGTTCGCCGACGACGGGGTGGTGGAAGCGCTTGGTCTCCCTCGTCTTCTGGCGGATGTCGTGGCGTGCCCACAACCTGCGGAAGTCGGCGCTCTTGAGCGACAGTTCGCCGACCACCTCGATCAGTTGGGGATCGTTGAGGTCGGATCCCGCCGCCTCACGCAGACCGGCCACCGTGTTGACAGCGACCCGGTCCCAGTCCGGGTAGAAGTCCCGGGCGTCGGGATCGAGGAAGACCAGGCGCATCAGATCCCCGCTGTAGGTGTGTCCGGCGAACAGCGCCCCGCCGAGCGGGTTGTGGGCCAGCACCTTCATGCAGCGGTCCAGGATCACGGCCGGGGTGTTCGGCCAGTTGTTCAGCATCCGCATCAGGCCCGGGCCCACCTGGCGGCCGTGCGTGCTCCGGCGCCCCTTGGCCGGCCGCGGCCGTGCCAGTTGGTGGAGGTGGGCGATCCCGTCGTCATCCAGCATCAGGGCACCAGCGAGGGCGTCGAGTACCTGCACGGAGGGGTTCCGCTCACGCCCCTGTTCGAGACGTACGTAGTAGTCGGTGCTCAGCCCGGCCAGCATCGCCACTTCCTCCCGGCGCAGGCCCGAGACCCGGCGTCGGTCACCGCCCGGCATGTTCAGGTCCTCGGGCCGCACCAGTCCGCGGCGGGCTCTGAGGAACTGTCCAAGGAGGTTGTCGCTGTCCATGACCCGACAGTAGCTCCGCACCGGTGGCGCAGGGTGGCCCTGATACTCCCAGGCACGCTCAGCTCCGCATCGGGTGTCCGTACCGGCCCGGTGCGAGGCGTGGGCCGCGAGCCCCGGAGCTGGGCGGCGCGCTCGTCAGGTGACTGCTCCGCCGGATGACTTCCGCTCGCGAGACCAGCGGCGCCGATCGCACGACCGCCTTCTCCAGTGGATGCCACGGCCGCGCGGCTCCTCCGTCGTCACCGTCACGTCTTTAAGAAGTACCGTCCAGCCTCACCAGCATCTTGCCGATGTTTCCGCCGGCGAGCAGGGACAGCAGCGCCGCCGACGCGTTCTCCAGACCGTCCACCACCGTCTCCCGCGCGAGAACGTCGCCCGAGCGCAGCCAGTCGGCGACCCGGCTCTCGAACTCGGGCCGCAGGTCCTCGTGATCGCGCACGATGAAGCCGCGCAGGGTCAGGCGCTTGAGGACCGCCTGGATCAGCTGGTTGATGTCGGCGGACCGGCGGTCGCCGCCGAACTGCGACATCATGCCGCACAGGGCGACGCGGCCGCCGGGCCGCAAAGCGTGCAGGGCAGCCGCGAGTTGCTCGCCGCCCACGTTGTCGAAGTAGACGTCGATGCCCTCCGGCGCCAGCCGGGCCAGTGCCTCGCGCACCGGCTCGGCGCGGTAGTCGGCGGCGGCGTCGTAGCCGAACTCCTTCACCAGCAGGGCGCACTTGTCCGGCCCGCCCGCGGTCCCGATGACACGCTCAGCGCCCAGCATCCGGGCGAACTGCCCGGCGGCGCTGCCCACGGCCCCGGCCGCCGCCGAGACGAAGACCGTGTCACCGGGGCGCACCTCGGCGATCCGCGCCAGCCCGACGTACGCGGTGAAGCCGGTCTGTCCGAGCAGTCCCAACCAGGTGGGCAGCGGGGCGAGTTCGGGGTCGATCCGCCCGGCGCCGTCGGTGTCCGCGGGATCGAGGACTGCCCGTTCCCGCCAGCCCAGCTGGTGGCGTACGAAGCTGCCGGCCGGCACGGAGGGGCAACGGCTCTCCTCCACTACGCCCAGCGCCCGGCCGTCCAGAGGGGATCCAGGGGTGAAGTTGTGGGTGTAGTGCTTCTCGGTGCTCTCCAGCCGACCGCGCATCGAGGGGTCGACGCTCATATAGAGGTTGCGGACGAGGAGTTGGCCCTCGCCGAGCGGCGGCAGCGGACGTTCCTCGACCGCGAAGTCGCCGGGGACCGGCTCTCCGTCGGGCCGGCGGACCAGACAGACCACCCGTGTGGTGCGGGCTGTCACCGGCTCACTCCTCCGGTTGCCGGGCGGAGCGCCGCTGGGCGAGCCGGCCCACCCAACCGGCCATCTGCAGGTCGGCGTGGCGCAGTTCGCCCGACTGCCAGCGGGCCTGGAAGTCGAAGATGCCCTGCGCGCCCGTCTTGGGGTCGGTCACCTCGACCAGTCCGTCCTCGGTGAGCCGGTACACATGCCCGGTCAACGGGTGTGTCACTTGCTTGGGCATGGTGCTCACTCCTGCACTGGGCGGCGCACGCCGCGTTTGGTCACGGTCACCGGGCCGGCGACCCGGAGCTGGCAGGCGAGCCGGGTTCGGCCGTCCACCGGCCGGCGGAGGGACTGGATGCCCTCGCGCTCCAGCGCGCCCACGGGTGAGCAGTTCTCGGCGCCCTCGTCGACCTCCACGAAGCAGGTGCGGCAGGTTCCCTTGCCGCCGCAGACGGTGGGCCACCGGTATCCGAGACGTCGGGCGGCGGTGAACACGTCCTCGTCGCCCCGCACCTCCAGCTCGGCGCCCGAGGGGCGGACCGCCACGCGGTGGGTCACGGTCACCGGTTCATCCACTGGTCGAGGGTGCGATTGAAGTGCCGTATCCGGCTCTCCTGGTAGTTGGCCAGGGTGATACCGGGTTTGCGCAGGGTCTTCAGTCCCTGCTGCACGTACGGCAGGTTCTCGCAGTCCTGGTCGAAGACCGGGCCCAGCAGGCCGAGCTCGGGGATGTCGGCGAAGAGCAGGTCGTCCGGCACCCAGCGGATCTTCGCCGGGGGCGGGGTCTCGCCGGACTTCGGCGGGGACGACATGAAGAAGATCTCGGCGACGCAGGAGTCGGGGTCGAGCCCGTTGGGCCGGAACCGGTAGATGATGTTGGACTTGGCGCCGCCCCAGGGGTTGAAGTTGGGGAACAGCAGGTAGTTGATGGCGTCCAGCAGCTCGCTGTCGGAGGTCTTCGAGAAGTCCTGTTCCGAGGTGGCCGCCAGCTGCGCGCGCATCCGGTCCGCGAGGACCTGGCGGGCGGTGCCGCCGGGCGGTATCGGGGGGAGCTCGCCGCCGTCCGGCAGTGCCAGGTCGCGGCCCTGGGTGGCCGCGTAGAAGGAGCGCGAGTAGTAGAACGCCTCCAGGACGTCCTCCTCGGTGACGGAGTCCGCCACGTGGGGGCTGGGGGCACCCTGGATGTTGATCATCCGATTCCAGTTGGGCTGGCCGGCGATGACGTCGTACTGGGAGTTGGCGTCGGCGAGCCATGGCAGCATCTGCGGATGCGTCGCGATCACGTGGAAGGACTCGATGAACGCGTCCTGCGCGACCTTCCAGTTGCAGGGCAGCACCTTGGCGATGTGCAGCGACTTGTAGCGCTTCTCCAGCGGCCAGATGTAGTACTCGTCGAAGGTGCCCCGGTAGCTGTCGAACGACTCGGCGTACGGGTCCATGTTGATGAAGACGAAGCCGCGCCAGGTGGCCACCTTGGCCTCGGGGAGCGAGAACTTCTCGGGGGTGACATGGGGAAAGTCCCAGACGCAGGGCGGTGTCTGCATGGTTCCGTCGAGGTTCCAGGCGAAGCCGTGGAAGGGGCAGCGGAACTCGGCGACGTTGCCCCCGCCGGTACGCAGTTTGCGGCCCCGGTGCAGGCACGCGTTGACGAACGCGCGGATCTCGTCGGGTGCCGTGCGCACGATGATCAGTGAGTCGTCGCCGATCTCGTAGATCTCGTGGTCGCCGACCTCGGGGATCTCGCTCTCCAGACAGGCGAACTGCCAGACACGGCGCCACACCTGCTCCATCTCGCGCTCGGCCCATTCACGGGAGACGAAGCGGTCGATGTCGACGTCCTCGCTGCCGAGGTGGTCGTTGTGGTCATACCTCAGCGCGGCGGGAACGGTCCCGCTGTCCCGGTCGAGGTAGTCCTGGACGCTGAGCCCGGGGCACCGCTCCGCGCCCAACTCCGACGATTCGCCCATCTTCGCTCCTCCAGCAGAAACTATAGATGGAGTGTAGTTAGTGATTGCACGCCAGAGCAACAGTTGCGACGGCGTAAGGCGTGCCCATCACTCAAGGTCTCGAGAAAGTCAGGCGCCCGACCTCGAATTTATTTCCGCCGCCCCCTCGCCAAGCCGGTTGCGACATGTCACACTCCGACGCACTTGAGACTGTAGTGCGTCACAAGTTTCTGATTGCGGGGACGCGGCTGCGCCCGTTCCCGCCCGAGCGCCGCACGGTTCCTTCCGTCGGCCACCGCGCCGCCCTCCCCCCACGGCGGCGACCGCCATGGTCCGCTCCACCACCCCACGCGTGCCGCCCGGTCCTGAACGGCACCGGAAGAGACTGGAAAGAGCCGCCCGCCGAGGACCGGAACACCACCGGCCCCGGCGCCGGCGCCACATCACAGGAGTGCTCAACGATGAGTTTCAGACCTGTTCGCGCGGCCCGCCGTGCGATGACCGCGATCGTCCCCGTCACCGCGCTGCTCACCCTCGCCGCGTGCGGCGGCGGCGCCACTCCGGCCGCCGACTCGTCGCAGGCTGCGGCGGCCGACTCTCCGGGCCTGACCGCGGCCCGCAAGGCCGTGCAGCAGTACTCACAGCGCCCGACGCGGATTCCCGTGACCCAGCCGGTGGGCAAGAAGATCCCCACAGGCAAGAAGATCGACTTCATCCTGTGCGGCGTCCAGTCCTGCAAGGACCTCGCCGACTACTTCACCACCGCGGCCAAGAAGCTCGGCTGGGAGGTCAAGCAGATCTCCACCCAGGGCACGCCGGAGTCCGTCCAGGCCGCCTACGAGCAGGCGGTGCGCGACAAGCCGGACGCCGTCGTCGCCTCCGGATTCCCGCGCGCGGTGTACGCCAAGCAACTGGCGAAGCTGAAGAAGGCCGGTATCCCCGTCATCCAGTCGAACGCCGACGACGTGCTGGGCGACGGAATCGGACTGCTGAAGAACGGGCCGGCCGACGTCGATGTCCAGGGCACGATGATCGCCTCGTGGGTGGTGTCGAACAGCGGCGCCAAGGCCAACACCGTCTACTTCGACCTGCCCGCGTACACGATCCTCAAGCCCGTCAGGGACGGGTTCGAGGCGAAGTACCGGGAGTGGTGCGAGGGTTGCGAGCTGGACACCGTCGACGTGCCGATCACCGCGATCGGCAAGGACATGCCGGACCGGGTGGTGTCGTACGTCCGCTCGCACCCGAAGGTGACCCACATCGTCTTCTCGCTGGGCCTGCTCAACGTGGGTGTCCCGGCCGCTCTGAAGACCGCGGGCATCACGGGCAAGCACATCGTCGTCAACGTCGGTGACGCACAGAGCTACCAGTACATCGAGGGCGGTCTCACCGACGCGGCCATGGCTCTGAACCTGTACGAGACGGCCTGGATCCAGGTCGACGCGCTGGCCCGCCACTTCACCGGCCAGTCGATGGACGTGGACCAGAAGGCGGAGCTGCCCAACATGCTGATCACCAAGGAGAACCTCCCGTCCGCCGATGGCGACTTCCCGCTGGTCGAGGACTACCAGAAGCAGTTCAAGGCGCTCTGGGGCCTGAGCTGACCGGCCCGGCGCCGTCGGCCATCACGCCGGCGGCGCCAGGTGCGACGGATGGATGGAGTAGCGGTGCACGCTGACACATCAGCAGGGACGGCGTACGGGCCGGCCCGGACGGACGAGACGGACCGGCCGGTGCTTCGCGTCTCGGGGCTGTCGAAACGGTTCGGCGGAACCCAGGCGCTGAAGGACGTGGACCTCGACATCGCCCATGGCGAGATCCACGCGCTGATCGGGCCCAACGGTTCCGGCAAGTCCACCCTCATCAAGATCCTCGCCGGATACCACCACGCGGAGCCGGGAGCCGTCGCCGAACTCGACGGCGAGCGGTTCGAACTGGGCCAGGTCACCGGTTCGCGGCACGACCGGCTCCGCTTCGTCCACCAGGAGCTGGGGCTGGTGGAGGAGCTGAGCGCCACGGACAATCTCGCGCTCAGCCGTGGCTTCGCCCGTACGGCGTTCGGCAACATCCGTTGGCCCGAGATGGAGCGCCGGACGGCCGCGCTGGTCGAGCGGTTCGGCCTCGGCATCGACGTACGCCGGCCGCTGGCCATGGCCACCCCCGTCCAGCGCGCGGTGGTGGCCATCGCCGCCGCGCTCCAGGGCTGGGAGGGCCGACGCGGCGTGCTGGTGCTCGACGAGCCGACCGCCGTACTGCCACCGGGTGAAGTCGCCCGGCTCTTCCACATCGTGCGGGAGGTCCGCGACGCGGGCGCCAGTGTGCTCTACGTCTCGCACCGCATGGACGAGATCTTCGCGCTCGCCGACCGGGTCACCGTGATCCGCGGCGGACGCCGGATCGCCACGCGTCCGGTGGCCGGGCTCACCCCCCGTGCGCTGGCGGAGCTGATGGCCGGCCAGGAGAGGGAGACCGGCCACCGGCCGCGGCCGCCTTCCGGCAGCGCAGGCGACGTCGGCGGCACAGGCGGCGTCGGCGGCACAGGCGGCGTCGGCGGCACAGGCGGCATCGGCGTGGCCGCGCTGGAGGTCCGCGACCTGTGGGCAGGCCCGCTGCGCGGCGTCGGCTTCGACCTGGCCAAGGGCGAGCGGCTGGGCGTCACCGGCCTGGTCGGCTCCGGCCACGAGGCCGTGCCGTACGCCGTGTGCGGGGCCTGGACCGGGCCGGTGCGCGGCCGGGTGCGGATACCGGAGCGCTCCCCCCGGTGGGTCGACGCACGGAACGCCGCCGGCCTCGGCATCCCCCTGGTCCCCGCCGACCGGGCGAACGAAGGGGTGGTCGGCGACTTCTCGGTCGGGGAGAACCTCACGCTCCCCCTGCTCGACCGGCTCCGCGCCCGCCTCGGCCGACTGCACCGCGGGAGGGAGGACGCGCTCACCGAGGCGTGGATCCGGCGGGTTGAGGTGCGCACGGCCGGACGCGGGGCGCGGATCACCACGCTCAGCGGCGGCAACCAGCAGAAGGTCGTCATGGCCCGCTGTCTGGCCCAGCAGCCGCCGGTGCTGGTGCTGTGCGAACCCACGGCGGGCGTGGACGTCGCCACCCGGCAGCAGCTCTACGAACTGATCGGGCGTCAGGCGGACGACGGCATGGGCGTGATCGTGTCCTCGTCCGACACGGAGGACCTGCTCGCGCTGTGCACCCGCGTCCTGGTGGTGCGGGACGGCCGGATCGTGCGGGAGATCAGCGGCCGGGACATCACCGAGCCCGCGCTCGTCCATGCCATGGAAGGAACCGAGTGACATGACATCCACCCCGACCCGGGCGGCGCAGCACCGGCCGACCGAACCGAAGGTGCCCGCGGTGTCCGCGGTGTCCGCCGTGGGGACACCGGTGGAGCTGGGCCGACGAGCGGTGGCCGCCCTGTCGTTCCGGAACATCGGCGCCGTCTACGTATGGCTGCTGATCGTCGTGATCTTCTCCGTGTGGGCGCCGGAGACGTTCCCGACGGCCACCACGGTCAAGCAGGTACTGAACGGCAACGCCGTGGCCGGACTGGTGGCGCTCAGCGTCGTCACGCCGCTGGCCGCCCGTGTCTTCGACCTGTCGGTCGCCTACACCATGTCGCTCACCAGCGTGCTGACCGCCCGCTTCCTGGTCTCCGCGGGCCTCGGCCCGGGCACCGCGATCACCCTGGCGATGACGGCCGCCCTGCTGGTCGGGGTGATCAACGGAATCGTGGTGGTGGTGCTGCGGGTCGACTCGTTCATCGCCACGCTGGCCACCGGCGCGCTGATCCAGTCCCTCATCACCATGGTGACCAACGACAGCTCGATCACCGGCGTGCAAATGCTGGCCAAGCCGTTCGCGAGCATCGCCCAGCTGGACGCGGGCGGTATCACGCTCCCAGTGCTGTATCTGCTCGTCGCCGCGGTGGCCATCTGGTTCCTGCTGGAGCACACCGCCACGGGGCGCCGGCTGTACGCGACCGGCTTCAACGAGAATGCGGCACGCCTGCAGGGAGTGCGCACCGACCGGCTGCGCTTCATGACTCTGGTGACGGCCGCGCTGCTCTCCGGTTTCGCCGGAGTCGTCTTCGCGTCCTCCGTCGGCTCCGGATCGCCGAGCGCCGGCACGCCGTATCTGCTGTCGGCCTACGCGGCGGCCTTCGTCGGAGCGACCCAGCTGCGCGCCGGCCGCTTCAACGCCTGGGGCACGGTGATCGCGGTGCTGCTGCTCGGCACCGGCATCACCGGACTCGGGCTGGCCACCAGCGCACCGTGGGCCACGAGCCTGTTCACCGGCTCGGTCCTCATCATCGCGCTGGTCCTCACCGGCGGACGGATCGCCCTGCCGGCCGTGCTGCGCCGCCGGAAGTCACCCACGCCGGGCTCCCATCCAGACGGAGCCGACCCCATGCCCGTACCAGCACCAGCACCAGCACCAGCACCAGCACCCAACAAGGAGGCCTGACGATGAGAGCGGTTCAGTACCGGAAGGTGGGCGCTGCCCCCGAGGTCGTCGAGGTCCCCGTGCCCGAACCCGGCCCGGGTCAGGTGCTGCTGAAGGTGACGGCGGCCGGCCTGTGCCACTCCGACCTGGCGGTCATGGGCTGGCCGGAGGAAGTGTTCCCCTACCACCTGCCGATGACGCTGGGTCACGAGGGCGTCGGCACCGTCGCGGCACTGGGCCGGGGTGTCACCGGGCTCGCGGAGGGCGACGCGGTGGCGGTGTACGGGCCCTGGGGCTGCGGCCAGTGCCGCAAGTGCGCGGAGGGAAAGGAGAACTACTGCCTGCGGGCCGCCGAGCTCGGCATCATGCCGCCCGGTCTCGGCTCCCCCGGCGCCCTCGCGGAGTTCATGGTGGTGGACTCGCCCCGCCACCTGGTGCCGCTGAACGGACTCGACCCCGTGCAGGCGGCACCGCTCACCGACGCGGGGCTGACGCCGTATCACGCGATTCTGAAGTCCCTGCCCAAGCTGGGGCCGGGCAGTACGGCGGTGGTGATCGGCGTCGGCGGACTGGGCCATCTCGCCGTCCAGCTGCTGCGTGCGCTGACCCCGGCCCGGGTGATCGCCCTCGATGTGAGCCAGGAGAAGCTCGGGCTGGCGCGCACCGTCGGCGCCCACGAGACGCTGCTCTCGGACGCCGAGGCGTCGAAGCGCGTCCGGGAACTCACCGGCGGGGTGGGGGCGGAGGCGGTACTGGACTTCGTGGGAGCCGAGGCGACCCTGTCGATCGCCGCCGCTGCGGTGGCCGTGGAAGGCGACGTGACCATCGTCGGCATCGGTGGAGGCACCCTGGCGGTCGGCTTCGGCGGCGGACTGCCGTTCGAGGTCTCCGCCTGCTTCCCCTACTGGGGCAGCCGGGCGGAGCTCATCGACGTCGTCGAACTGGCCCGGCAGGGTCTCGTCTCCTCCCACGTCGAGACGTTCTCACTGGAGGAGGCACCCATGGCGTACGAGCGCCTGCACGCCGGGGAGATCAAAGGCCGCGCCGTGGTGCTACCGCACGGCTGAGCCGCGCCCCGTCGGACCGGGCCAGGCCGGGGCCGGGTACTGGCCAGGGCCCGGCCTGACGGGTGTCCGCGGCCGGAGCACGAGCTCGTCGGCTCGCCGGTTGGCCGCTCACTCCAGCCAGGGCCGGGGCCAGGCCCGGGTACTGACCGCGCCGACCGCTGCTTTGGCCGCTCGCTCGACCAGCGAGATCCCGCCCGCCATCGACGCGTTGTCGCCGCTGAGGACCGAGATCAGATAGCGGCGCCCGTGCACCGTGACCTGCCCGATGCTGTTGATGTCCCACAGCTCGGTCGTGCTGCGTTTCAGCCAGCCGTTCTTGAGGGCCCATCGGGAACCTGCGGCCGCCGACACTCCCCAGTCCTGGCCTTCCGTGATCTCGCTCATCAGCTGTCGGATGTACGCACGCGACTTCTGGTTCAGCCCCGCTGACCCGCGGGAGGACATCGTGCCCTCACCGCCGAACACCTCGCGCAGCAGCCTGACCTGGTCCTCCGCCGTCGTCTGGGTCAAGCCCCAGCGGGCGCCATGGCCACCCTGCGTCGAGGACAGCCCCAGCTTCTCATTGGCCGCGTCCAGCCCCGGCGCCCGGCCGATCGCCCGCCACAGGACATTGGCCGCCTCGTTGTCGCTCGCCTGGATCATCACCTTGGCATGTCTGTGCTCCTTGTCGGTCAACTCGCGCTCCTTCTCCTGTGCCTGAAGCAGCAGCGTCGCGAGGATGTTGACCTTGACGATGCTCGCCGTGTCGAACGTCGCACGGTCCCCGAACGACGCGATCTGCCGGTCGGCGTCGTCCAGGCGGAGCACCGCCACCGCCAGCCGCGCCTCGTCGTCCGACAACACGGGCTCGATCGACCTGGCCAGCGCCGCACCGAGGCCCTCGCGCGGTGCTGCCGGTCCCATGGCGGGCGCCGCTGGGGCCGTTTTCCGCGGCGGGGGTCGCTTGACGGTGCCGGCCGAGGAGCAGCCTGCCGGCAACGCCATGAGGACTATGGCCGCGCAGACGATCAGAGTCTGCCGTCGGCGGCCGGAGGGCGTTGTGGTCAGTCTGTATGTGCGGTGGTGGCTTCTGTACGACATGACTGGGCGACCCTCAGCATCCTGGGGGGAGGAGACATAAGGGTATGAAAATATGACAAATCAGCCTCTTGAGCAGTTTTTGAAGTCCCGCCAGGCGCCGACGGCCCGCTCCAAGCAGCGCTCGAGCACGGTCAGGAACTCCGGCGTCTCCCAGGGGCCCCGGTCAACGCGCCCGGTGTCGTCCACGCCCAGATCCTGCACGTCGTAGCGGCCTCGGCAGTGGCCGAGGGTGAAGTAGCAGACCTCGCCCAGGCCGTGCCGCTTCAGGTAGAGCACGGGGCGGCGGGCGTCGTCGACAGCGGCCGTGTCGCCCTCGGCGAAACCTCGGCACGGCCCCGAGTACTCGGCGTGCAGCAGCACCTCCAACTCCCCGTGCAGTTCGCAGACGTACAGCTCGTCGGAGACCGTGAAGGGCTCGATCCCGGCGACCAGCGGATGGTCCGGCCGAGTGACCCGTACCGCGTACGGCTCGATCGGCGGGTGGGCCAGGAACTGGCTGCCGAGCACCTCGGCCAGGCCGCCGAGGAGCCGCGGGGTGGTGAACACCCGGGGCCCCTCGGGGGCGGGCGCCTCGATCACGGAGTTGGTGCCGTGCAGGGCGAGCCAGCGCCCGCCCCGCTCGACGAACTGCGTCAACGCCTTCTGTTGCCCGGCGTCCGGACGTACGTCGCAGGTGTAGGTGAGCAACAGGTCGGCGGCGTCCAGAGCGGGCACGCAGGCGAAGTCCTCGTACACCCGGGTGCGTACCCGTGGATGGTCACCGAGCAGGTTCAGCAGCCGCAGCCGCGCGTAGTCGAAGTCGTGCCACTTGCCGCCGCAGACCAGTACGGCGTCCAAGCGGCCCGCCGGGCCCGCCACGGCTCAGTACTGGACGCGGGTCAGCAACCCGCCGTCCACCACGAGGTTGACGCCGACGCAGAACGAGCCGGTGCGGCCGAGGAGGAACGTCACCGCCGCGGCCACGTCCTCCGGGGTGCCGTAGCGGCCGATCGGCAGCTTGCCGAGCACCTCCTCGTACACCTCCGGGCGGCCCGTGCGGATCGTCTCCCAGGCGCCGCCCGGGAACTCGATCGGGCCGGGCGAGACGGTGTTGACCCGGATGCCCTTGGGGGCGAGGGCATGGGCGAGCGCCGAGGCGTGCTGGACCACGGCGGCTTTGATGGCTGAGTAGGAGTTGGCGCCGGCCGGGCGGGCGGTGTCCGAGGCGTTGGTCGTACCGATCACGACGACCGACGCGCGGTCGGAGCGTTCCAGGTGCGGCAGCGCCGCCTCGACCAGACCGGCGAACGGCAGGAGGTCGCCGTGCAGGCTCGCCTCCCAGGATTCGGGGCCCTTGACGTTGCCCGCCGACACATTGGACACCAGCAGGTCGAGGCCGCCGAGTTCGTCGGCCGAGCGCTGCACGAAGCCCGCGAGCGCGGCCGGGTCGGTGACGTCGACCGGTTCGGCGAACACGGTCGCTCCGTCCGCTCGCAGTTCGGCGGCGGCCTTCTCCAGCGCCTCCTCACCCCGCGCGCACAGTGCCAGCGAGCAGCCCTCGGCGGCCAGTGTCCGGGCGATCGCCCGGCCGATGCCCCGGCTGGCGCCGGTCACCAGCGCCTTCGCGCCGGTCAGTCCTGTGTCCATCGCTCTCACTCCTCGGTCGGTTCACGGCGCCGGGCACAGGGCCATCCCTGTCCTGCGGCTCGGCTGTGCTCGGCTCGGCTCGGCTGTGCTCGGCTCGTACTGGCGGGTCGGCGGCAACTGGTCATCAGCTGCCGGGCAGTTCGGAGAACGGCACTCGGTCCGTTCGCGGCTCGCCGGGCAGTCCCAGCACGCGCTCGCCGATCAGATTGCGCTGGATCTGGTCGGTGCCGCCGGCCAGCCGGTAGCCGGGGGCGCCCAGTAGGTGCTGCGTCCAGGCGAACGTGTCCGGCTCTCCGGTGTCGGCGCTGATCCGGGCACCCATCACTTCGGCCGCCGTCTGCCCGGTGCGGGTGAGCAGGTCGGAGGCCATGAGCTTGGTCAGCGACGCCTCCGGGCCCGGCCGGCCGCCGCCGGCGCTCGCCCTGGCGACCCGGTCCACGGTGGCCGCGCGCAGCGCGGACCTCACATACAGGTCGGCGAGGCGCTGACGGATCAGCGGGTCTCCGGTGCGGCCGAGCGAGCGCGCGAGGGCGAGTACGTCCGAGAAGGTGCCACCCTTGCGCCGGCTGCCGGTGCCCGAGGCGGTCCGTTCGAAGGCGAGGGTGGTGGTCGCGACCTCCCAGCCCTGCCCGGGGCGGCCGATCCGCAACCGGTCCGGGACGCGTACACCGCTGAGGAACACCTCGTTGAAGGAGGCACCGCCACTCATCTGGCGGATGGGGCGTATCTCCACGCCGGCGGCGTCCATCGGGACCAGGAAGGCGGTGATGCCCGCCTGTTTGACGACGTCAGGGTCGGTGCGGGCCAACAGCAGTCCGTAGTCAGCGAACTGGGCTCCCGAGGTCCACACCTTCTGACCGTCGATCACCCAGTCGCCCTCATCGCCACCCCGCCCATCGCCTTCATCGGCGCTCGCCTCCCGGCGGGCGCGGGTGCGCAGGGCGGCCAGGTCGGATCCGGCGCCGGGTTCGCTGAAGAGCTGGCAGGCCAGCAGGTCCGTGCGCAGGAACGCGCGAGCGTAGTCGTCGCGCTGCTCGGCCGTCCCGAAGAGGGAGACGGCCATCGCCACGAGTCGCACGGTGACGCTGATCAGTTCGGTCGACGGCGGCACGTCGAACGCCGACTCCTCCTGGGCGAAGGCCGCCGCGTGGGCGGCACTCAGGCCCGCGCCGCCGCTGGCCCGAGGGAGCGTGAGGGCCTGGTATCCGGCGTCGAAGCGGGCGCGCTGGTAGGCGCGGCAGCGCTGAAGCAGCAACCGTTCGTCGTCGTCGGAGAGGTTGTGGAACACGGCGAGATCGGCGGCTTCCGAGGCGGACTCCGGCGCCCGGCCCGGTTCAAGAACGGTGGCCAGCCACTGCCTCACCTGTGTGCGCCACGTGTCCACATCCGGCTGGGACATGGCTCCTCCTCAGGATACTTACCAGACGACAGCTTCAGTAACCGTGAGTCGAACGATCGCCCCCCTCGCCTCGGAACAGGCGAAACGTGCGGGGATACCTTCGACTCGAATCAGAGTGTTCCGCACTTTCTTGATAAACGCTACAGTCTCTGCATCGACTCTCTCCTGAATCCAGGGGAGGACCGAGGAGCCGCCGGAGGAGCCATGTCCTTGCCGCCACTCGACCGCCGCGCCCACGAGACACCTGACGAGCCCGCCCTGGTGGACGACCGGGGGGTGCTGTCCTGGGCCGGACTCGCCGACCAGGTCGCGCGGGCGTCGGCACGGCTGCTGCAGTTCGCTCCCGGCCCCGCCGACCGGGTCGCCGTCCTCGGGGACAACGCGATACCGACCCTGGTGGCCCACCTGGCCGGACTGTGCGCCGGAGTCGGAACCGTGGCCACCTCCCGGCAGCTGACGGTGGGCGAACTCGTCGACCAGATCATCGACGCGGGCGTGACCGGCATCGTCGCCGGGCCCGCCGGCGCCCCTGTCGCCCTGGAAGCGGCCCGCGAACTGGGCCTGCCGGTGGTGACGCACGGAACCCCGCCGGCCGGGCATGCCTTCGACTGGGATCTGTGGCTGGCAGCGGCCGCGCCCTCCGGTGGCGCCACTGACGCCGGTGCCGCCTCCGCGGACCGCCCCGCCCGGCCGCCCCTCGTCTACACCTCGGGAACCACCGGTCGGGCCCGCGGCACCGAGGTGCGCTGGGTGAGCCCTCCGGCCGCCGACAGCGCCGCGTACCTGGCCGCGCTGGCCGCCCGGTCCGGATTCCCGCCGGGACCCCACCTGGTGTGCGGCCCGCTGCAGCACAACGGCCCGCTCACCTCGCTGCGGCACCTGGCGGCCGGCCAGCAGGTCGTGGTGCTCGGCAAGTTCGACGCGGAGGCGTTCCTGCGCCGCGTCGAGGAGTGGCGGGTCACCTCCACCGTCATGGTGCCCACCCACTTCCAGCGCCTGCTCTCCCTGCCGGAGGAGGTGCGCGCCCGGTACGACGTCTCCAGCCTGCTGCAGGTCTCCCACACCGGGTCCGCGTGCCCTCCCGAGGTGAAGCACGCCATGATCGACTGGTTCGGTCCGGTGCTGACGGAGTCGTACGGCGCCAGCGAGGCGGGCACCGTGGCACGCATCAACAGCACCGAGTGGCTTGAGCACCCGGGCTCGGTCGGGCGCGTCCAGCCTCCGTTCGAGGTTCTGGTGACCGGCGACGACGGCCGTCCGCTGCCGCCCGGCGAGGTCGGTCTGCTGGCCTTCCGGGCGCCCGAAGGCCGGGGCGTGCGCTACCACGCCGACCCGGACAAGACCAAGGCCGCCTACCTCTCCCCCGGTGTCTTCACCCTCGGCGACATCGGTTACGTCGACCCCGACGGCTTCATCTTCATCACCGACCGGGCCGCCGACATCGTGGTCTCCGGCGGCGTCAACCTGTACCCGGCCGAGAGCGAGGCGGTGCTGCGCCGGCACCCCGCTGTCGCCGAGGTCGCGATCATCGGCGTGCCGGACGCGGATTTCGGCGAGTCGCTGCGGGCACTGGTCGTGGCCGCCGGGGAGGAGCCGACGGCCGAAGAGCTGGACCGGTTCTGCCGCGAGCGGCTGGCCGCCTACAAGTGCCCGAAGTCGTACGAGTTCGTCCCCGAACTGCTGCGCAACGCGATGGGCAAGCTGGACAAACGCGCGATGCGCCGCCCGTATTGGCGCTCCGAGCGGACCATCGCCGGCTGAGCAATCCCACCGGCCACCGCATCGCCCTCACCGACGGCGCCCGCCCCAGTGCTGACGCCCGCCCCCGTACGAAGGATCACCCATGACCGAACTCCTCCTCATCCGCCACGGCCTTCCCTTGGCGGGCCAGTACGATCCCGGGCTGTCGCCGGAGGGCACCATGCAGGCCGAGCGCCTCGCCTCCTGGCTCGCACACGAGGACATCGACGCCCTGTACGTCAGCCCCTTCCAGCGTGCCCGCGAGACGGCGGCACCGTTGGAGCGGCTCACCGGCCTGACCGCCAACGTGCTGGACGACCTGCGCGAGTGGGACACGGACGTCTCGCACCCCTACACGCCACCGGAGCAGATCCGGGCGGACGACCCCCGGTCGGTGGCGCTCGCCGAGGGACGGTACGAGGACTTCGTACCCGATCTCGACTGGGAGGCCTTCCGGGCCCGAGCGGTCCGGGCCATGAACACCATCCTGGACGCCCATCCCGCAGGGCGGGTCGCGGCCGTGTGCCACGGCGGCATCACCAACACCTATCTGGCGACGATGCTCGGCCTGCCCCTCATGTTCTGGTTCCATCCCGGCTACACCTCGGTCAGCCGCGTACGGCGGCTGCCGGGCGGGCGGATCGTGCTGCACTCGGTGAACGAGACCGCCCACATGATCGCGGAACGCGCCGTCGACGCCGCCGCCTGACCCGAGCCGATCCGCTCACATCCCCCAGGAGGTCCCGGCCATGCCCGGATCCGTCATCGTCGCCGGTGTCAGAACGCCCATCGGCAGACTGATGGGCGCCCTGAGCGCCGTGTCCGCCGCCGACCTCGGCGCGCACGCCATCAGTGCCGCGCTGGCCGCCGTGCGTCTGGACCCGTCCGCGGTGGAAGCCGTCGTCATGGGTCACGTGGTCCAGGCCGGTGCCGGTCCCAATCCGGCCCGGCAGGCCGCTGTCCGCGCCGGCATTCCGTTCGCCGTCCCTGCGAGCACCGTCAACAAGCTGTGCCTGTCCGGTCTGCACGCCATCGCCCTCGCCGACCTCATGATCGCCTCCGGGCGCCATGAGGTGGTCGTAGCGGGCGGGATGGAGTCCATGTCGGGTGCCCCGCACCTGCTGCGCGGAGCACGCGGCGGCTGGAAGTACGGCACGGCCACCGCCGAGGACTCCCTCGACCGCGACGCACTCGTCTGCGCCTTCGACGGCGTCTCCATGGGCGCGGCCACCGAGCGGTACCAGCGGCCGTTCGCCCTGACCCGTGAGGAGCAGGACGAGTACAGCGCGCTGTCGCACCAAAGGGCCTCCCGGGCCCAGGATTCCGGCGCGCTGGCCGCAGAGATCGCCCCGGTCACGGTGGCCGGACGCGGTGGCGGGACGGTGGTGGACGCCGACGAGGGCGTACGGCCGCGGAGCACCGCCGAGAGCCTGGGGCGCCTGAAGCCCGCCTTCTCCGGCGAGGGCACCATCACCGCGGGCAACTCCTCACAGCTCTCCGACGGCGCCGCGGCCGTCGTCGTGATGAGCGCGGATCGCGCGCGCCGGGAGGACCTGACACCGCTCGTGGAGATCGGCGCCTACGGCACCGTCGCGGGCCCCGACCCCTCGCTGCTCGTCCAGCCGGCCGGCGCGGTCCGCGACGCCCTGTCACGGGACGGCCGCCTGAAGACCGCCGACCTCGACCTGTTCGAGATCAACGAGGCGTTCGCCGGTGTGGCCCTGGCTTCCGTACGGGAGCTGGACGTCCCGCTGGAGAAGGTGAACGTCAACGGCGGCGCGATCGCCCTGGGGCACCCGGTCGGCATGACCGGCGCCCGGCTCGTACTGACCCTCGCGGCGGAACTGGGGCGGCGCGGAGGCGGTACCGGAGCGGCCGCCCTGTGCGGGGGCGGCGGCCAGGGAGACGCCCTGCTGCTGCACGTTCCCCCGCGGGTCTGATCCCTCCCACCCATCCGTGTTCCCGCTCGTGTTCCCGCCCCGTGTTCCCGCCGTACGAGACCAGGTTGACCCACCATGACCGACCTCCTGCCCCTGAACGGGACGCCTCTCGTCGTGGCGACCCGCACCCCCGCCGCCGACGGTGTCGTCTCCCTCACCCTGCGCCGCCCCGACGGCGAGCCGCTGCCCTCCTGGACCCCGGGCGCGCACATCGACCTGCTCCTGGACGGCGGCCTGACTCGTCAGTACTCACTGTGCGGGCACCCCGCCGACCACGAGGCCTGGCGCATCGCCGTGCTGCGCGAGCCGCAGGGCCGCGGCGGCTCGGCGTACGTCCACGACCACCTTCGGGAAGGCGCCACCGTGCGGGTCCGCGGGCCGCGGAACAACTTCCCGCTGCGGCCCGCCGCACGCCACCTGTTCATCGCGGGCGGCGTCGGCATCACACCCGTCCTTCCCATGGTCGAGGCCGCCGAGGCCGCGGGGGCCGACTGGCGTCTGCTGTACGGCGGCCGCACCCGCACCTCCATGGCGTTCCTGGACCGTCTCGCACCGTACGGGGACCGGGTGTTCGTCCGCCCACAGGACGAGTACGGCCTGCTCGACCTCGCCGCCTTCCTCGGCTCACCCGAGGAGGGCACCCTGGTGCACGCCTGCGGTCCCGAACCCCTGCTGCAAGCGGTGCACGAGCGGTGTGCGGACTGGCCGCCCGGCACGCTGGGCGTGGAGCGGTTCGCCCCGGCACGGACAGTCGAGGGGGCCGGTCCGGCCGAGGCATTCGAGGTGGTGCTCGCCCGCGCCGGGCTCACCGTCACCGTGCCGCCGGACCGCTCGGTGCTCGAAGCCGTGGAAGAGGCCGGCGTCACCGTGGACTTCTCCTGCCGGGAAGGCACCTGCGGCACCTGCGAGACCGACGTGCTCGACGGCACGCCCGACCACCGGGACTCACTGCTCGACGAGGACGAGCGGGAGGCCGGTGACACCATGCTCATCTGTGTCTCCCGCTCGTGCGGGCCCCGCCTGGTCCTCGACCTGTGACCGTGATCGGCCACGGCGTTCAGGACGGGTGCGGGTGGTCCTCCTGGGTGCTGTCCGCCCACCGGGCCGACCAGTGGGCCAAGGGGCGCAGCGCGGTGTAGGCGTCCTGGCCCAGCCCGGTCAGGGCGTAACTGGTGTCAGGATGCTGCACGACGATGCGCGCGTCGGCCAACTCGGTCAGGCGTTGCCGCAGCACGCTGGACGACATGTTGTCGCAGCGCTGCTGGAGGGCGCGGAAACCGAGTGGTTGCTCGCGCAGTTCCCAGACGATGCGCAGGCTCCAGCGCCGCCCGAAGAGGTCGAGCGCTGCCATGAGCGGCCGTCCCGTGGTGGAGCCGCGTACCGGCTGTCCCGGTTTCGGCACGGCCATCGCCGACCCCTTTGTCTCACCGCTGACGCTTCGGACACCGGCACGATACGTCACCGCGTTTCGCTTCTGATTCCGAAACATCGAGGAGGAGCGGTTCGGACGCGTGCCTGGATGCTGGTTACCCTTCGTCGGTGACCAGCGCGAAGGTGGGCCGTCGGCAGGCGCTCCGCGCCGGGCTCGGAGGTGTGGCGGCTGCTGTCCTGTCCGGATGCGCCGAGGACACGGGCCCCGTGCAGCGGCTGCATTTGGCGACCGGGCCGCGAGGCGGGCCGTACAACGCCTTCGGGAGGGCACTTGCCCGAGCAGTCGCCGGAAGCGGCCACCGGCTGGAGATCGCTGCTGTGAGCACCGCGGCGAGCGTGGACAACCTGCGCAGGCTGAACGACGGCTCGGTGGAGCTGGCACTGGCCATGGCGGACGCGTCGGAGGACGCGGTACAGGGGCGGGCACCGTTCTTGCGAAAGGCCGCGGTGACGGCGCTGGCGCGTGTCTACGTGAACTACACGCATCTCGTCGTTCCGGCGGACGGCCCGGTACGGTCCGTGAAGGAGCTGGCCGGCCGGCAGGTCGCGGCGGGCGCGGCCGGCTCGGGAGTGCAGGTCGTGGCGGGCCGACTCCTGCGGGCGGCAGGACTGCTCGACGGCCGCTCGCCGATACGGGAACGCAGACTCGGCCTGGCGGACTCGGTCGACGGGCTGCGTGCGGGCACGGTGGATGCGCTGTTCTGGTCCGGCGGCGTTCCTACGCCGGCGCTGTCGGCGCTGGCGGCCGAACTGCCCCTGCGGTTCCTGCCGCTGGATGGGTATGTGAGCGCGCTGCGCAAGCGCCACGGTCCCGTCTACACAACGGTTACGCTGCCCGCCGGGGCCTACGGGCTGCGGGAACCGGTGGGCACCATCGGGGTGGGCAACTATCTGCTGGCCCGTGCCGATGTGCCCGATCGTGCGGTGCTTGAGCTGCTCCAGGTGGTGTTCGACCAGTGGCGAGTGCTCCTGCGCGAGGTGACCGCGGGCGCCCGGTTGGAGCCCCGGTTCGCCATCTCCACCGGTCAGGTGCCACTCCACCCGGGCGCGAAAGCGTACTACCGGTCGGTGTACGGCTGAGTCGATGGGAAGGGGCCGGCCCGGAGGAACGCGCAGTCCGGCATACCAATCGGTTGTCGGTTCGGCGGTGCGTCAGGCAGAAGGTAGCCGGAGTTCGACGGTCAGTCCTCGCGGGCTGCCGGAGCTCGCGTTGAGCCGACCACCACTGATCCGGGCGATCTCGTCGGCGATGGCAAGGCCCAGTCCGCTGCCGGGGATGTTCTGGTGCTCGCGAGCCCGGGTGAAGCGCCGTAGTAGCAAGGGCAATTGGTCCTCGGGGACTCCGGGGCCGTCGTCGGCGACACGGACGACGACCTGCCCGCCCGGAGCGGGGGCCGCCCACACTTCGACGCGTCCCCCGGGCGGTACGAACTTGGCGGCGTTGTCGAGGAGCGCGTCGAGGATCCGTCCCGCCGCGTCGGGCAGTGCCCGCGCCCGCAGACCGTCGGCCACCTCAGGGACCAATGCGGTTCCGGCCTCCCGGAGGACCGGCGTCCAGGCCGCCACTCGGTCCCGCACAGCCCGGGACACGTCCTGGTCCGTAAGCTGCGCCGTGGCGGACTCCACCCGTGCCAGGGCGAGCAGACCGTCGAGCAGTTCCTCCAGGCGCTCCGCCTCGTCCAGGGCTCGGCTGTGCTCGGCCCTGCCGTGGCCCGGGCCGATGTGCGGCTCCACGTTCTCGAGTTGCAGCACCAGGGTGGCGAGCGGGTTGCGCAGCTGGTGGGAGGCGTCCGCGACGAAGTCGCGCTGGCGGGCGATGGAGTCGGCCACTGCCTCGGCCATGGTGTTGAAGTGGCGTCGCAGGCTGCGTAGTTCCGGCGGTCCGGTGTCGGAGTCGGCCCGCGCCTTCAGGCTTCCGGCGGTCAGATTCTCCACGGCCCGGTCGAGATCGCGGACCGGGCGCATCAGCCAGCGAGTGATGCCCGCGGCGACCAGGGCCGCGGCCGCGAAGGCGGCGACCGCCCCGGCGGCGATGAGCGACCAGCGGACGGTGACATCGCGGCGGGCCCCGGCAGTCGGTACGGACATCAGGACAGCCCCACTGACCCGCTCGTCCCGCCCCACCGGCTCGGCGAGCACGACGGTCCCGGGTCCCCAGGGACGCACGGCCGGCAGCTGCTCGGTGGAGCGGCCGGTCAGGGCCCGCTGCCGGGCGTCGTCCGCCTCCGGGCCGCCCGTACCGCGGAGGCCGGGGCCTGCCTGGGCGACGGTCCGGCCCGCCGTGTCGACGACGGCTACGGCGGCTCCGTACAGCTCGGCGTACCGGGTGATCTCGGCGGACAGTTCGGCGCGGTCTGCCTCGGTGCGCACTCGGTCGGCGAGATCGGCGAACCGCACGGCCTCGGAGCGCCGCTGAAGCAGCAGGTGCTCGGTGCGCTCGCTCGCATAGGAGTTGGCCAGGGGAACGGACAGCAGCAGAGCCGCGGCTCCCATGAGCACCATCAGCACGGCGAGAAGCCTGCGTCTCATCCGCCGCCGTCCCGCTCGTCACCCAGGGAAGTGGAGCCGCCGCCCGGGGACGGAGAGCCGAGCTGGTATCCGAAGCCCCGGACAGTACGGACCAGGTCGCCCCGACCTGTCTTGGCACGGATGCCCGCAACATGCACGTCCAGGGAGCGGGAGGCGGCGAGGAATGCATCGCCCCAGATCCGGTCCAGGATCTGCTCGCGGGAATGCACTTCCTCCGGTCGGGCGGCCAGGAAGGCGAGTACATCGAACTCGCGCCGGGTGAGCTGCACTTGGGCTCCGGCGACCATGACGGCACGGCCCGCGATGTCGATCTCCACATCGCCGGTGTGCACCGATGCCCCCATGCCGTCCGGGCGGCCGTGCGGCGGCGCCGTGCGGCGACGCACGGTGTCGATCCGGGCCATCAGCTCGGCCATCCGGAACGGCTTGACCACGTAGTCGTCGGCGCCGGCGCGCAGCCCCTGCACGATGTCGCGCTCCTCGCAGCGGGCGGTGACCACGATCAGCGGCGCGTCGCAGACCGTGCGCAGCCTCCGCAGCAGTTCCAGCCCGTCAAGGTCCGGCAGGCCGAGGTCGAGCAGGACGAACTCGGCCTCGCGGACGTGCCGCAGAGCGTCCAGGGCACGGCCGACCCGGCGGACGGTATGCCCGCGCTGGGTCAGGGCGGTGCCCAGGGCCTGAGCCATGCGGTCGTCGTCCTCGACGAGCAGCGCGTGCATAGGTACTTCCTTGTGGCGCTCGGACCGTTGCGAGCCTGGTGACCTGAAGCAGCAGCTTACGGAAGCCGCCGCGCCAGGTCACCGTCCGGGCTCAGCGCACGACGTCGACGGGGTCGGCGGCCGAAGCCCTGCCCTGGGCGGAGTCGGCCTCGGCCTCGGCCTCGACGCGGCTGAGCACCGCGTCGCGGGTGTCGGGCATCAGTACATAGGTGACGAGGGAGATGAGCGCGCATCCGGACACGTACCAGAAGAACCCCGTCTCGTGGCCGCTGTCCTTGAACCACAGCGCCACGTACTCCGCCGTGCCGCCGAAGAGTGCGTTGGCGATCGCGTAGGGCAGCGCAACGCCCAGGGCGCGAATCCGGGTCGGGAAGAGCTCGGCTTTGACGGCAGCGTTGATCGAGGTGTAGCCGGTGACGATCACCAGGGCCAGCAGGGACAGACCGAGCGCCGACCAGTACGAGGACGCTGACCCGAGGGCGGTCATGATCGGATAGGTGCCGACGGTGCAGCCGACCGCGAACGTGATCAGCAACGGGCGGCGTCCGATCCGGTCCGACAGCATCCCGGCGAACGGCTGCAACACCGCGAAGAGGGCGAGGGCGGTGAAGCTCACCAGCGTGGCGGTGGTCTTCGCCATGCCCGCGCTGCCGACCAGATACTTGGTCAGATAGGTGGTGTACGTGTAGTAGGCGACGGTGCCGCCAAGGGTGAGCGCCATGACCAGGCCCGCCTGACGGCGGTGCTGCCACAACGCCTTCAGCGTGCCGCGTGCGTCGTGGCCACCCTCAGCGGACGCCTCCTCAGCGAAGGCATCGGTCTCCTGCAGTCGGCGCCGCAGCCAGAACACCACCACCGCGAAGAACGCCCCGAGCAGGAACGGGATTCGCCATCCCCAGCTCTCCAGCTGGGCGGTAGTGAGCGTGTGCTGCATCGTGATCAGCATGCCCAGGCCCAGCAGTTGGCCGCAGGTCATCGACACGTACTGAAAGGACGAGCCGAGGCCACGCCGGTTGCGGGCCGACGCCTCGGTCAGATAGGTGGCGCTCGCGGCGTACTCACCGCCGATGCTCATGCCCTGAAGCAGCCGCGCCAGCAGCAGTACCACCGCACCGAAGTAGCCGGCCTGGCCGTAGGTCGGTGCGGCGGCGATCAGCAACGCGGCCACCGACATCATCGTGACGGTGAGGGTGAGCGCACTCTTGCGTCCGTGCCGGTCCGCGGCCCGGCCGAGCACCCAGCCGCCCACCGGCCGCATCAGGAAGCCGACTGCGAAAATCCCGGCGGTGTTCATCAGCTGCGTGGTCGGGTTGTCGCCCGGGAAGAAGGAGTCGGCGAAGTAGATCGCGAAGCTGGCGTAGACGAACCAGTCGTACCACTCGACAAGATTGCCGAGGGATCCGCCGACGAGAGCGAGGCGGCGTTTCCGGCGGAGGTCCTGTGGCGTGCTTCCGGGCATGACGGAGGACGGGGACATGGCGGCTCCAGAAGGAAGTCCCAGTTGGGAGACGGGGAGTTGCCCTTGAGTAGGGACGCGCACGAGCATGCGGTCGGCCTCCACGCCCGGACAAGGTCCGGCACACAGATCTAACCTCCCGCTAAGGAAGCTCGCCCCGTCGAGGAAGAACCGCGCGGCAACTCGGGTACGCCACGAGGTGAAGCCGGTTCCAGAGCTGTCGCCACCTGCTGCCCGGGCAGGCTCCGCCGGCCGCTGGGCCATCCCATGACGTCCGCCCCCATACAGGAGACGTCGGTCTCCGGGAGCACATCCAGGTCCTGGAGACCGACGTCGGGTCGGCATGAATCAACGGCTGGGACGAGCCGCCCCGCGGTGAGATGCCGTGTGAAGGTGCAGGTGCGCGTCGTCGACCAACTGGCGGGCTTACGCGTGCGGGTCGGGATCCGGGGCGAAACCACGAGTGACGGGGTCGCACGTCACGGTCACTTGAGAGCTCCCAGGGTGACGCCGGTCCGCCAGTAACGGCGCATCGCGACCATCATGATCGCCATCGGCACGATGGACAACAACGCGCCCGTGAGGACGAGACTGGTCACGTCGATGCCCGACTCCAGCCGCTTCCCGGTCCAGTTGTACAGACCCAGGTTGAGCGTCCAGTTCTCCTCGCCACGCAGGACGGTCAAGGGGAGGAAGAAAGCGTTCCAGGTGTTGACGAAGGCGAGCAGAAACACCGTCGCGCCGCCCGTGGTCATCATCCGCAGCACGATGCTGAAGAAGATCCGCAGCTCACCGGCGCCGTCGATACGGGCTGCCTCCAGCAGCTCGAACGGGATCGTGGCCTCGGTGTAGACCTTGGCCAGGTACACGCTGAACGGGTTGATCAGACACGGGATCAGCATGGCCCAAGGGGTATCGACCATCCCGATCGCCGAGAACAGCAGATACAGCGGCAGGGTGAGCAGCGCGATCGGGATGAGGAAGGACCCCACCACGGCCGCGAACACAGCACCCCGCCCTGGGAAGTCGAACCGGGCGAGCCCGTAGCCCGTGGCGAGGGCGATGAGGGTGCCGCCGAGAGAGCCGACCCCCGCGTACAGGAACGAGTTGGCGGTCCAGCGCAGGAAGATGCCGTCGTCGTACGTGAACACCTGCTGCAGGTTGTCCCACAGGTGCCAGCCGGAGAACCACAGCCCGTTGCTCTGGTACAGCCCCACGCGGTCCTTGGTCGCGGCGATGATCAGCCAGTACACCGGGAACATGCTGTAGGCGCTGGCCAGGGCCAGGCCGACGAGGAGGAAGCGCTGGCCGCCCCGGGAGCGTGCGGCCGGGTCCGGGCGGGTGAGCCGCCGCACGGTGCGCCCGCGGGGTGGCTCGCCACCGTTTTCCGTGCCGGTTTCCTTACGGTTTTCCGTCAGCGCCATCAGTCCGCCTCCCTCGAGGTCAGCCGGTAAAAGAGGAAGGACGCGACGCCGAGGATCAGGGCGAGCAGCACCGACAGGGCCGCGGCGTAGTGATAGTTGGCGGCGTTGAACGCCTGGTTGTAGATGATCATGATCGGGGTGAAGCTGTCGCTGACCGTCTCAGGGGTCACGTTCCGGAACAGTGCGGGCTCGTTGAAGATCTGCAGCATCTGGATGATCGACAGCAGAGCCGTCAGGACGAGCGCCCCGCGCACGAACGGGATCTTGATGCTCAGCGCGATGCGCAGCTCCGAGGCGCCGTCCAGCCGCGCGGCCTCGAACAGCTCACGGGACACGCCCTGGAGCGCCGCGTAGATGATCACCATGTTGTAGCCGATGCCGTGCCAGGTCAGCAGGTTGCCAATGGCCGGCCACACCATCGAGGGCGCGAAGAAGTTCCAGTCGAACCCGAACAGCTTGCCGATCGGCGTCAGCGGGCCCACATCGGGGCTGTAGAGGTTGACCCACACGATGGCCGCGACCACCCCGGGGATCATGTACGGGATCAGCAGGAGGATTCGGAACCTGCCGGCCACCTTGGAGGTGACCGCGTCCAGGAGCAGCGCCAGCACGAGGCTGATGAGCAGCATGAACGGGATCTGGACGCAGGCGAACACCACCACCCGCAGGATGGAGGTCATGAACGCCGAGTCGGTCAGGCCGTTCTGGTAGTTCTCCAGGCCGACGAACTCCGTGGTCGCACCGCCGAGACCGAGACCGGACTGTTTCTGAAGGAACAGCGACTGGTAGACCGCGTAGCCGATCGGAAGCAGGTAGAGAAAGACGAAGCCGAGCTGGAAGGGCACCGTGAACGCGGCACCCTTCCAGCGCAGTGAGCGAATCATCGAGTGTGCCTCAGCCCTTGACGCTGATGCCGCGCTGCTTCAGGTCATTGACCGTCCACTCCTGCATGTGTGCCAGGAGGTCGGTGACCTTCTGCTTCTTGCTGACGACCTTGGCCCACTCGTCCTGCATCTCCGTGAACATCGCGGTCCAGTTGGGGCCGAACGTCCAGTCGGTGGTGACGGTGCCCAGGCTGTCCGTCACGACCTTCTTGGCCGGCTCATAGTTCTTGCCGAGCAGCTTCTCGGAGATCGCCTCTGAGACGTACGAATCGCTGTCGGCCAGCGCCGGCATCACACCGCTGCCGGTCTCCGGGCTCGCCATGGTCTTGACCGCTCCGGTGTCGGTGGACATCCACAGCGCCGCCTCAGCGGCCTGCTCCTTGTGCTTGCACTGCTCGCTCACCAGCGTCAGGTTGCCGCTCTGGTTGGTCCCGGCCGGCGTCTTGGGTGCCTCGCCCTCGAAGGTCGGCCAGGGGGACAGCGCCCAGTCGCCGAAGGACTTGGTGAAGTTCTGCACCATGCCGGACATCTGCCAGGTGGAGATCTGCCGGGTCGCGGTGCCGCCGTTGTCGTAGTTGCGCTGCACGGCGGCGTAGTCCGCGAACGAGAGCTTGGAGTTCAGGTCGTTGTCGACTATCTCCTGGATCACCTTCGCGGCCTTGAGGCTTCCCTCGTCCTCGAAGTTCACCTTCCACGCGTCGCCGTCGACGGAGTACCAGTGCGCCCCGGCCTGCATCGCGAGCACCTCCAGGGTGCTCGGGTCCTCACCGGCGTAGTTGGTGATCTTGATGTCGTGCTTCTTCAGTTTCTTGCCGGCGGCGATGAAATCGTCCCAGGTCGCGGGCGCCTCCAGACCGTACTTCTTGAAGATGTCGGTGCGGTAGATGGTGAAGGCGGGCGCCGAGGCGGTGGGGACGCCGTAGACCTTGCCCTGGACCTGGCCGGTGGCCCACGAGCCGGTGTTGAACTTGTCCTTGCTGGACTCGACGTACTTGGTGATGTCGGCGAGTGCGCCCTGCGAGACCCAGCTCGTGACGTACTCGCCGGTGTTCTGCAGCATGCAGGGCGCGTTGCCGGCCTTGACGGCGTTGGTCAGCTGCTTCTGCATGGTCAGCTGGTCGGTGACCTTGGTGTACTTCAGCTTGACGTCCTTGTGGCTGGCGTTGAACGCCTTGACGACGGCCTCCTGGCCGTTCGCCCAGCCCCAGAAGTCGAGGGTGACCGGGCCGGTGGACTTGGGGTCGTCGGAGCCCGATTCGCCGCACGCGGAGAGCAGGCCTGCCAGCGCCAGGGCCGCGGCGGCGGCACTCACGAGCTTTCTGCGCGGACTGGTGGAGTTCATGGAGCAGTCATCCTTCTGGCTGAAAGGGATCGCGGAGGAGGGCAAGAACGTGTCTTCGGGGCGTTCGCTGGGGGCCGACGCGGAAGCGCGGGGTGCCGGGTTTCCGGCACCGGGAGGGGAAACCGGTTGCTGCCTGCCCGACCCGAGGCACGGGGACGGCGCTGTCAACGCCGCTGGGCCGTGGCGTGGCGGTGCGGGCCTTCACCGTGGTGATCTAACCCGCACCCTCTGCCGAGGACGAGGGACAGGGACTGACAGGGCGGCGCCTGGTCCACATCGCCGCCGACGGAGGCGATCACCGAGTCGGTCGGGTTGCCGGGAAACGGCGCCAGGCAGGAGGTCTTCCCGGTGGGCGTCCGACGTGGGGAATCGCCCGGATACGATGGGCCGCCGACCGGGATCGTCGGGACGCTGCCGGATTCGCCCGGGCACGGCTCGCTCTTCATATGCGGGCTTCCTCCCTTCCTGGTGGCGCGGGTGGCGGTGCCACGCGCAGGGAAAGCGGCCAGGTGATCGCCCTCGGGGCCTACCTGCCGGTACAAGTGGTAGTAACCGGTTGCTGTGAAACGTAAGCCGGTCGCGGATCCCAGGCAAGAGTCACGAGACGATTTGTTGCGAGCGATTTTCTGCGATGTTGCCGCTCTCTGCTGCCCCGTCTGCGCTGACAGGCGGAGTGTTTTCGCATGTCAGAGGCTCTGGAGGCGCGCCACGTCCTGCGCTCGGAGTGGGCGGTGACGTCGGGGCCACACCCGCATAACGTTTTCGAAACCGGTTACTACCGATCCTCGGACATGGCTTCTGAGCTGCCACACCGCAGACGGCGCAGGTCAGGCGAAACTCATACGCCCCACCGCGCGTCAGGTCTGTCTACGGCCGACGGGCCGGAGGCTGGACGGACTGGCGCACGACGACATGCGTTCCCAGCACCACGTGGTCACCCTCCCTGGCCTTTCTACGGCCGCCGCGCTCACGCTGGTCGGCCACCGCGCGCACCGCGACGCGGCCCATCTCCTCATAGGGCACGTGGACGGTCGTGAGCTGCGGAAACAGTTGGGATGCGAGCGGAATGTCGTCGTAGCCGACGATCGAGACATCGCCGGGCACGGTGAGCCCGGCTTCTCGCACCGCCTGCATCGCGCCCGCGGCGACCACATCGGTACCGGCCAGCACCGCCGTGAAGCCCAGCTTGTGCCGCAGTCCCTCCTGGACCGCCTGGTATCCGTATTCCGGGGAGTACCCCCCGTGGTGGTTCACCATCCCGGGGTCGAAGGGCACGCCGTGCGCGGCAAACGCCCTGCGCGTGCCCTCCAGACGGCCTTGCGCCGTGGTGAAGTCCGAGTGGCCCGGCAGGATGAGGATCTTGCGGTGGCCCGCGGACAACAGGTGGCTGGCCATGGCGTAGGCGCCGCTCTCGTTGTCGTAGTCGACGGCGGTGGCCGGCACATCGCCGTCGAGCGGTGGCCTGCCGACCAGCACAAGACGCGAACCCGCCGCGTCCAGGGACCGGGCGAAACGGGCCATCCGCAGTTGGTAGTCCTCGACGTCGTACGCGCCGCCGAGCAGGATCACGGCGGCGACACCTTGCTGGCGCATGAGGTTGACCAGGGCGAGTTCCCGTTCGGGATCGTCACTGGTGGTGCACACCATCGAGAGCCAGCCCCGGACCGAGGCCGCGTTCTCGACGCCCTGGGCGATATGCGCGAAGGCGGCTCCGGTGATGTTGTTGATCAGGATCGCCACCGTCGGTGTTCCGCCTCCGGCGAGGGAACGGGCATGCGCGTTGGTGACGTAGTCCAGCTCCCGCACGACCTTCATCACGCGGGAACGCAACTCGTCCGACACCGGATAGTTGCCGGACAGGACGCGCGACACGCTGGCGACCGACACACCGGCCCGTTCCGCCACGTCACGGATGGTGGCGCGGCCGGAATCCGCAGACGCTTTGTGCTGACTCACCGCAACGGCTCCCTCTCAGGGCGGGCAGCGGACCGCCCGCGAGTGGGGAAACCGTATCCCATTGTTTCTTCCCACCGGCACCGGTGTGGGTCGGTGCCGGGCCGGTGCCGGGCCCGTGAGGCACGTACACGCCACCGACCTGCCCTGTTGGACGCGCTGTGCCAGGTCGGACGGGTGTCGGCGTGCGGTGTCCCCGCACGCGAGAAGTCCCGGCTCCGAGCTCAGGATCCTTGGCGGTGCCGCCGCGTTCGTGATCACTGTTTCGGAAACTTCGGAAACAGAAACAGAATCCCGGTCGGCGTTCGCGGTTTTCAGCGTGTGGGATTCTCCAGGGTCGCCGCCACGTCGGCTAGGTCCTTCGTGATCGTCCTCGCCACCGCCCTGGCGCCGATGCCGCCGAGGAACCTGGCCAACAGTCCGGTGACACCACCTCCGGAGGACGTGGCGGTGAAGGTCATCCGCACGGTGGTGGAACCGGGGCCCTCCTCGGACAGGGCCCACTCCGAGACGTAACGCGTGCCTTGCGCGTGGGCCTCGACCACGTAGCGGGAGGGTGGCTCGCACGCCGTGACGCGCATCTCCTCGGTCGCCTGCTTGCCGAACATACGGCGGGTCTCGCGCCAGCGGGTACCACGGTGAACGGGCCCTCGGTGAGGACCTCGACATGGTCCACGCCACTCAGTACCGACGGCATGCCGTCAAGATCGGTGAGCACTTCCCACACCGGCCCCGCGGACGCGGCGATCCGCCGTTCGACGACCACTCTCGTATCAGCCACGGCAACCTCCTGCTCCCATGAGAGCAGGAGGCCACGGAGTCCGCGTGCCATGCCGCCGCCGTGCCGCGGCGGGGTCGAGCGGGCGTCCGGATGCACGGACGAGCTCCCTACGAAGCTATTAATGATTAGCCAAGTCCCTCCTCACCTTCTCCGCGAGAAGCGCCATCCACCTTGACACGCTGCAGCCTTGCCCCTTGAGATGGCTAATGACTAGTAGCCGATTGCGAGGGTCATGATGTCCATCGGGTTCGAGATCGACGAGAGGGTCGCCGCCCTCGCGCGGCGCACCACCGAGTTCGTCCGGGACGTGGCGCTGCCCGAAGAGCAGGCGTGCGACGGGAACGTCCATGACGGGCCGGAGCCGTTGCGGCGCCGCCTGCAGCAGGCGGCGCGGGCCGCGGGGGTGTTCGCTCCGCATGTCGGCACGGAGTGGGGCGGGCTCGGGCTGGACCTCTGCGGGCAGGCGGTGGTGTTCGAGGCTGCGGGGCAATCGCTGCTCGGCCCGCTGGCGCTCAACTGCGCCGCGCCCGACGAGGGGAACATGCATCTGCTCGAAGTGGTCGCCACCGAGGAACAGAAGGAACGGTATCTGCGTCCCCTGGCGACCGGCGAAGTGCGTTCCTGCTTCGCGATGACCGAGCCGGCGCCGGGCGCCGGGTCGGACCCCCGTGCGCTGGTCACCACCGCGACGAAGACCGAGGGCGGCTGGCGTATCGACGGCCGCAAGTGGTTCATCAGCGGCGCCGATGGAGCCGCCTTCGCCATCTGTATGGCCCGCACCAGCGGCGGCCCCGGCGACCCGGGCGGCGCGACGATGTTCCTCGTCGACGCAGGCAACCCCGGCATGAAGATCGTCCGGAACATCGACACCCTGGATCGGGGCCTGTTCGGCGGGCACAGCGAGGTCGTCTTCGACGGCTGCGAGGTCGGCGACGGCGCCACGCTGGGCGAGGTGGGCCAGGGCTTCAGGCATGCACAGGTGCGTCTCGGCCCGGCCCGTATGACGCATTGCATGCGCTGGCTCGGAGTGGCGCGCCGGGCGCAGGACATCGCCCTCGAGCGTGCGGCGGATCGCTCGGCATTCGGCGGGCCGCTGTCCGAACTGGGCATGGTGCAGCAGCTGTTGGCCGACTCCGAGATCGACATCGAGACCAGTCGGGCGGTTCTGTGGCGGGCCTGCTGGGAACTGGACCAGGGCCGCTCGGCCGCCCAGCACACCTCGATCGCGAAGACGTACGTCTCCGAGGCGGTGAACCGGGTGGTCGACCGGGCCGTGCAGGTGTGCGGCGCGCTCGGTATCTCGGGGGACGCCCCGCTGTCGAGGCTGTACCGAGAGGTGCGCCCGTTCCGGATCTATGACGGTCCGTCCGAGACCCACCGCTGGGCCATCGCCAAGCGCGCGGTGCGGGAGCGGAGGAGCGCGCGATGACCACACCCGAGTCGCCCGCGACCCATCCGAAGACGGTGACGCCCCGCCAGGAGACGGCCGTGGTCGGCATCGACCGGCAGGCCCTGCAACGCTACTTCGCACGCCATGTGCCGCAGTGCGCAGGCCCGTTGGAAGTGAAGCCACTGCACGGTGGACGCTCCAACCTCACCTATGAAGTAACCGACGGGACACACCGGTGGGTACTGCGGCGCCCTCCGCTGGGCGTGCTCACACCGACCGCACACGACATGGACCGCGAATACCGCGTCGTCGCGGCGCTCGGCGCCACCGAAGTGCCGGTCGCCGAAGCCGTGCTGTCGTGCCAGGACCCGGCGGTGATCGGGGCGCCGTTCTGTGTCGTCGACTTCGTGGCGGGCACCGTGCTGCGCGACGGTGACGAGGCCGCCACCGTGCCGCGGGCCGACGCACGACGCAGTGCCGAGGCGCTGGTGGATGCCCTGGTGGCCCTGCACTCGGTCGACGCCGCCGATATCGGGCTCGGCGACTTCGGCCGTCCCGACGGCTACCTGGAGCGCCAGGTACGGCGATGGCGCAGCCAGTGGGACAAGGTCGCCACCCGTGCGCTGCCCGACGTCGACACGCTGCACGACCGGCTCGCGCGCGCCGTGCCGGTGAGCGCCACCCCGGCTATCGTGCACGGCGACTACCGCCTGGACAACACCATCCTGGCGCCCGGCGACTTCGGACGGATCGCCGCGATCGTCGACTGGGAGATGGCCACGCTCGGCGATCCACTCGCCGACCTCGGGATGCTGCTCATGTACTGGGATCCGGTCTGCGAGCCGGTGCTCGGGGCACGCCACGTCCCGACGGCCAACCCTGGTTTCCCCTCGGGCCGCGAGCTGATCGAGCGGTACGCCGCGCGATCCGGCAGAGACGTCGAAGACCTGGCCTTCTATCAGGCGCTGGGCTGCTTCAAACTTGCCGTCATCGCCGAGGGCATCCACGCCCGCTATCGCGCGGGGCAGACCGTCGGCGTCGGCTTCGACCGGGTCGGCTCCGCGGTTCCGGCGCTGCTGCGCTCGGGATTGGAGCTGCTGCCGTGACGGCCATGGACACCGACGACACCGATGACACCAACGACACTGGCGACACCACCGACACCGACCACACGGAGCACACCGACCCCACCGTCCACACTGACCCGCTCAGCGAAGGAGAACCCGTGCGAGACCGGCTGTCCGAAGAGATCGCCCTGATCACCGGCGCGACCGGCGGCATCGGCGACGCCATCGCGCGTCGGCTGGCCGCCGAGGGTGCCGCGGTGGTGGTGACCGACGTGGACGCCGGCCGCTGTCAGGCGCTGGCGAAGGAGCTGACGGACGGCGGGGGGCGGGCGCTCGGCCTGGCCCTGGACGTCAGCGACGAGGAGGCGTGGCGCAGCACGGTCGAGCGGGTGGTCGCCGAGCTGGGTGGCCTGTCGGTGCTCGTCAACAACGCGGGCATCGCCGAGACGCGGACCGTGGAGACGGAGACCCAGGAGTCCTGGGACAAGGTCATCGCGGTCACCCAAACTGGGGTCTGGCTGGGCATGAAACACGGCGGGCCCGCGATCGAGCGCTCCGGTGGCGGCTCGATCGTCAACATCGCCTCGATCTTCGGCACGGTCGGCGGCTTCGGCAGCCAGTTCTCGTACCACGCCGCCAAGGGAGCGGTCCGCCTGATGACGAAGAACGCCGCGCTGCACTGGGCCACGCGCGGTGTGCGCGTCAACTCGATCCACCCGGGCTTCATCGAAACGCCCCGTTCCCGCGAGCTGTGGCGGGGCACGCCCCGGCACACCGCCATGGTCGAGGGCACCCCTCTGGGGCGGCTGGGCCGGCCCGACGAGGTCGCGGGAGCGGTGGCGTTCCTCGCTTCGCAGGACGCGAGCTTCGTCACCGGCTCCGAGCTGTACGTGGACGGGGGCTGGACAGCACGCTGACCCGCCTGCATCCGCTGCCCGGCCCATGGTCAGTGCGGTCGGCGTAGTCCGGCGATGAGGAGTTCGACCAGTCGGCGTGCGTCGTAGCGGGGATCGCTGTCCGCGCCGATGCAGAGGTTCCCGACGCCGCGCATGAGTTCGTAGGCATCCGTGTCGGAGCGGATCTCGCCGGCGGCGGCTGCGGCTTCGAGCAGCTGGGTGCACACGGGCACGAGGCGGTCGAGGAAGTAGGCGTGCAGCGTGTCGAAGCCGGCGTTGTCGGACTGGAGCACGGCGGCGAGCCCGTGTTTGGTGACCAGGAAATCGACAAAGAGATTGATCCATTGCCCTAGTGCGGCGTGCGGAGTTGCGCTGGTCGCCAGCAGGGCTGGACCGGCCTCGGCGCAGGCGTCGACCTGGTGCCGGTAGACGGCGATGATGAGATCCGCCCGAGTCGGGAAGTGGCGGTAGATCGTGCCCAGCCCGACGCCGGCCTTGGCCGCGATGTCGCGCACCGGCGCTTCCACGCCGGACGTGACGAAGACCGCGGCGGCCGCGTCGAGCAGAGTTTCCTTGTTGCGCCGGGCGTCCGCCCGCTTGGACTGCGCCGCGCGCCCCGCACCCTCGTCGCTGTCGCTCACCGCGCCACTCCCTCCTCTACCGTGCTTGCTAAACGGAACAGCGTTCCGTATCGTTCCGGAACGGGGTTCCGCTTAGGCATGATGCCAGAGCAGGGGCCCCGCCACCAAGCCACGCATTGGCACCTCGCTTGATCCACAATGGAGGAACACGGTCATGCAGTACCGCACCTTGGGCCGCACCGGTGTGCAGGTGAGCTCCCTCGCGCTCGGCGCGATGAACTTCGGCAAGATCGGGCGCACCACCCAGGACGAGGCCACCGCCATCGTCGATGCCGCTCTCGCAGCCGGGATCAACCTCATCGACACCGCCGACATGTACAGCGACGGCGAGTCGGAAGAGATGGTCGGCAAGGCCATCGCCGGCCGCCGCGACGACATCGTGCTGGCCACGAAGGCGAGCCTGCCCATGGGCGAAGAGCGCAACCATCAGGGCAGTTCGCGCCGCTGGCTGGTCACCGAGCTGGACAACAGCCTGCGCCGGCTCGGTGTCGACCACGTCGATCTCTACCAGATCCACCGGTGGGACCCGAGCACCAGCGACGAGGAGACGCTGTCGGCTCTGACCGACCTGCAACGCGCGGGAAAGATCCGTTACTTCGGCTCCTCGACCTTCCCGGCATACCGCATCGTGCAAGCCCAGTGGGCCGCCCGCGAATACCACCTGAGCCGTTACGTCACCGAACAGCCCAGCTACTCGATCCTGCAGCGCGGCATCGAGACCCACGTGCTGCCCGTGGCTGAGGAGTACGGGCTTGGTGTGCTGGTATGGAGCCCGCTGGCCTCGGGGTGGCTGTCGGGCGCGATCCGCGAGGGCCAGGAAATCACCACCAGCCGCTCGACGTTCATGCCGCAACGCTTCGACACCACCATTCCGTCCAACCGGGCCAGGCTCGATGCCGTCGAGCAGTTGGCCAAGGTCGCCGACGGGGCCGGCCTGACGATGATCCAGCTGGCGCTCGGTTTCGTGACCGCGCATCCCGCCGTGACCAGCGCGCTCATCGGTCCCCGCACGCCGGCCCACCTGCACTCGCAGCTCGCCGCCGCCGACACCGTGCTCTCCGCCGACGTACTCGACGCGATCGACGCCATCGTCGCCCCCGGTGTCGACCTGGCCGCGGACGAGAAGTACGACACTCCGCCCGCGCTGCTCGACCCGTCACTGCGGCGCCGCTGACCGTCCGGGGACGGCTCCACGTCCTCTCCCGCAGCTCCCGAGTCCGCGGGAATCGCGCAGGTGCCCGGCGAGAAGCCGTTCTCCAGCTCGCCGGCGCCCGCCGAGATGGATGTGCCGCAGCTCGTCGCGGGTGAACGCCACGTCTTCGCTGCAATCGCCCAGGCGAACCCAGTCCCGCACCCTTCCGGAAGGGTGTTCCGCCGGCGTCACCACACGCGTGTGTACTGGTTCACGCCGCCCAGGAACTCAACCTCCACCTGCCCCCGCAGCACGAGGACGTCCAGGTGGGCCGCCGTCTCGTTGACCGCGAGCATCTGGTTGAAGGCGTTGAGTTCCCCGAACGGAACCGCCCGGCGCGTCCATCCGAGCTTGCGCGCCACAGCGTGGGCGTCGAGCGTGTCCTCCCCCAGCGCCGTCAGGCTCTTGGCCAGGCGGTCGTCGTGGTGGGCGAGCAGTTCGCCCACCCGGCTGTGGGCGCTGTCGGCGACCGGCCCGTGCGCGGGCAGCAGACGGGCGTCGGCGTACCGGGTCATCAGCCGCAGCGAGTCCAGGTAGTCGGCGAGCGGACGGCCACCCGGCTCGGCCAGCTCGAAACCGATGGACGGGGTGATGTGCGGCAGGACGTGGTCCCCGGAGAACAGCAACTCCCGCTGCTCGTCCAGGAAGACCACATGTCCCTTGGTGTGTCCGGGAGTCGGTACGACCCGCAGCTCGCGGTCGCCGAAGCGGAGGGTCTCGGCGCCGAGCCAGCGATCCGGGGCCTCCCACACGCTCGGGTCGTATCCGCCGTGGTCCATCGCCTCGATGCGGTCGGCGAGTTCATCGGCTCCTGCCCTGCGCAGGGTCCGCAGTGAGCCGACGGGTTGGTCGCTGCGCAGGCGGTCCAGCATTTCCAGGCCCGGGCGTTCCCCCGCGCCGAGACAGACGCGGGATCCCAGCAGCCGACGCAGTTCCACCGCCTGCGTGTAGTGGTCGCGGTGGATGTGGGTGACCAGGATGTGGCTGATGTCAGCGAGGTCGCGGCCGATGGCGGCCAGGGCCTCCTCCAGGGCCTTGCGTGCCTCGGGGATCGCCCAGCCGCCGTCGATCATGACGATGCCACCGTCGTCGGCCAGGTCCTCCAGAAGGTAGACGTTGACGGCATGCAGGCCGTCGTTGGGAAGTGGCAGAGGAACGCGGTGCACCCCGGGCTGTACGGTCTGGACTCCGGCTGCGGCCCACGGGCCCTGGTCGAACCGCGCTGTCATGTTCCTCCTCATTGATCCTTCATTGATGGACCGCCATGGATCAGGCCGAATGGCGTGCGTGGCGGCACAGTTGACGAATGTGTCGCCCAGTCAGGCCTGATCGATCTGTGGGATCTGATCGGCCTGGTGAGCCCGGTCGGGCTGATCGGGCTGACCGGGCTGACCGGGCTGACCGGTCTCGGCGGACGTACGGGCGTGGAGTCTCATCGCCAGGTCCCGGGCCCCGCCCCGGTCGAGTTTGCCGACCTTGGTCTGGGGCAACTCCTCGATGCCGTACACGTACTCGGGCCACTTGGTCTTCGACAGACCGACGCTCTCCAGGTGTCCGGTCACCTCGGTGAGGTCGATGCCACCGCCGTCCTCGGTGACGACGAGAAGCGCCACGCGTTCGCCGAGGACGTCGTCGGGAACCGCCGCGACACAGGCCCTCGCCACGCGCGGGTACCCGGCGACAGCGCGCTCTATCTCGGTGATGTCGATATTGCGGCCGCCGCGGATGATGATGTCCTTCTCGCGGCCCATGATGCTGATGGTGCCGTCCTCGTGTGTCATCAGCAGGTCGCCGGTGGGGAGATAGCCGTCCTCCGTCAACGTCGGCGGATCGACCTTGCCGTCGCGGGCGTAGCCGAGGAAGAGGGACGGGCCGCGCACCTGGGCCCGGCCGGTCACGCCCGGTCCGGCTACCTGCCCGTCGGGGGTGAGCGCGCGCACATCCGTGCCCGGGAAGGGGCGGCCGTCTCTGCCGAGCCGGATCTCCTCGGGATCGTCGGGGCTCGGCGAGGTGTGGCCGAGGCACTCGGACATGCCGAAGACGCGGAGAATCTTCGTGCCCAGGGAGCGTTCGGCCCTGCCCAGTGCGCCGCGGTCCATGGGCCCGCCGCCGACAGTGATCGCCCTGGTCCCGCGGAGAATGCCCGAGCCGGCCGCCTCGGCTCCCATCTGCAGCGCCATGGTCGGCACGCACATGGTCCAGCGGGCGTCGGCATCGGCCATCCGCCGCAGTGCGACGGCCCTGTCCCACTTGCCCGTCATGACGAGCGGCCCGCGCAGCAGCAGGGAGAGGTACACGCCGAAGCAGTACGCCGCCGTCGACGACAGCGGCACGATCGCGGCAACGGCATCGCCGGGCGACAGACCGTTGATGGCGATGGTGCTCCGGGCGGCATAGCGCAGTGCCTGCTCGGACTGTACGACCCCTTTCGGGCGCCCGGTCGACCCGGAGGTAAGGCCGATCAGGGCGCCGCCCGACCAGCGCGACACCTCACGCCTGTGGGGTGTCGACAGGCACTTCCAGCCGCCGAGAACCGTCTGTGCCGCTCCCGGCAGCCGTTCGGGCACTGCCCACTCGTCCATCGCCGAGGGCTCGGCGACCACGGCGTCCGGGCGGATGTCCTCCCAGGCCGCGGTGAACTCGGCGGGCGTGGTGTGCCGATTGACGACCGCGATGACACCGCCGTCCCCGCCGCTCAGACCGACGGCGAGGGTGGCGGCGACAGTACGCCATGAGTTGTCGGCCTGGACCATGACGGTGCCGACGGCTCTGTCGGCCTTTCCGGTGGACAGCGCCCCGGCCAGTAGCGTCGCCTCGTCGAGCAGCTGCCGTGCCGTATGGCTGCCCGCATCGTCGATGACGGCGACGAAGTCGGCCTCGTCCGCCCTCTGTTGGAACTCCCGCACTACCTGTCGCATCTCGTCCCTCGCTGCGTGCCGAATTGCGCTGTGCCGAACTCCGTCTACTGAACGCTGGGGTGCTTGCCATGCCGGAGAGCCGGGATCACCCGGCGAGAGGCCAGGGGAAACCTCAGGCGAGGAACATCTCCGCCTCGTGCCCCATGACCGCGATGCGGCGGCCTTTCATGTCGCCGACCTGTGCGACCGCGTCGGCCCACTCGGGGCTCGCGAGAGCCTTCCGCAGGTTCTCCGGAGAGTCGAAGCCGAGCACGGAGATCCCGTCCCAGCCTTCGGAGCGCGGCTCCAGAGCGGCGTCGATCTCGGTGTGCCGCCAGGCACGCAGTCCGGGCAGGCGGCAGGTCAGCTCGGCGTGGTCGCCCCGCCACCACTCGATGAACTGCTCATGCGTCCACTCCGGCGGCCGAGCTGCCAGCAGGACGAGGTTGTACATGGCGGTCCTCCGCACTGGGTCGGTTGAACGAACGTGGTCGGTGGGACATGCGTACTCGGCCGGGCGGACGATCACGCTCGGGCCGACGAACGTGATCAGGTGAAGCGGATCTCGGACGAGCGCCCGATCAGCAGGCGCTGCAGTCGGCCTTCGCCGTTCACGCGGCCGGCGGCGACGAAACTCGCTTCGGGGACACCAGCGCGTCGCACCTCCCCCAGGAAGAGCTCGTCCTGGCCGAGCGTGGTCGCCGACAGTCGATGGTGGGTGCGGGTGCCCTTCTCACGCTGCTCCAGGTAGCCCACGAGGGCGCCGCGGCCCCCGGCGAAGTCGGTGGCGTTGCCGTCGCCGGTGGAGAACAGGATGGACAGCGAGAAATCGTCGCTGATCAGGTCGAGGATCCGGGACGGCTCGTCCCCGTCGAGGATCTCGAACCATGCGGTGAGGAAGGGGGCCCCGGTCGAGGTGTCGGTCATGCCCGGCTCCTGTCCTGCCCGGACCAGTCGACCAGCTCGAACGAGGTGGTGAAGAAGGACTGGTAGCGCGCCATGAGTCCGCCGGGTGAGATCACCGCGGCCGAGAGGAAGGAGCCGGTGTACCGCCCGCCCTCCGTCACCACTCCGTAGACGGTCTCGAGGTCGCCGTCCCGGCTGTAGCGCAGGATCTCGTGCGCCCGGTCCACGGGATTACGGCCGGCGATGTACGCGGCGAAGTCCTCCTTGGACTTGCCGATGATCTCCTTGCCGGGCAGGGCTATGAGGAAGCGGAAGTCCGGTTCGAGCAGGTCCAGCGTCCGTTCCGGTTGCCGACTGTCCATGCCGGCCATGTACGCGCGCAACGCCATGAGTGAGCCCTTTCGGTCGGCGGCCGCAGTCCCTCAGATCAACCTGAGTCAAGTTCAATTCAGTTAGGATGGTATTCCGGTGGAAACACGCCTGGCAATAGTGCTTCACGGAGCTACCTCGACGGCAGGGGCGCCGGCACAATCGGCACGACAAAGCCCCCCGACGGAACCGCCGGGGGGTGGGAAGAACCGGGACACTCAGCGGGTCACGTGGCGACCATCCGCACGCAGGCGCCCTCGATCAGTTCGCTGACCTCCGACAGTGGGGTGGGCCCCGACGGCCGGTACCACCGCCAGACGCTGACGATCAGGCCGAGCACGCTCGCGCCCAGCAGTTGCGCGTCCCGCAGCGGGAACGCTCCCTGGGACATGCCCCTGACCAGCAGGTTCGTCCAGTCCCGCTCGACGAGCTGGACCAGCTGGCGGGCCGCGACGCGCTCGGCCTCCTCCCGCTTGGACTTGCGCGGGCCGGAGAGCAGGTCCATGTGGTTCTGCAGGATGCGCATCTGCAGGACCTCGTGGTCGGAGACGTCGTAGGCCGCGTGTACGGCCGCCCGGAGCGCCTCGACCGGCTCCGCGGTGTCCGGGGTCGCCTCCGTGAACTTGTCGTGGGAACGCTGGAGTTCCAGCCGCATGATGGTGAGCAGGCAGTGGGTCTTGGACTCGAAGTAGTGGTACAGCGCGGTCTGCCCGATGCCGACCCGCTCGGCCACGGTGGACCACTTGGTGGCCTCGAAGCCTGTCTCACCGAAGCAGTCGACGGCCGCCGCCAGAATGGCGGCGCGCTTCGACCTCGGTCCCGCTTCCGGTTCAACGATCCTTGTCGCCATGACTGCCCTGTCTCCTGGCTGCCGCCCGCCTCGTCCGTACCCGAGGGTAGCCCCAAGCTGAACTCAGTTGCCAATCGACTTTCAGGTCAAAGGCGCTCCAGCACGGTCGCGTTCGCCATGCCGCCGCCCTCGCACATCGTCTGCAGACCATAGCGTCCGCCGGTCCTGCGCAGCTGGTGGACGAGCGTGGTCATGAGCCGGGCGCCGGTGGCGCCGAGCGGATGCCCCAGCGCGATCGCGCCGCCGAAGGCGTTGATCCGTTCCTCGGCGGCGCCGGTCTCCTTCTGCCAGGCGAGGACGACGGAGGCGAAGGCCTCGTTGATCTCGACCAGGTCGATGTGGTCGATCGACAGCCCGGCCCTGTGCAGGACCTTCTCGGTGGCGGGGATCGGACCGGTCAGCATGTGGATCGGATCGGAGCCGACCACGGCCATGGTGTGCACGCGCGCGAGCGGCGTCAGAGCGTGGCGGCGCAGCGCCTCCCCGGAGGCGATCAGCAAGGCGGCCGCGCCGTCGGAGATCTGGCTGGAGACTGCGGCGGTGAGCCGGCCGTCCTCGGTGAGGGTCTTCAGGCCGGCCATCTTCTCGAGGGTGGTGTCGGCGCGCGGGCCCTCGTCGGTGGTGAGCCCGAAGGCCGGGGCGATCTCGTCGTCAAAGGAACCGGCGGCCTGGGCGGCCAGCGCCCGCCGGTGGCTGGCGAGCGCGAACCGTTCCATGTCCGCGCGGGAGATGCCCCATTTCTCGGCGATCAGCTCGGCCCCACGGAACTGTGAGACCTCCTGGTCCCCGAAGTGCTCGCCCCAGCCGTCACCCGCGTACGGGCTGCCCATGCCGGCCTGTTCGCCGACGTACATGGGGCTGGCGATGGGCACGAGGCTCATCACCTCCACACCACCGGCGACCACCAGGTCCGCGGTGCCGGAGCCGACCGCCTGCGCGGCGAAGTGCACGGCCTGCTGGGAGGAACCGCACTGGCGGTCGATGGTGGTGCCGGGGACGTGCTGCGGCAGCCCCGCCGCCAGCCAGGCGGTGCGTGCGATGTTGCCGGTCTGTGCGCCGATCTGGCTGACGCATCCGAAGTACACGTCGTCGACAGCGCCCGGATCGGCGCCGGTGCGCTCCAGCAGGGCCCGCAGTACATGAGCGCCGAGATCGGCGGGATGCACGCCGCTGAGCGTGCCCTTCCGGCGGCCGACAGGGGTGCGGACGGCTCCGACGATGAACGCTTCCGACGCGGTGGGCACGGTGGGCACGTGAGGCTCCATGAGGGCTCGGGGCTCGGGGGCTCGGGGGCTCGGGGGCTCGGTGTTACGGATGCGGGTACGGGATCAGGTCCTGCGCGAGGCGCGCGTGAAGTCGGGCGTCCGCTTGCCGAGGAAGGCGGCGACGCCCTCACGGCCCGCGTCGGAGGCGGCCGCGGCGACCAGCGCACGGGCTTCGCGGTCCAGGTGCCGGCCGAGGTCCGAGGTGAGCCCGGCGGCGACGAGGCGGCGGGTGGCGCCGAACGCGGCGGTGGGTCCACGGCGCAGGGTTTCCGCCGTACGCGCCGCCTCGCCGGCCAGCCGGGCGGCGGCGACGACCCGGCTCACCAGTCCGATGTCCGCCGCATCCGCCGCCGGTATCCGACGGTTCGTCAGCAGCAGGTCCAGGGCTCGCTTGGGGCCGATGAGACGGGGCAGGAACCAGCTGACTCCGGCGTCCGGTGAGTAACCGATGGCGGTGTACGCGGCGGTGAACGTCGCATCGTCGGCGGCGAGGGTCACATCGGCGGCCGCGGCCAGCCCGATGCCCGCGCCCGCGACGGCTCCCTGCACGGCGGCCACCACGGGCGCATCGCTCGCGGCGAACGTCCGCAGGGCATCGTGCAGTGCGTCGGTCACCTCGGTGAGGTGCTTCTCCAGCGCCTCGCCCGAGAGCCGGGAGAACTCCCTGAGGTCGCCGCCGACACAGAAGGACTTCCCCTCGCCGGTGAGCAGCACCGCCCGTACGGCCTCGTGTGCGCAGGCCCGTGCCGCGTCCAGCAGTCCGCGCGCCATGGTCAGGTCGATGGCGTTGCCCGCCTCGCCCCGGCGCAAGGTGATGCGGGCCAGCCCGCCGTCGTCGATCTCGATGGCGACGCTCATCGCGCCGTCCATCCGCCGTCGACGGTCAGTACCTGTCCGGTGCAGTACGAGGAGGCGTCCGAGGCGAGGAACAACAGTGCGCCGTCGAGTTCATGGCCGTCGCCGCCGCGCCGCAGCAGGGTGTTGCGCTCGACCCAGTGGCTGGAGCGCTCGTCGTCGAAGAGGTCCGCGGTCATCTCGGTGCGGAACCAGCCCGGGGCGAGCGCGTTGACACGGGTTCCGCTCGGGCCCCACTGTCCGGCCAACTCACGGGTCAGTCCGATCAGTCCGGCCTTGGACGCCGAGTAACTCGCGCCGCCGAGGGGGGCGGCGGTCACCAGGCCGAGGATGGAGGACACGTTGATGATGCTCCTGCCGCCGGCGTCACCGGGCGCCTCGGCGGTGAGGCGGGCCAGGTGGAAGGGCGCGGTGAGGTTGACGTCGAGGACGTCGGCGAAGGCCTCCGGCGGTTCGTCCTCGGCACGGGTCTCGCCGGAGGTGGCCGCGTTGTTGACCAGGATGTCGATGCGGCCGGTGGCGGTCAGCGCGGCCCCGGCCAGCCGCGTACGGTCGTCGGACCGCGAGACGTCGCAGGCCACGGGGTGGATGCGGGCATGGGAGTCGGCGAGTTCCTTCAGCCGGTCGATGCGGCGGGCCGCGGCGAACACGGTGGCGCCGGCCTGTGCGAGGACCGCGGCGAAGCGTGCGCCGAGCCCGGCGGAGGCGCCGGTGACCAGGGCTGTCCTGCCCTGGAGCGAGAACAGCTCGGCGGCGGATCGCGGCGCGCTCATTCGTCCACCCCGATCGGCAGGGCGGTCGCGCCGCCGTCGAGCACCAGCGTCTGGCCGGTCATCCAGGAGGAGGCGTCGGAGGCCAGGAACAGCGCCGCGTGCGCCACGTCCTCCACCGTGCCGAGGCGCCGCAGCGGCAGCTTGGCGGTGAGGAGGGGCTCGCGGACCTCCCACACCGCCCGCGCCAGCTCCGTCTTGATCAGACCGGGGGCGATGGCGTTCACCCGTACCCGCGGCCCGAGTTCATAGGCGAGCTGACGGGTCATGTGCAGCATGGCGGCCTTGGTGGCGTTGTAGTAGCCGATGTGCGGGTCGACGATCAGCCCGCCGACGGAGGCGATATTGACCACCGCTCCCCCGTGCTCGGCCATCCAGGCCCGCCAGGCGTACCGGGTCCAGGCGATCATGCCGTACTGGTTGACGCGTACGGTCTTCTCCGCGCGCGGCAGGTCCAGGTCGAGCAGATCGCCGTGGTACGGGTTGGTCGCCGCGTTGTTGACGAGGATGTCGACCCGGCCGAAACGGGCCATGGTCTCGTCGACGCAGGCCTCGGCCTGCTCGGGCTCGCCGGCGTTGGCCACCACCGTGTGCAGGTCGCCGTCACTCTTGACGCGCAGCAACTCCTCGCGCGCCTCGGCGAGTCCGGCCGCCTTGCGGGCCGCGATCACCACATGCGCGCCGGCCGCTCGGTAGGCGGTGGCGATGCCGAGCCCGATGCCGCGGGATCCGCCGGTGATGACGGCGACCCTGCCGTGGAGGGCGTGGGCACTGCCCTCTGGGGTGTTGGCGCTCACGCTGCCCCTGCCTTCGTGTCGGTCTTCCGGTGCGGGGCCTTCTCCTGCTCGGCCTTCCGCTGCGTGGCCGCCTTGTCCTGCGCGGCCTCCTTGTACTTGGCGAGTTCCTGGCGGGCCACCGTCCGCAGATGCACTTCGTCGGGGCCGTCGGCGATGCGCAGCGCCCGGGTGATGGCGTACAGCCGGGCCAGTACGGTGTCGTCACTGACCCCCGCCGCGCCATGTGCCTGGACCGCGCGGTCGACCACCTTGTGGGCGACCTCCAGCGCCGCGACCTTGATGGCGGCGACCTCCGTACGGGCGGCGGCGTTGCCGACGGTGTCCATCAGCCAGGCCGACTTGAGGACCAGGAGGCGCACCTGTTCGATCTCGATGCGGCTGCGGGCGATCCACTCCCTCACCACGCCACGGTCGGCGAGCGGCCCACCGAAGGCGACGCGTTCGGTGACGCGCTCGCACATCAGCTGCAGGGCGCGCTCGGCGAAGCCCACGGCGCGCATCGCGTAGTGCATCCGCCCCGGGCCGAGCCGCCCCTGGGCGAGGGCGAACCCCTCCCCCTCGCCCCTGAGGATGTTCTCCGTCGGCACGCGCACGTCCTCGAAGAGCACGTCGCCGTGTCCGAGCCGGTCGGTGTAGCCGAACATCGGCAGGTCGCGCAGCACCGTGACGCCCGGTGTGTCGCGGGGAATGAGCAGCATGCTCTGCTGCCGGTAGGTGGGCGCGTCCGGATCGGTCTTGCCCATCAGGATGATCAGTTCGCAGTCGGGGTCGAGGATCCCGGAGGTGTACCACTTGCGGCCGTTGACGACGTAGCTGTCGCCGTCACGGGTGATCCGGGTCCGGATGTTGCGGGCGTCGGAGCTGGCGACCTCGGGCTCGGTCATGGCGAAGCACGAGCGGATCTCCGCGTCCAGCAGGGGCCGCAGCCACCGCTCCTGCTGCTCGGGCGTGCCGTACAGCGCGAGCAGTTCCATGTTGCCGGTGTCGGGCGCCGAGCAGTTGAACACCTCGGGGCCGATGATGGAGCGGCCCGCCAGCTCGGCGAGCGGCGCGTAGTCGAGGTTGCTGAGTCCGGCACCCCAGTCGCCGTGCGCCATGAAGAGGTTCCACAGGCCCTCGGCGCGCGCCTTCCGCTTCAGTTCGGCCATCACGGGCGGCAGTGCGTGCGGGTTGTCGCCATCGGCGAGCTGCCGGTCGTAGACGGCTTCCGCGGGGAAGACGTGCTGTTCCATGAACGACCGCATGCGGCCTTGGAGTTCACTCGCGCGGGGCGAGAATCCGAAATCCACGATTGCTCCTGTCCGGGATTCGTGTGGTCGGTCCGGATCAGCCGAGGATGTCGCGTGCCGTGCGGATCATCGCGGCGATGGTGGGCGGCAGTCGCTCCTGGTCCGGGTCGTGGTGCTTGCCCTCGCGATGCCGACGCAGGTTGTGGCCCATGATCGCGGCCATCTTCAGGCGGCAGAGCGCACGGAACCAGTCCATCGCGGGCAGCGGCGGCCGGCCGTCGAGGTAGGCGTCCAGCAGTTCGGCCTCGCTGGGCAGGCCGGGTACGGCATGGCCCACCTGGGGGAAGTTGCGGTGGTCGGTGAAGAGCAGGAACCAGCCGAGGTCGATGCGCGGATCGCCGACGCTCCAGATCTCCCAGTCGACGACGGCCACCGCGCGCTCACCGGCGCACAGCACGTTGCCGAGCCGGAAGTCCCCGTGCAGCAGCACCGGTGAGCGGCCGGCGGGCACATCACGAGCGAGGCGTGCCAGCAACTCCTCGCCACCCGGGCGCAGTTCGGCGGGAACGGCGTGCAGGGTGCGGCTCCACCGCTCCAACTCCCCCGTCACGTCGAGTGGTTCGGGCGCGTCGAGACGTGGTGTGTGGATGTCGGTATCGTGCAGCCGCCGCACGACGCTGGCGATCTCCAGCATCCGGGCGCGGGCCGTCGCGGCGGGCACTTCGGACTCGTCAAGTACGGGTTCGACGGCCTCGCCGACCGCGAAGTCCATGGCGAACCATGCCGGTTGTGTCGTGTCGACAGCCACTACGCCCGGCACCGGGACCGCGGACCCGGTCAGCGCGCCCAACACCCGTGCCTGGCGCAGCACGTCGTTGCGTCCCACGGGCCGCTGCCCCGGGGGCACCGCCTTGACGACGTACCTGGCATCGCCTGCCGCAACCGAGTACGTCAGCCCCGAGTGGCCGCCCGGCAGCACCTTCAACTCGCCGATCGGAGCGCCCGGATGACGGCGGGCGAGCCGGTCGCGGACCCGGACGGCCAGCGGCGGCACCTGCGTGGCCGTACTCATCGGACGGGCTCCTTGGGCAGGCCGAGCACGCGTTCGGCGAGGATGTTGTGCTGGATCTCGTCGGTGCCGCCCGCGATGCTGTAGCCCGGGGCACCGAGCACGTGCTCCGTCCAGGCATAGGTACCCCACTCCCCCGTGTCCGCGACGAGGCGCGGTCCCAGGAGCTCGGAGACCAGGTCGCTGGTGCGCCGCATGGTCTCGGTGGCGTAGAGCTTGCCGACCGAGGCTTCCGCGCCGGGCTCGCGTCCCGCGACGAGGGCGGCGGTCACCCGCAGACCGATGAGCCGTTGGACGAGGGTGCGGAGGTAGAGGTCGGCGGCGCGCTGCTGTTCGCTGCCGGTGAGCGGGCGAGGCAGACGCCCGGCCAGTTCGAGCGCTCGGTCGGCGTTGTCCAGGCCGAGGTTGCCGGAGTCCAGCCGCTCCGCGGCCAGCACACTCAGCGTGACCCGCCAGCCCTCGCCGACCGGACCAAGCCGGTCGGTGTCGGGCACCACCACGCCGTCGAGGTAGACCTCGTTGAAGCTGGTGCCGCCGGTCATCTGCCGTATGGGCCGTACGGTCACGCCCGGCGCGTCCATGCGCACCAGGAAGACGGTGATGCCCGCATGCTTGCGTACGTCCGGGTCGGTGCGGCACACCGCGACGCCCCAGGTCGCCACGCGGGCGCCGGAGGTCCACACCTTGTGCCCCCGCAGCACCCAGTGGTCGCCGTCGCGCACCGCCCTGGTCCGCACCGCGGCGAGGTCGGAACCGGCCTCGGTCTCCGAGAACAACTGGCAGGCCAGCTCGTCGGTGCGCAGCATGGGCCGCAGCCAGCGCCGCTTCTGCTCCTCGGTGCCCCAGATGCCGATCGCGGGAGCGACCAGCTGCTGCGTCACCGGGAAGATCTCGGTGCGGTGCGGCACGTCGAAGGCCGCCTCTTCGGTGCGGTAGAGCTGCTCGTAGTACGCGGGCAGGCCCGGGCCTCCGTATTCCTCCCGCCAGTTGAGCGCACCCCACCCCTGGTCATAGCGGGCGCGTTCCCACTCCTGGGTGCGGGAGGTGTGCTCGCGCTCCTGCTCGTCGGTCCAGTTCTCGAACACGGCAACGGAGTCGGAGCCGCTGCCCCACTGCTCGTCGGCGGCGCGGGGCCTGGCGACTGTGGCGAGCCACTGCCGGGCACCGGCGCGGAACTCCTCGGGCTCCGGGACCGGTTCCGGGATGCGTTCCGAGACGGGTTCTGGCACGGGTTCTGGCACGGGTTCTGGAATGCCGCTCATCTCTTCTGCCACCTCCGATCGGCGAGAGGTTCAGCTGGACAGCACCGTGCAGGCGCTCACACCTGGGGCGCCGTACACATGGGTGAAACCGACTCTGGGGCGGCCCGGGACCTGGCGTTCGCCGGCCCGGCCGCGCAGTTGCTGGACGATCTCGTGGACCTGGCGCAGCCCGGAGGCACCGATGGGTTCGCCATTGGCGATGCAGCCGCCATCGGTGTTGACCGGCAGCGTTCCGCCGATCTCGGTGGCGCCGGAGGCGACCAGCCGCTCCTGCTCGCCGTCCTCGCAGAACCCGCACTCGGCCATGTGCATGACCTCGGCGCCGCTTTCGGTGTCCTGCAGCTGGCAGACGTCGATGTCGCCGGGGCCGATTCCCGCCTCCTCGAACGCGGCTGCCGACGCGTCACGGCTGACGCTGGTCAGCTCGCCGCCCGGGATCGAGGGGCTGAAGACCTCGAACGAGCCGAAGCGCCGGGTACGCACGGCCACCGAGCGCAAGGTGACCGGCGGGCCGTCCAGGGTGCGGGCGGCCTCGGGTGAGCAGAGCACCAACGCGACCGCGCCGGCTCCCGGGGAGCAGAACATGTAACGGGTCAGCGGGTCGCTGACCATGCCGGAGTCGAGGACCTCCTCGGCCGAGAGCGGCTTGCGGCGCCACGCCTCGGGAGTCAGGCCACCGTTGCGGTACGCCTTCTCGGCGACCATGGCCAGGGTCCGCGGGGTGATCGCGTGGTCGTACATGTAGCGCTGGATCTTCATGCCGAAGAACTGGGTCGTCACCATCAGCCCGTCGCTGCCGTACTCCGCTCCCAGCCCCCAGTCCTCGGGGCGGGGGTCGAAGGCGCCGCGCGGGTGTTTGTCGAAGCCGACGGCGAGGACGACGTCCGCCATGCCGGAGCGGATCGCGTTCACGGCGGAGACCAGTGCGCTGCCGCCGGTGGCGCAGCCGTTCTTGACATTGACGAACGGCAGCCCGGTGAGGCCGAGTTGGGTCACCAGAGTGTCGGCGAGGCCGGCACTGTCACTGCCGCCGAACGCCGCTCGCACCCGGGACCAGTCGATCCCGGCGTCCGCCAGCGCGGCGTTCACCGCGCTGACGGCGAGCTGTCGGCCACTCGCCTCCGACCGGCCGAACGGGGTGCGCCCGGCGCCGCAGATCAGGACGTCGGTACTCATGAGCGCTCCTCGCCCGGGGGCGTGGGACGGGCACGCGGAACGCCGTGGCCCGCGGTCACGGTGAGGGGCATGCCGATGCGGATGTCGTCGAGGTCGTCGAGATCGAGTACGGCGGCCACCCGCACGTCGTCCGCCAGCTCCACGTAGCCGACCGCGAACGGCTCGAAGCCGCCGGGCGGGGGCTGATAGGGCGGCGACTTGGGGGCGTACCTCTGTACCGTCCAGGTCCACAGCGTGCCCGTGCCCCGGAGGACCGTCCGGTCGGCCGGCCCTCCGCAGCGTGGACATGCGTCGTCCGCGGGGTAGACCGTCACCGAGCAGTCGGAGCAGCGTGCGCCCTGGAGCCCGGCGGTCCCGGTCGGACTCCGCGGATCCACGGCCACCCGGATCAGCGCCCCTGCCACTTGGGTTCACGCTTCTCCAGGAACGCCGACACACCTTCGTTCGCGTCCTCGGAGTTGAGCGCCACGCCGACGGCGAGGTGCTCCATCACCATCAGGGACTGGGTGTCGGCGTCAAGGCTGCGGTCGATCGTCATCTTCGTGAGCCACATCGTGAAGGGGCTCTTGTCGACGAGGTCACCGATGAAGTCCTCGACCGTCGCGTCCAGCTTGTCGGCCGGGGCGGACTTGTTGATCAGGCCGAACTCGGCGGCCTCGATGCCGGAGAGGAGCTTGCCGGTGAGCATCAGCTCCTTGGTCTTGCGGATGCCGATCATGCGTGGCACCCGGTAGATCGGGCCGGCTCCGCCGAACAGCGCGCGGCGGATGTGGAAGTCGCCGATCTTGGCGTCGTCCGCGGAGATGGCGAAGTCGCAGGAGATCATGATTTCGAAGCCGCCGGCCGTGACATGGCCCTCCAGGACAGCGACCGAGGGGGTCTTCATCGAGTAGAGGCGGTCGCACACCTTCGCGGATTTCACGGCGACGTCGATCGCGTTCGACTTGCCGACGTACTCCGCCTTCAGGCTGTCGAGGTCGAAACCCGAGCAGAACGTGCCGCCGCGGCCACGGACCACCAGGACCCGCAGTTCGGGGTCCTCGTCGACCTCGGTGATGATCTCGTCGAGCCGGTCCAGTATCGGCACGGTGACGCAGTTCTTCTTCCACGGGCGATTGAGCCACACACGGGCGACGTGGCCGTCACGCTCGAACTGGATCTCGTCTTCCACTGCCATGCCCTCACCCTTCCGAACCTGAACTGAATTGAATTCACTCCGAGTCTGGGAGGCGGAGGATGCCCTGTCAACCCCTTGATCGGGACAGGTTCAAGAGAGACTCACCGTCCGGACAGCAGGAGGATGCCGACGAATCACGAGTGTGACCGCGAACAGGGATCAACCGACGGCCACGCTCAAACCGAACCCGATTCAGGGGCAGCTGTCGACGACAGGTGAGGTCGAGATCTCCTGCGGCGCGAGCGAGTGCGTACGCGCGCCTCGCCTCTTCTTCACGCGGCGGGGCGGACGGCAAGGCCGATGAGTTCGGCCAGGCGAACCCGGTGCCGGTCGGTCGTGCCGAACAGCACCTCGCTGGTGCGCGCGCGGCGCACGTACAGATGCGCCGGGTGTTCCCAGGTGAAGCCGATACCTCCGTGCAGTTGCACATACTCGGCCGTCGCCAGGCGGAAGGTCTCGGAACAGACCACGGCTGCGGCGCAGGCAGCCACCGGCAACCGCGGCGAGCGGACGGCCGCGCAGGCAGACGCGTACGAAGACGCCGAGCGTGCCGCCTCCAGCGAGACGAGCACGTCGGCCAGCCGGTGCTTGACTGCCTGGAAGGAGCCGATGGGGCGCCCGAACTGGTGGCGCTGTGCGGCGAATTCGACTGTCGCGTCCAGCGCGTGCCCGCTGCCGCCGACCTGTTCGGCCGCCAGTGCTGCCCGCCCGGTGTCGAGGGTCGCCGAGACGATGTCTTCGGTGCCTTCCGTGGTGCCCACGGTGATGGCCGGGGCCCCTCGGAACTCCACCAGCGCCTGTCGCCGCGTCTCGTCCAGGACGCGGCGTGGAGTCCGCCGGCAGGCTTCCGGTGTGGGCTCACAGGCGAACAGCCGTGGCCCGGCGGGAGTCCGGGCACGTACCAGTATCAGGTCCGCGCCGGCCCCGTCGAGCACGAAGTCCGCCTGGCCGCGCAGCACCCAGCCCGAGGCCCCCTGCTCGGCGGTGACGTGCGAGTCTCCGGGGCCGTCGGCGTCGAACCCGGCCACCGTCGCCGTAAGCGTTCCGTCCGCGATCCGCGGCAGGTAGCGCTCGCATGCCGTGCGGTCACCGCTGTGCAGCAGGGCGGGGGCGGCGAGGGCCACCGTGGGCAGCAGGGGCGCGCAGTAGAGGGCACGCCCGGCTTCCTCCAGGACCACGGCCAGTTCGGCGAACGTGAAGCCCGACCCGCCGTACTCCTCCGGAACGGCCAGCCCATGGACGCCTATCTCGCCCGCGAGCCGCATCCAGAGCGCTTCGTCGTATCCGCGCGGGGTGGTCAGATGCTTGCGGACGCCCTCGGGTCCGCCGGCCTCGGTGTAGAAGTCCCGCAGAACGGTGCGCAGTTGCCGCTGTTCGTCGGTTTCGGACAGCAGCTGGGGGTCGATCTCGGGGTGGCGACGGTGCATGGGGTGGTCTCCATCGTGCTCGTACGACGCGGAGTGACCGCTGGGCAAGGTTGAGAATTGAACTCAATTCATGAACCGTAGGCAGCCACCCGTGAGCGGGCAAGACTGTCGCACCAGTCGATTCAGGCCCGCGACACACCCGACACTCCCGCCGGGGGCTGGGGCCCGCTCGCCGGGGCCGATCAAGTGGTGAACCGGCCGCCGTTGGCCAGCAGCACGGCGCCCACCAGGTTCGCCGCCGCATCGCTCGCGAGAAAGAGGGCGATGTCGGAGATCTCCTCCGGCGTCGCGTACGGGCGCACCCGCGGATCGGCGAAACCGGCGCGCAGCGCCTCGGGCGTGCGGGCCGCCATCCCCGTCTCCGTCGGCCCCGGAGCCACCACGTTCACACGGATCCCGGACGCGACGACCTCTTTGGCCACAGCCTGACTCAGGGCGTGCACGCCCGCCTTGGAGGCGGCGTAGTGCGGATAGCCGACGGGGGTGTCGAAGGCCGACGACGAACCGATCACCACGATCGCCCCGGCCCCGGCGGGTCGCATGGCCCGCACCGCGGCGCGCAGGACATGGAACGTACCGTCCAGGTTCACCCGCATCACGCGCCGCCAGGAAGCGTCGTCGAGGGAATCGGTCATCTCGATCGGCCGCCCCTCGACCAGCGCGTCCGCTATGCGTTGCTTGGCCTCGGGGTCATCGACCCCGGCCGCGTGCACCAGGACGTCCAGTCGCCCGTACCGGTGCAGTACGTCCCGCACGACCGCGTCGACGGCCGCCGCGTCCGCCACGTCGAGCGCGACCGCGCGAGCGGCGGGCAGCCCCACGGCTACAGCCGCGGCGCCTTCGCCGTTCACGTCCGCCAGGACGACGGCCCGCGCTCCTTCCGCGGCCAACTGGCGCGCGACCGCGGCACCCATGCCGGAGCCGGCGCCCGTCACCATCGCGATCCTGCCCGCGAACCTGCCTGTCTGCCCCTCGCCGCCCGTCAAGGCACTCTCCCTTCGCCATGCCTGGAATCTATTGAACTGACTTCACCTCTGTTACCGTGACGGCCGCGGGGATGACAAGACCTGGGACGGTGACGATGAGGGCACTGCGGCTGACGGCCTGGGGCGAACCCGCGACACCGACCGAGGTCGAGCGGCCCGTCCCGCACGGCACCGAGGTGCTGGTTCGCGTCGAAGCCGCTGGACTGTGCCACTCCGACCTGCATGTCATCGACGGGGCGCCCGGGGCGCTCCCTTACCGGCTTCCGTTCACCCTCGGCCACGAGGTAGCCGGGCGGGCCACGGCGCTGGGGCCCGACGCCGAAGGAGTGACGGCCGGTCAACGCGTGGTGGTTTACGGACCGTGGGGCTGCGGCGCCTGCGATCGCTGCGCCGCGGGCCGGGACAACTACTGCGACCGGCGCGACACCCTCCCCTGGCACGGCGTGGGACTGGGCCGGGACGGCGGAATGGCCGAGTACCTGCTCGTCCCGTCCGCACGCCATCTGGTGCCGATCGACGACTTGCCGGCCGTACAAGCGGCTCCGCTCTCCGACGCGGGCCTGACGTCGTATCACGCCGTGGCCGGGCTGCGAGACGCGCTCGGGGAGGGCAGCACCGCCGTCGTCATCGGTGTCGGCGGGCTCGGACACCTGGCGGTGCAGATCCTCCGAGCGACCACCGCGAGCCGCATCCTGGCGGTCGACGTCCGGGAGGATGCCCTGGCTCTCGCGGACCGCTCCGGCGCGGACTTCGGCACCCTGGTGCGGGCGGACACCGCGCGTGTCCTGCGGACGCGGAGCGGCGGCGCGGGGGCGGACGCCGTACTCGACTTCGTCGGCACCGATCGAACGCTGGAACTCGCGATCAGCATTCTGCGCCCGGGCGGTGTACTCGCCGTCGTGGGCAGCGGCGGCGGCCGGCTGACGGTCGCCAAGCCGGGCGTTCTCCCACCGGGGTTCAGGCTCTCACTGCCCTTCTGGGGAACCCGCCCCGAGCTCGCCGAGGTCATCGGGCTCGCACGCTCCGGGGCCATCCGGGTCGAGACGGAGCGGTTCCCGCTGTCCGCCGCACCGGAGGCCATCGGCCGACTCCGCCGGGGCCAGGTGCGGGGACGGGCCGTACTCGTCCCCGACTGACCACGTGCACGGGCAACCCAGTGCCCTCTGACCACTCCTACTGAAGGGAAGCTCGGGATGCGCTTCGACGGAAAGGTCGCGATCGTCACCGGAGGGGCCCGGGGCATGGGCGCCTCACACGTCCGCGGATTGGCCGCGGAAGGCGCCCGGGTCGCCGTCTGCGATCTGCTGGACGACGAAGGAAAGGCTCTGGCCGAGGAACTCCCCCACGCGCAGTACCACCACCTCGACGTCACCGACGAAGAGGCATGGCAGTCGGTCGTCCGCACGGTCGAGGACACTTTCGGCGCGGTGGACGTCCTGGTCAACAACGCTGGGATCATTCACTTCGGCGGCGTGGAAGAGCAGTCGCCCGAGCAGTTCCGCCGGATCCTCGACGTCAACCTGGTCGGTGCCTTCCTCGGTATGCACACCGTCCTGCCCGGCATGCGCGCCCGCGGTCAGGGGGCGGTCGTCAACATCTCCTCGGCCGCCGGCCTCATGGGCTTCGCCGACGGCATCGGTTATGTGGCGAGCAAGTGGGGGGTACGGGGGATGACCAAGGCCGCGGCGCTGGACATGGCGGGCACCGGGGTGCGCATCAACTCCGTGCATCCGGGCGTCATCCGCACGCCGATGGGTGTGGGTGCCTCACCCGAACTGTTCGCCCACCAGCCGGTACCGCGCATCGGGGAGCCCGAGGAGGTCACCCGCATGGTGCTCTTCCTCGCGAGCGACGACGCCTCCTACACCACGGGCGGCGAGTTCCTCATCGACGGAGGCCAGACCATCGGCCACGCCGGTCGGGCCCACGCGACAGTGGAGGGGTGAGTACGCATGCCGGACCACCAGACGGTCGACCTGCTCGTCATCGGGGCGGGAATGGCCGGACTGACCGCGGGCGCGAGAGCCGTACGCAACGGGCTGTCCGTCCTGGTCGTCGAGGTCAGCGGTGACATCGGGGGATCCGCACGCTACGCCGGTTACGCCTGGACCGCGCCGAGCCACGAGGTGATGGAGCGGCACAACCCGGGCGGCGAGGCCTCGCTCAAGCGCGCCCTCGTGGACCGCTTCCAGGACGGTATCGCGTGGATTCGCAGCACGGGGGTCGAGGCCAAGGACGCTCAGCCCATCCTCAGCTTCGGTCAGGGGCACCAGTTCGACACCCATCACTACGTCGACACCTGCCGGCGCATCATCGTCGAGGCGGGCGGCGAACTGCTGCTGACCACCGATACCGAGCGGCTCCTCCTGGAGGACGGGGCCGTGACCGGAGCGGAACTCGTCACGGGCGACGGCACGCGACGAACAGTGCGGGCCACGTCCACGCTCCTTGCCACGGGAGGCTTCCAGGGGGACGTGGCCCTCCGTAACCAGCTCGTCCATCCCCATGCCGACCGCATGGAACTGCGCTCCAACCCCTGCAGCCGCGGGACCGGCTACCGCCTGGCGACCGCCGCCGGGGCCTCCACCGGACTACCCGGGGCCGGCTTCTACGGACATCTGATCCCGAGCGGCATCCCGCTCGCGGACCCGTCGGACTTCGTCGACCTGTCGCTGTACTACAGCGAGCACGCGCTGCTGTTCAATCTGCTGGGCGAGCGGTTCACCGACGAGACGCTGGGCGACCACCTGACGACGATGGCGCTGATGGAGCAGCCCGAGAACCGCGGTCTCCTCATCGCCGACGCCCGCGTGTTCCGCGACTGGGTGGTGGGCTCGTATGTGAAAGGGGCGGTCGCCGTCGACAAGTTCGCGCTGGCCGGCAAACGGGGCGGTCGGGTCGGTTTCGCCGAGGACCTCGACGAACTCGCCTACCTTCCCGAGGAGTGGGGATACGACGGGCCGACCGTCCGCACGGCCGTCGAGCGGTTCAACGCCCGGACGGCGGCGGGTGAGGAGCCGGTGCCGGGCCGCCGGCTCGATCGCCTGCCGCTCGACGAACCGCCCTACTACGTCGTCGAGGCAGTACCGGCCATCACGTTCCCGTTCCACGGCATCCGCATCGACGACCGGGCACGGGCTCTGAGAGAGGACGGCGAGCCGGTCGACGGGCTCCTCGCCGCCGGTTCGGACACCGGGGGCCTGTGGTACCGGGCCTACGCCGGCGGCATCGCGTCGGCCCTCGTGTTCGGACTCACCGCGGCCGACACCGCGACGCTTCGTACCGCGCCTCATGGCAGGAGGCGCACCCAGTCGGTTGCGGGTCCCGTGTCCCGGGAAGGCACGGCGACGACCGGCCGTGAAGTCCGGCCGATCGCCCATCCCCGTGGCGAGGTCCGGGCGTCGGATTTTCGCGTCGTCGAGGTCGAGGTCCGGCAACCGCGGGCGGGTGAGGTGCTGGTCCGGAACACCTGGACATCCGTCGACGCCGCCCTCCGGCTGCGGCTCAGGGAGACGGCACCACCGGGATACTTTCCGGCCTTCCCCCTCGAAGAGCCGATGGAGGGGATCATGACCGTCGGGGAGGTCGTGGAATCCCGCGCCGACGGGTTCGCCCCCGGCGACACGGTGTGGCATGCCGCCGGCTGGCGCGACTACGCGGTCGTCGAGGCGGAGAAGGAAGCGCTCGGCGGTGTCGGCACGCTCACCAAGCTCGACGTGCGCGCCGCACCACCACAGTTCTACCTCGGTGCGCTCGGCGGCAATGGACTCACCGCCTATGCCGGCCTCTTCCATGCCGCGGGCCTGCGTGACGGCGACGTCGTGTGGGTTTCCGCCGCGGCCGGCGCCGTCGGCAGCCTCGCCGCTCAGATGGCGAAGATCCGCGGGCATCGTGTCATCGGCAGCGCCGGTTCCGACGAGAAGGTGCGCTACCTCCTGGAGGAGCTCGGTCTGGACGCCGCGTTCAACTACAAGCGCGGCGCCCTCCCCGACCTCTTGCGCGAGGCGGCTCCGGACGGCATAGACGTGTACTTCGACAACGTCGGTGGAGACCATCTCGAGGCCGCCCTCGGGGCGCTGCGGAGGTCGGGCCGGGTCGCGATCTGCGGCATGGTCTCGGAGTATGCGGCGGAGGAGCCCCAGCACGGCCCCGGAAACCTCATGTTGGCAGTGACGAAGGGCCTGACGATTCGCGGCTTCCGAGGCAGCGCCCACACCCACTTGCTACCCGAGATGACACGGCATGTGGGCGCATGGATCCGCGAAGGCCGCCTCCGCTGCCACGAAACGATCATCGATGGGCTGCCGCAGGCCCCGGCGGCACTGGCGGGGCTACTGCGGGGCGACAACACCGGCAAGACGCTTGTGCGGATCGATGGCTTCACGCATCGTGAGAGCGCCATCGCCTGAGGCTGACCCCGTGGGGGCCTGGGCGTTCACCGAGCCCAGCGCCGTTGCCGACGTCGCTACCCTCATCGGTGCACACCACTCATGACGCACGCCCGGCGCACGGCACCTCGATCGAGCCGATACTGAACTGAAATAAGTCCAACATCTGCCCCACCTGGCGGCGGCCCGGCCGTGCGAGACCTGCCTCTCCACCGCACTCCCGCACCCTTGCCTGGCCACCGCTCACTACTGCGGCGCCACCCGTGCCAACCCCGTCAACCCCTCTTCCAGCGCGCGGCTGCGCATACTATTGCCTAACCGAGTTCAGTTTGGTAATTTCCACGAAATCTTGGCCATCCAGCCACCGTCCAGCGCTAAATCCGCTCGGTTGTGCGCCGGTTCGGCCGGAGCCGGTTTCACATAAGGGAGCCGAGAATGAGATCAGATCCGCGACGGCGCGGGACTTTGCTCATCCTGCTATCGATCACCACACTCCTGCTCGCCGCGTGCGGCGGCGGCAATGACGACAACGCCGAATCCAAGGTCGTGCCCGCATCGGCGGGCATGGACGAACTGGTCGCCGCAGCGAAGAAAGAAGGAAAGATCACGGTCTACTCGGCCCAGGATCTGACCGCCCTCAACAACCTCGCGAAGGCCTTCGAGTCCAAGTACCCGGGCATCGACGTGAAGACCGTCCGAGGCACCGACGGTGACCTCGGAGTGAAGGTCGAGACGGAGTTCAACAGCGGCAAGGGGATCGCCGACATGTATGTCAGCGCGAGCCTGTCCTGGGTGAAGCCGCAGGCCGAGGCCAAGCGGTTCCTGTCGCCGACCGGTCCCGAACTGACCGGCAAGGGCGACTACGACACCAAGAAGTACGTCCACGACGGCAACTACTTCGAGACCAACTCCGCAGTGCTGACATTCGGTTGGAACACCAAGCTCTACCCCGAAGGGCTGACCGACTACACGGACCTGCTCGACCCGTCGCTCGCCGGCGGAAAGATCGGCGTCATCGAGCCGACGGCGCCGTCGATCGTCGACTTCTACCTGTGGCTGGAGGAGACGTACGGCGCCGACTTCGTGAAGAAGCTGGCCGCCCAGAAGCCGCGCATCTACCCCAGCGCCCTGCCCATGGGTGAGGCGCTGCAGTCCGGCGAGATCGCCGCCGGCAGCTTCGTGGCGCCGATCGCGCTCGATCCCGCCAAGAAGAAGGGCGCGCCGGTCGACTACCGCATGCCCCCCAACGGCGCGTGGGGTGCCCGGTATTACGGCATGGTGCTGGAGAGCGCCCCGCACCCAAATGCCGGCCAGCTGTTCGCCAACTTCATGGTGACCGCCGAGGGGCAGAAGCTGATCACGCCGTCGGCGGGCTCGGTGCTGCCCAAGGTCCCCGGCACAGTGATAACCAACGACAAGGTACGCGTGCAGGATCCGGCCAAGCTCACACCGGATGCCGTGGCCGCGTACCAGAAGAAGTGGAAGTCCCTGTTCAAGTAGGGCAGTGGGCGGCATCTGCCAGGACCGACGCACAACAGTGTGGGCACCCGCGCCGACGGGTGCCCACACACCTGATCTTTGGATATCTGGATATAAGGAGTCCCCCGTGTCCCACGTGCGCATCGAGGGTCTGACGAAAAGGTTCGCCGGCAAGCCACCTGCGGTCGCCGTGGACGACCTGTCGCTGGAGATCGAGCCGGGCGAGTTCATCGTTCTGCTCGGCCCGAGCGGCTGCGGGAAGACCACGACTCTGCGCTGCCTGGCCGGTCTGGAGACGCCCGACGAGGGACGCATCTCGCTGGGCGACCAGATGGTGCTGGACGTACGCGGGAAGGTGAACCTCCCCCCGAACAAGCGCCGGATCGGAATGGTGTTCCAGTCGTACGCGCTGTGGCCGCACATGACGGTGCGCCGCAACATCGGATATCCCCTGAGGACCCGACGGGTTGCCCGTGAGCAGGCGCGCAGGCGGATCGACGAGGCGGCGGAGCTCGTCGACTGCGCCGCCCTGCTCGACCGCTATCCGGCGCAGCTCAGCGGCGGCCAGCAGCAGCGGGTCGCCCTGGCCCGCGGCCTGGCCGCCCAACCCGACCTGGTGCTCTTCGACGAGCCGCTCAGCAACCTCGACGCCCGGCTGCGCGATCAGGTACGCGCCCAACTCCACGAGCTGCACGCACGACTGGGCTTCACCGCCGTATTCGTCACCCACGACCAGAGCGAGGCGCTGGCGCTCGGGGACCGACTGGCCATCATGAAGGCGGGGCGGATCGAGCAGCTCGACACACCGGAGCGGGTCTTCGAGGAACCCGCCACCGAGTACGTCGCCGGGTTCATCGGCATGTCGAACCGGCTTCCGCTCCGGCGTCAGGGCACGGGATGGATACTCGCCGGCGGTCCGGGCACCAACGAACAAACGGGCGAGGCGAGTTCATCGGGTGGCGCGAGCCGGCCGGTGGCCGACGAACTCCCGGTCCCTCGCTCGCACAGCGAGATCGCCGTCAGGCTGCGCCCCGACGACCTTCGCCTCTGTCCGGCCGAGGAGAAACCGCCGGCCCACGGCGTCGCCCTCGCGGCGGAAGTCGTCGACGCGCAGTTCGGCGGGCGGCACATGGACGTGGTCGTCGCGATCGCCGACAGTCGCCTGCACGCCCAGGCGCCCCTGACCGGCAAGCCATGGGCCCGGAGTCTGGCGCGCGGTCAGCGGGTGACCGCGTGGTTCGCCAAGGACGCGGCCCTCTACTACGACGCCGACGGGGCACGGGCAACCGCGCACGCCCCCGCCGCCGCAGTGGGGGCGTGACGTCATGGCCGCACCCGCCGTACCCGCCCCCTCCACCACGACGACACCGCCGCACCCGAATCCGCCGCGCCCGGCGGCGCTGGCCCGTGCGCGGCGCCACCTGCCGCGGCTCGGCGCGCTCGTCTTCCTGGCCGCCATCGGCTACCTGGTGATCGCCCCGCTGGTGGGCCTGCAACGGCTTGCCTTCGAGGACGACGCCCGTGGCTACAGCGCCGCCTTCGACAACCCGGACATGGCCGGGACGCTGCGTACGACGGCCGGTCTGGCGCTGGGCTCGCTGACCATCGCGCTCGTGCTCGGCACGTTCCTGGCCTGGGCGGCGACGCGTCTGCCGCCCCGGCTGCGACTGCTGCGCGTCCTGCCCATCCTGCCCATCGTGATCCCGGCCGTGGCGGCGGTGACCGGCTGGGCGTTCCTGTTCTCGCCCCGCCCCGGCTACCTCAACGCGGCGCTGCGCACCCTGCCCTGGTGGAACCATCTCGACGAGGGTCCCGTGGACATCTACACCCTGCCGTGGATCGTGCTCATCACCGGCTTCGGCCTGACCGCCTTCGTCTACCTGTTCGTCAGCGCCGGCTTCGGCAACATCAACGCGGAGCTGATCGAGGCGGCACAGGTCAGCGGATCGTCGGCCGCCGGGGTGTTCTTCCGGGTGACGCTTCCCCTGCTGCGCCCGACCCTGGTGTACGGGGGCTTTGTGGCCCTGCTCCTTGGACTCGGCCAGTTCACGGGACCGCTGCTGCTCGGCAGGAACAACGGCATCAACGTACTGACCACCGACATGTACGTCGCCGTGTCGCAGAGCCCGGTCGACTACGGCAGGGCCGCCGCGATCGGCTCACCGCTGCTGCTCTTCGGCATCGCCGTCGTCTTCTTCCAGAAGGTCGTCCTCGGCGACCACAGCCGCTTCGTCACGCACGGCGGCAAGGCGTTCCGGGCCGGCGGGCGGCCCTCGTGGGTGGCGGTCACGGGCATCGTCCTCTACAGCCTGGTGGCGCTGGCGCTGCCGCTGGGCGCGCTCACGGTGGTGTCGCTCTCCGCCTTCTGGAGCGGGAAGATCCAACCGAGCGGGTTCACGCTCGACAACTTCCGGCGCGTGTTCCAGGAGTCGGGGATCACCGACGCGATCGTCAACAGCCTCACCACTTCGGTCATCTCCGTCGCGATCGCGCTCCCGCTCGGTTTCATCGCCGCCTCGCTGCTGCTCAAGGGGCGCCGGTTCCGCATCATCCGGGCGGCGGTCGACTTCATCGTGGCGATGCCCCTCGGGATCCCCGCGGTGGTCTTCGGCGCCGGTTTCCTGCTGACGTACAGCCGCGAGCCGTTCATCCTGTACGGCACCCGAACCGTCATCGTGCTGGTCTATGTGACGCTGATGCTGCCCTTCGCCACCAGGATGCAGCTGTCCGGGATGGTGGCGCTCGGCGACACCTACTTGGAGGCGTCGCGGACCAGCGGGGCGGGCGCGCTGCGAACCAACACCGAGATCGTGCTGCCGCTGCTGCGCCCCACGCTCGCGGGTGCCGGAGCGCTGATGTTCGTGCTGCTCACCCACGAGTTCACCGCCTCGCTGCTGGTACGGGCGCCCACGACGCAGGTCATGGGCACCATCCTGTTCGACTACTGGTCCAACGGCTCGTACCCGCTGGTGGCGGCGATCGCACTGATCATGACGCTGGTGACGTCGGCGGGTGTCTTCGTGGCCATGTCCGTCGCGGGCTCCGACATCTTCGAGAAGCTCTGACCACCGGCTACACATCCTCGCGGACGGTGAGGAGGGCACCGATCCCGATCACGCAGACCAGCATGACGAAGAACGCCGGGGAGAGCAGGTTCCCGGTCCGCTGGACCAGGAAGGCCGCGATGTACGGAGCCGTACCGCCCGCCAGGACGGTGCCGATGTTGTACCCGATCGCCATGCCGGTGTAGCGGACCCGGCGTTCGAACAGACGCGGCCACAGACTGGCCGCCGGAACCTGCACGAACGCGCTGCTCAGCATGAAGATCAGGTAGGCCACCCCGGCCAGGGCCAGGCTCTGCCGGCCCATGAGGACCATCGCGGGGTAGGCGGTCACCAGGAATCCCAGCAGCCCGAGAAGCAGGACGCGACGGCAGCCGAACCGGGCGGCGAGCCAACCGGCCGGCACCATGAGCAGCACGGTGAAGAGCACGACGCCCGCGGTCATCCACAACACCAGCGTGGGGTCGTAACCCAGGTTGGTGGACAGGTAGATACCGATGTACGTCAGCCCGAGGAAGATGGCGCCGCCCTGTGCCATGGCCAGGCCGATGGACTGCAGGAGCGCCTTGCGGTGGGTGGACAGGACCTCTCGGATCGGAGCCGCGGGAATGTCGGCCTTTCGTGCGGCATCCTCGAACTCCGGTGTGTCCTCGATCCGTAGCCGGGCCCACAGGCAGAACAGAGTGAGCGGCACGGCCATCAGGAAGGGCAGCCGCCAGCCCCAGTCGGCCATCTGGTCCTTGGTGGTGACGGCGGAGATCACCCCGGCTGTCGCGGCGGCGAGCATGAACCCGAGATTGGATCCGATGGGTGTGACAGCACCGAGGAAGGCCCTGCGCCGGGGAGGCGCCGACTCGTAGATGTAGGTGTAGGCGCCGACCGACTCGCCACCCGTGGAGATGCCCTGCACCAGCCGGGTGAGGAGGAGCAGCACCGCGGCGGTCACACCGATCTGACTGTAGGTCGGCAGCAGCCCGGTGATGCTGCTGGCCACTCCCATGCACAGCACGGAGGAGACCAGCGCCTTGCGACGGCCCCACCGGTCACCGAGCCACCCGAAGAAGACGCCGCCGAGCGGCCGCACCACGAGGCCGGTGGCGAACACCGCGAGCGCCGCGAGCATCGAGGCCGCCGGATCGGCGCTCGGGAAGAACTGTGGCGCGATCACCACGGCGAGATAGCCGTAGACGCTGAAGTCGAAGTACTCGATCAGGGTGCCGAGGCTCCCGGCGAGCATCGCGCGACGCACCGTACGTGGTTCGTACGACGCTGATTCCGCCCCCTGTGCGGCGGACTGCTGGGTGGTGCTCATGATCCGACTCTCCTTCCCACGGCACGGTCCCTTGGCCTGTCGACGCCCGGAACGGTACCGAACTGAATTCAGTCCAGCTACCCTTGGCGCAGGCCTTTCTGCGGAACGCGAAGGGAGGAAGAGGGTGCGGAACTCGACGCCGTCGAGCTGTTCAACCAGGCGGCTCCAGCAGGGCTGGAGCCGCAACCGGCCGGGCTCTCACGGGCTCAGCGCGCGCCTGCCAGCCGCAACGCGAAGTCGCCGTACTGGTACACGACCTGGTCTTCCGTCAGGTCGCCGTGCTCGTGGTACCAGACGGGTACGCCCATCCCGAGGTCCAGGATCGCGTAGGAGGTCAGCTTCACCGTGGTGATGCTGAAGCGGTCGGCCTCCACGCCTTCGGTGAGCAACGTCCGGAAGGCCTGCTCGTAAGCCGCACGCCGCCGCAGGACCTCCGTGCGGTGGGGCTCCTCCAGACTGCGGATCTCCCGCGTTCCCACGAACGCTTCCAGCCGGTGCCGGGCGTGGTAGCGGACATGAGCCTCGGCGGCCCGGCGCAGGCGTTCCACGACGTCCTCGCAACCGGCCACCGCGATGCGATGGTTCCGCAGCAGGTCGTCCATCGTGCCCGTCATGATCTGGGTGAGCAGCTCCTGTTTGGACCCCACGTGCTTGTACAGACTCGGCCCGCGCATCCCCACCGCTTCGCCGATGTCGGCCATCGTGGTGGCGGCGTACCCGCGCTCGGCGAACAGGACGAGGGCCGCGTTCCGGATCTCCGCCGCGCGCGGTCCGGGAGCCCGGCCGGCCGTCGTACGACCAGTCGTGCTGCCCCGGGCAGCTGCCGCCGACTGGCTGCCGCGCTCTGACGTCACGCTTCCCCTGCCTTGTCCATCGGCCGGCGCCCCGTAGCCGCATGCGTTCAGCGCCCCGCCCAGCTCACCGTAACGCATCCGGGGCACGGTGATCCTCAGAGAGTGCCGCAGGTCGGCAGGTCGGCGGCTGCATCCAAGATGCGCCCCGGACATGAGTGTTCGCCCTTTCGGGTGAGGGCGTCGGGCTGTCAGACTCCGGAGGTGCCCGACTTCGACATGCTCGTCATCGGATCCGGCCCGGGCGGCCAGAAGGCCGCCATAGCGGCCGCCAAGCTCGGCCGCCGGGTCGCCGTCATCGACCGCCCCGACATGGTGGGTGGGGTCTCCATCCACACCGGAACCATCCCGTCCAAGACGCTGCGTGAGGCGGTCCTGTATCTCACCGGCCTCAGCCAGCGCGATCTGTACGGCCAGAGCTACCGCCTGAAGGAGGACATCACCGTCGCCGACCTGACCGCGCGCACCCAGCACGTGGTCGGACGTGAGGTCGACGTCATCCGCAACCAGCTCTCGCGCAACCACGTATCCCTCTTCGCCGGCACCGGCCGCTTCGTGGACGACCACACCGTCGCCCTGCGCGAAGTGACCGGCAATGAACGGTTGTTGAGCGCCCAGCACATCATCATCGCCACCGGCACCCGTCCCGCCCGGCCCGCGAGCGTCGAATTCGACGAGCGGACGATCATGGATTCGGACAACGTCCTCAATCTGGAACGGGTGCCGCGCTCCATGGTCATCGTCGGGGCGGGTGTGATCGGTATGGAGTACGCCTCCATGTTCGCCGCCCTCGGCAGCAAGGTCACGGTGGTCGAGCAGAGGCCGGGGATGCTCGACTTCTGCGACGTCGAGGTGATCGAGTCGCTGAAGTACCACCTGCGGGACCTGGCCGTCACCTTCCGTTTCGGGGAGACCGTCGCCGCGGTCGAACGTCATCCCCGGGGCACCCTGACCGTCCTGGCCAGCGGCAAGAAGATCCCGGCGGACGCCGTGATGTACTCCGCGGGCCGGCAGGGCCTCACCGACGACCTCGACCTGGACAAGGCCGGCCTGTCCGCCGACCGTCGCGGCCGGATCACGGTCGACGAGCACTACCGCACCGAGGTGCCGCACATCTACGCCGTCGGCGACGTCATCGGTTTCCCGGCGCTCGCGGCGACGTCGATGGAGCAGGGGCGTACGGCGGCGTACCACGCCTGTGGCGAGCCGGTGAGCCGCATGCACGGCCTCCAGCCGATCGGCATCTACACCATCCCGGAGATCAGCTTCATCGGGCGCACCGAGGACCAACTCACCGAGGACTGCGTGCCGTTCGAGGTCGGCATCTCCCGCTATCGCGAACTCGCCCGGGGGCAGATCATCGGCGACTCGCACGGCATGCTCAAGCTGTTGGTCTCACCGGACGACCGCACCCTGCTCGGCGTGCACTGCTTCGGCACCGGAGCCACCGAGCTGATCCACATCGGCCAGTCCGTCATGGGCTGCGGCGGCACGGTCGACTACCTGGTCGACGCGGTGTTCAACTATCCGACGCTCGCGGAGTCCTACAAGGTCGCCGCCCTGGACGCGACCAACAAGATCCGGCAGATCGACCGGCTCAGGGACTGACCTGAGGCCCGACCCGAACCGGCCGGTGGTGGTGCCTGCGCGGACGCCACCGGCCGAGGGCATAAGCTCGACGGATGGCGAAGTACTTCGACGTGCACCCCGACAACCCCCAGCCGCGCACCATCGGCCAGGTGGCCGAGAGCATCCGCTCGGGCGCCCTTGTCGTCTACCCCACCGACTCCTGCTTCGCGCTCGGATGCCGGCTGGGCAGCCGTGACGGCATCGACCGGATCCGTTCGATCCGCAATCTCGACGACCGCCACCACTTCACCCTGGTGTGCCAGAACTTCGCGCAACTCGGCCAGTTCGTCCACGTCGACAAGGACGTCTTCCGCGCCATCAAGGCATCGACACCCGGCAGTTACACCTTCATCCTCCCCGCGACGAAGGAAGTACCGCGCAAGCTGCTCCATCCGAAGAAGAAGACCGTCGGAGTCCGTATCCCCGACCACGTCGTCGCCCAGGCCCTGCTGGCCGAACTCGGTGAACCGCTGCTCTCGAGCACCCTGCTCCTGCCCGACGAGGAGGAAGCGATGACCCAGGGCTGGGAGATCAAGGAACGGCTCGACCATGTGGTGGACGCGGTGGTCGACTCCGGGGACTGCGGCACCGAGCCCACGACCGTCATCGACTTCTCCGGCGGCGAGGCCGAGATCATACGCCGGGGAGCAGGCGACACCACCAGGTTCGAGTGACCCTCCCTCCCGTCCGCGAGGCGCTGGTTGCGCTGATGGTCAGCTCGCCCGCAGTCGGCTGACGGCGATGCCCGCTGCCGCGGCGCCGCACGCCAGCGCCGTGACCAGATGGGCCACGTGGTAGCCGGCCGGCGTGTCCGAGGCCGCCGTGCTCGCCGCGACCAGGGCCGCGACACCCACGCTCGCGCCGATCTGCTGGGCGGTGACGTTCACCGCTCCGGCCACGCTGTGCCGCTCCGGTGCCACGCCGGACAGCGCGGCCGCCGTCATCGTGGGGAAGGTGAGGCCCGTACCGACGCCCATGACGAGCAATCCTGGCAGCATGGTCAGCCCGTACGAACTGTGCTCCGTCGTCGTCATCCACAGCGCACTGCCCGCGCCGAGCAGCACAAGGCCGGTCACCAGGAGCGGCTTGTGACTCCATCGGCCCAGCAGTCGGCCGGTGAAGAAGTTGACGGTGACGAAGACCGCGAGCGACAGCGGCAGTACGGCGAAGCCGGATGCCACGGCTGAGTAGCCGAGCATGTCCTGGAAGTACAACGGCGCGAAGAAACTGGAGCCCCCTGCTGCCCGTCGCCCGGCAGATCGTCGAAGCGTGGGAGGGTGCGCTACGCGCCGTGACTCGGACCGCGGCGGCGCAGCAGAAGGCTCTGACGGTGGGGTTCCAGACCCGCATCGGCCGCGGCCTGATCCCGACCACCACGGCCCGCCTTCAGGAGGTGCTGCCCGACTGGCGGCTGCACTTCCGACAGGTGTCGTGGGAGGACCCGACCGCCGGGCCGGCCGGCGGGGAAACGGATGTCTCCATCGCCTGGCTGCCCGTGCCGGACAGCGGGCTGTCCTGGAAGGTGGTCAGCGAGGAGGAACGATGGGTGGCCCTGCCGGTCGGCCACCGGCTCGCGCGGCTTGATGTCGTGCCGTTCGCAGACCTCGCCGGTGAGCCGTTCATCGCGCTGCCGCTCTCGGCCGGGCCATTGCGGGACTTCTGGCCGGCGACGGCCGAGCGGACGCGTCCCGCCCGGATCGCCGCCGAGGCAGAGACGGCGGAGGAGACGTTCGAGGCAGTGGCGTCAGGCCTGGGGGTGGTGCTGGTCGCGGCCGGCAACGCGAGCATCTACGAACGGGAGGACGTCGCGTTCCGCCCGGTGACCGGCCCCTCGCCCAGCCGCCTCGCCGTTGTCTGGCGGACGGCGGACGAGCGCAAGGCCGTACGGGTCTTCGTGGAGGCCTGTGTCCGATGCCTGTGCGACGGGGCACCGACATGAAGTCCGTGATCAGTGGGGCCCGCCCTCCCCCGCGCTCAGCAGCGTTGTTACGGTTCGACGATGTCTGACTCCTCACGCGATACGGCCGGGGGCGCCGGCTGGGACGCCGAAGAACGCGGCAGCTACAAGGAATTGATGCCACGTCAGGTCGAGAAACTCTACTGGCTCAATCCGAAGACGATCTGGCCCGCCCGCAACGGCGTACTGGCCTCATGGTTCGGGGACCCCACCGGCCGGACCCGCAACCGCTGGGTGGAGCAGCAGACAGCGGCCGGCGCGCCCCCCGACAAAGTGATGCGGCGCGATGACGGGGATCGTTTCTCCTTCATGGTCATCGGCGACACCGGCGAAGGGGACGAACCCCAATACGCAGTGGTCCCCGGCTTTCTGAAGGCGAGTGAGGGAACCGACTTCTCCGTTCTCGCCAGTGATGTCATCTACCCGGTGGGCAGCACCGACGACTACGGCACGAAGTTCCACCGGCCGTACAAGGACTACCAGGCCCCCATCTACGCGATACCCGGCAACCACGACTGGTACGAGGACCTCCACGGTTTCATGCGCGTCTTCTGCGACGCGCCGCCCCTCGCGCCCGAGGCCACCCCGGCCACCCCTCGACGGTCGGTGCGCGAGCGGCTCCGCTCCCTGCTGTGGCACAAGCCGCGCGCAACCGACGAGCAACGCCTCGCCGAGGCTCGACAGTTGCGCTCCTCCCCCGCCCAACAGGCCCTCCAGCCGGGCCCGTACTGGGCCATCGACTCCGGCCCGGTGCGCATCATCGGCATCGACACCGGCCTGCAGGGAACCATCGACACGGAGCAGGGCCGATGGCTCCAAGAGGTGTCCAAGGGGCCCCTTCCGAAGGTCCTCATCACCGGCTCGCCCCTGTACGTGGACGGCGAACACCACCCCTGCGCCATCGACGGCGGTGGCACGGTCGACGACATCGTCCGCGACCCCGAACACCACTACATAGCAGCGATTGGCGGTGACATTCACAACTACCAGCGCTACCCGGTGCCGGTGAACGGCCGCACCATCCAATACGTGGTCTCCGGCGGGGGCGGGGCCTTCATGCACGCCACCCACACCATCCCCCGTATCGGCCTCGGCCATGTCACCGAGGAGGACTTCCGCTGCTACCCGCTGCGTGGCGACTCCCTCGCCTTCTACAGCAGGCTCTACGGTCGCCGTCTGCGCATGCGCCGCCTGTTCACCCTCACCGAGGCCCAGGCAACTGCCGTCATCGCGAAGCGACTTGGCATAAAGCCGACCCGCTCCCAGGGCCAGCCGGCCCGGGTCACGCTGCGCACGCGCTTGGTGGCCGGCCTGCTGGGCGCGGGCGGCCGACCCGACCGCACGGCGCGGTTCCGTCTGCCCGTACGCAAGGTGTACACCCAGCTCTTCTCCCCCGGTTCCGCCACGTACAGCCCGCCCTTCTTCAAGAGCTTCCTGCGCCTGGACGTCACCCCGGAATCGGTCCGGCTGCGCTGCTTCGCCGCCACCGGCAACCGAAAGCAAGAGCTTCACCCGCCCGTCGAGGACGACGTCACGATCCCGCTGTCCTGAGGTCGCGGCCACCGCGGGAGTTCACCCGACACTCAATTGACGACGTCACTCGAAAGAAACATCCCGAACAACCAGCGCTTCGCAGACGTACCATCTCTACGCCGGGACACCCGCAGCAGGTGCGACCCGCCACAACTCACCAGACAGCAGCGGGAAGCAATCTTCCGCACCGTCGGCAGCACCGCAGGTCCTTCACCCGCGGTAAGGAAACGAGAAAGGTCGGCACCATGCCTGAAAGCACCATCCCCGCCACCGAACTGACATCGCAGTACATTGCCCAGGTGGCCAGCGACCTCGAACGCAACGCCAAGGAACAGGAACGCCTCAGTGCGGAAATCACCGCGCTGCAGGAACAACTACTCGCACTGCAACATGACCACACGGTGCTGCAGACCATGCAACAGGCGCTGGGCGGCGCCGCAGGCGCACCCACTCAGCCCGCTCCCCAAGATGCCGCGGCGCCCACTGTGCCCCGGCAGAAAGCCTCCACTGAGCCGGCCGCCGGCAAGCGCACCCCGACGAAGAAGACCGCTGCCCCACAGGGCGGCAAGACGGCCAAGAAGACAGCGACCAAGAAGTCAGCCGCCAAGACGGCGACGTCAAAGGCAGTGACTCCCAAGGCGGCAAACTCCAAAGCAGCGACCTCAAAGACTGCGACCCCCAAGGCAGCAAACTCCAAAGCAACGACCTCAAAGACTGCGACCCCCAAGGCAGCATCCTCGAAGGCTGAGGCTCCCAAGAAGTCCGCATCCAAGGCCGAGGCACCGAAGACGGCGCAGCCCACGCTCGTCGAGCTGATCCGTCGTCACCTCACTGAGCAGAGCGAACCGCGTTCCGCTGCCGAAATCGCCACCGCGCTCGGCCAGGCCCAGCCCGACCGCAGTATCAAGACCACCGTCGTGCGCACCTCGCTCGAAGGACTTGTGGCCAAGAGCCAGGCCCAGCGCACCAAGCAGGGCTCATCCGTCTTCTACACCGCCCCGGAGGCATCGGACGCCCCGAAGCCGACGGCATCGTCCCAGACGGAGACGCAGCCCGAGAAGGCCGGGAAAGCCGAGCAGACCAAGCAGGCCGACAGCTGAGGCTCTGAGCGGCAGAACCGTACGTGCTGTGCGGTGCCGGTGACCACGATCACCGGCACTGCCTGTCACGCGTTGGGGTCGAAGGTGATACCGGCCGGCTTGGCAGTTGCGAGGTGGGAGTTGAAATTCCCGTCCTTGAGGCCGAAGTTGGCACTGCCGAAGTCGGCCTGGCTGAGCTTGTCGCGCAGACCCGCGGGGTAACCGTTCCAGCCCACCAGCGCGGGGAACTGCCAGGTTCCCTTGTGGTTCTCCGGCGGCTCGTCTCCCGCGTTCGCGGGTCGGAAGGCGTGGGTGCTCGCGCCGTCCTTGTGGTAGACGATCTTGGGGTGCGTCCCGTCCCAGCGGATCTGGTCACGGCTGTAGGTGGTGAAGCCTCCGTGGGCCGAAGTGGAGACGTACTTGGCCTCGTTGTTCTGCACCCACAGCACGACATGCTCCCAGTCGTGCCGGTGGCCGCCGAGACCGCTGCCGGCCACGGCCTGGTCCTTCTCGAAGTACAGGCCGTACATGATGGCGCACCAGCCGTTGTTGCACTTGTAGCGGGCGTATCCGTTGGTGTTGTCGAGGTCCCAGGAGTCGCGGCACTGGCCGTTGAGGGCACCGCCCGGCTTGAGGCCGCCGTTCAGAGTCCCGTCAGGGCCGATGGCAGGTGTCGGGTAACAGCCGTCCGTGTCGTAGTCGTACGCCGGCTGGTACGTCTGCTCCAGCCCTTCCGCGTTGGCGGGCAAGGCCGTTGGCGGGTCCGCGAGAGCACTGCCCGGGAAGGCGATGACGAGCGCCACGGCGCTGCCGAGGGTGAGGGATGCTCTGCGGATACGCGAACTCGTCTTCAATGCGTCCTCCTGGTCGACCGCGGTGTGGGGCACACGGCAAGCAAGATTGACATGCCCAGATCAGCATCCCTGAATCTTGTTGACACACCGAGGTCCACTGAAGGGTGCGGTGATGAAGGGTCAACCAACAGACAGAAAAGGAGACTTGCGAAATCACGGACGGTTTGCGCTCAGCAGCGACGCGTCGGCCAATGTATTTCGTTCGCCACCGCCAGGGCGCCCACGGTTCCCGCCGTCGTCTTCTGCACCACCGTGCGTCCGGCCAAGTCGGCCGATCTGATCAGGCCCGGTGAGTTCACCGCATCGAAACCGGCTGCCGGAGCTCCGTCCTTCAAGGCCGGCCATCCCGGGTGCTGTTCCTTCAACTCCAGGGCTCCATGCTCGGAGGCCGGCAGGACAATCCGCTCGGCATCGCGAAGGGCGATCGTCAGCCGGCACCGTCGAGGACCTCGCGCACCTTGCGCGCGAAGGCCTCAGGCTGCCCGGCATAGCCGAACTCGCCGTCGAGGAAGCCGCCGTGGTGGCTCGGGAACACCGTCGCCTGCTGACCGAGCAGCTTGGCTGTCGTCGGCGAGGTGCGTCCGGTGAAGGTGTCCAGGGACTCCTCACCCACTGCGATCACGATCCGCGTCGGCGCCGCGGCAAGGGCGTGGGCGTGGGGCTGGTGGCTACTGACCGCCCAAGACCGGTCGGACAGCAGCGGATCGTCACGGGAGCCGTCGTCCTCGGCAGGCGCCTTCTCCTCGTACGCAGCCCGGACGCCGGCCCGGACGCGCTCGGTAGCCCGGGCGTCGGGGAGCACGGGAATGAGCGGCGGCTCGTGCGCCACCAGGGTGGTCACGTCATCGGGGTACGCCGCCACGAGGGCGAGCGCGGTCCCCGCACCGCCGCTGCTCGCGAACATCTCGACAGGCGCCCTTGGCGGCCTGTTTGTCCCCGGCTGGGGGGGGCGAACACCCGTGGCCGGGCTGAGCGTTCTCCGCCGGGTGGGGCATCAACGAGACATGGTCATACCTTGCCGCCGAAGAAAACCTGCACCTCCTGGATGAGTCCGTCCGGGACGGTGATCGCCTCGACATTGCGGTGCCTGTCGCCCGTGGTGAGCTCGTACTCGTAATGGACGAAGACGAGTTCCTCGTCTGCGGGGGTGACGTGCAGCAACTGCCGCATGGTTGAGCATCCTGCGGTCATCCAGCCGCTTGCGGCCATGCATCATTCGGGGCCACAGGTCCTAAGCCCGGTGTAGGAGCGCTTCTCGGTCCCTGGTCCGATGGTGGCACATCAGGGAGCGGTTAGCGTCAGGTGGCATGAACATCGACGGCACGCTCGACGAGGCTTACGAACGGCTGCATCGGACGGGACCGGAGTTCGAAGGCTGGTTGAGCAATCACGGTCCCATGGCGGTGGAATCCATGGTCAGACGCGGACACGCGCGACAGGTCCACCGCTGGTTGGACCGCTACACGCGCCGACTGGACGATCGGCCACGCGGTACCTCGCCCCTCACCGCCGACGGATGGCGTCCGGCGCTTGGGGACCCCCAACGTCTCGGTGACTGGCTTGTGTTCTTCGAACGCGAGGTGACCGAACAGCCCTGGCGGGCGGTGCTGGAAACGTGGTGGCCACGGCTTCTGCCCGGCATCGCGGCCGGCGCCACCCACGGGGTGATCCGTACTGGCCATGCGGTCCACGCCCTCCTGGACCACGAGGACGGGCCACGCTTGGCTGAGCTCGGCCAAGCCCTCGGTTACTGGGCGGCGCGCTGGCAGCGCGTCCCCTTCGCTCCCCCCTCCGGAACCGCCGACCCGGCATCCGCTCTCGCCGATGTTCCGCGCGTGCCCGACCAGACCGCGGGCATCAACCACCGGCTCGACCAGCTCACCAGCCTGACAAGCTGGCCAACCGCGCTGGCCGCGCTGAGACCCGCCACAGACGCCGGGCAGGCCCGGAAGCTGCTGACCGATCTGACGACTGCTGCCGGCGTGCACTACCTCCCGAACGCGCACGGCTCGCCCGTCATGCTGGTTCACGCCGTGACCGCGCCCATGGCCGTCCTGCGCACCCTGCCCGCACTCCCCAGCACCCAGTGGGTCATGAGCCTGCACGCGGCCTGGGCGGCCGGCGCGGCCGTGACTGCGGCCTACGCTCCTGCCGCACCTACACCTCGGCACAGCCTCCCGTCCGCCCCCGAGTCGGCGGACGAGGTGTTCGACCTTGCCGTCCGTCACCAGGACGAACACGTCATCAAGCTTGCTGACACCTGCCTCGACATTCACCAACACACGGGTCGCCCCGACGCGCTTGCCGCAGTGATCCGTGCGACCGAGCTGATCGACGAGTTTTGACGACACACGCCGCGGTCGGGCGGAGGCGCAGCGTTCCGCCTCTGCCGACACCTCGATGAACCGCCGTTGTGGACAGCGCCGTTCACCAGGCTGAGCCCACGTCAGTTCGGCAAGCTGATCACCGCATTCACACGCAGTGCTCAGCCTGCTGCGCTGGTGACCTGGCCTGGTGTGCGGCAACGACCATGACGATGACGGACGTCAGGGCGATGCCGGCGCCGACGAAGAGCGGCGCGGTGTAGCCGAGACCCGCGGTGATGGCCAGGCCCCCGAGCCAGGCGCCAAGGGCGTTGCCGATGTTGGACGCGGACACGTTGGCGCTGGCGGCCAACGCCGCCCCGTCGGCGAAGTCGGTGACGCGAGTGATCATGCCGGGCACGCTGGCGAACCCGGACAGCCCCATCAGAAACACCAGTATCACCGACGCGGTGGCGCTGCCGGCCAGCAGACCGAACACGGCCAGGGTGACGGTGAGTCCGAGCAGGGCGAGGACCAGGGCGCGGTCACGGTCACGGTCGGCCGCTCGCCCGCCGATCAGGTTCCCGACGACCAGGCCGACGCCGTACACCATCAGCAACCAGGCGACATCCGCCGAGGAGAAGCCGCCGACCTCGGTGAACGTGTAGGCGATGTAGCTGAACGCACCGAACATCCCGCCGTAGCTGAGCGCGGTGGCCGTCAGAGTCAACCAGACCTGCCAGGACCGGAACGCACGGAACTGCGCCCGCAAGCCGTCGGCCGGTATCGGATCGGAGCGGCCCGCCACTTTCGGCGGCCGCGTCTCTCCCGCCCCGCCGGGGACGAGGGTGACGATTCCCGCCAGCGCGAACACGCCGATCGCGGTGACCGCCCAGAAAGCCGCCCTCCAGCCCCAACGCTCACCGACCAGCGCACCGAACGGCACGCCCAGCACGTTCGCGAGCGTCAGCCCGGCGAACATGACCGCCACCGCGCGGGACTTCTTCTCCGGCGCGACCAGACTGCGAGCGACCAGCGAGCCGATGCCGAAGAACGAACCGTGGCATAACGCCGCGACGATCCGTCCGAGCAGCATCACCGGATAGCTCGGCGCGAGAGCGGACAACAGGTTGCCGATGACGAACAACGCCACCAGGCCGACCAGGATCCCCTTGCGGGGCAGCCGCGCCGTCGCCGCGGTCAGCGCGATCGCACCGATCGCGACGCTCAACGCGTACCCGGAGATCAGCCAGCCGGCGGTCGCCTCGGACACCGCGAAACTTGACGCCACCTGCGGCAGCAGCCCGGCGATCAGGAACTCGGTCAGACCGATGCCGAAGCCGCCGAGTGCCAGCGCGATGAGTCCACTCGGCATGCGTCGCTCTCCGATCGACCGCCCAACGAGGCACGGGGGTAAGGGACTTCCCGCCGCGGCGTGTGGATCGCCCGGATCCCGAACCGCACACGCGCGGCCCGATGCCGAACCGCTCAGCGCCGAGCCACCACTATGCCATTGGGCGTAGGGAGTTCGTACGGGTGTCCGTCGCCTTGCGATGCCCACGCGCCCAACTCCTCCCGTTCGGCCGGGATGGTGCTCACCTCGGGTGAGCGAACGCGGGCCTTGGCCGTCATCAGTCGGCGGGCTTCTCCCAGACCGAGACGTGCCGTCGGCTCTCGCTGGTGAACGGTGCCCGGGTCCACGTCTCCCACCGGTCGCGCAGCCGCAGCCCCGCGAGCCGAGCCATCAGATCCAGCTCGGCCGGCCACACGTACCGGAACGGGATGGACCAGTGCTCGGCGCGCCCGTCGACGATCGTGACGTAGTTCGAACTCATTGCCTGATTGACGACGTCGTACGTGTCGAAGGCCCACTGTGTCGGGCTGATGTGGAACGGTACGGCGCTCTGCCCCGGCGGCAGCCGACGTAGTTCCGGAACGGTCACTTCGACGACGAAACAGCCGCCGGGTCGCAGATGGTCGGCGGCATTGCGGAAGCAGTCCACCTGAGCGTCCTGTGTCGTCAGATTGTTGATCGTGTTGAAGACGAGGTAGGCGACGGCGAACGAGCCCGGCACCCGCGTCGTCGCGAAATCGCCGATCGTCACGCCGATGGTGTCGCCGCCGGGCTTGGCGCGCAGTCGGGACACCATGGCCCGGGACATGTCGATGCCGTGCACCGGGACCTCGCGACCTGCCAGCGGCAGAGCGATCCGTCCGGTGCCGATGCCGAATTCGAGCGCCCGGCCGTCGCCGGCCAGCTCCGCCAGGACGTCCACCGCCGGGTCCACCATGTCCGGGCTGAACATGTCCGCCGACGACTCGTCATAGCTCGCCGCTACGTTCTCTCCGAAGTAACCGTCCTCATCATGCATCCCGGGACCGTACCGGTCGCGGACCGGTCGGCGCCCGCGGTTTTCCGCTCACGGCCGACCGGCGGCCCCACCTGGATGCGCAACGGCAAACGAGCCGGACACTCAGGGCAGCGGTTCGGCGGAGGGGAACAGGGGGGACTGGTAACCGCCGCTGGCCAGCATCCGCACCTCCCCCGCCGGGCTGATTTCGGCACGGAGGATCCCGGTGGAGTCGCAGTACACGGGGTTGTCACCCGGGCCGAGGGTGTCGGTCCGTTCGACGACCACCTCGTCCGTCACGACGCCGGTACCCGATCGCCGATGGGTGAAGGTCAGCCGATAGCGGTCCGGGGTTTGCGTCTGCATAGCGACCTCCCGCGCTTGGGACCCAAATCCGAGTAGGTGGTCCTTTCTCCCATAATGTGCCCAGATGGTCCCATCCGAAGCGCGGCACCGCTGTCGTGGCTGTCGCGCTCGGTCAGCCATGGCGCTTCAGCCGCCGCATGACATCGCTGCCGCCACATGACGTTTCAGCCGCCACACACAGTCACAAGCAGCAGGTCGGCTCGGGGAACCCCTCCCTCGCGGAGAGTCCACGACCATCCAGGGCCGGGGCCGCACGGCCGGGACGGCTTCTTTCACAGTGCGTGACATCCCTCGCCTCCTGGCACCGGGCAGTGTAGACATGGGCACATGGTCCGACTCTTGGGTCGATCCTGGGCTGAGTCGACCCCCTCTCCCAACGGCCTGCGCACACGGCGCAGGCCCGACAGCGCTCGCCGATCGCACAACGGCCCGCGAGATGAGCAGCGGGCACGGCGCGGACCGTACAGACGGCGCGAACGGGGGCCGGACGACGGCGGGCCTCGGTGGGCGCCGGCCGCAGCCCTGCGGTCGGCGCTCAGCGGGCGGAGCGTGGCCGGCCAGGTGTTCGTTCTGCAAGTGGTGATCGTGCTGCTACTCGTCGTGGCCGCGGTGGTGGCGCTGGTGCTGCAGGTGCGCCACGACAGCGCGCAGGAGGCCCGCAATCGTTCGCTCGCCGTCGCCGAAACGTTCGCCAACGCTCCGGGCACCCGCGAGGCCCTGCGCGGTTCCGATCCCACGGCTGTGCTCCAGCCGCGCGCCGAAGCCGCGCGCGAGCAGTCCGAGGTGGACTTCATCGTCGTCATGAACACCGACGGGATCCGCTACACCCACCCCAAACCGGACAGGATCGGGAAGCGGTTCGTCGGGAACATCGAACCCGCGCTGGCGGGCCGCTCCATCACGGAGGAGATCGAGGGAACCATCGGGCCGCTGGTGCAGGCCGTGGTTCCGATCAAGGCGCCCGACGGCTCGGTCGTCGGCCTGGTGTCGGCCGGCATCACGACCGCCAATGTGGGCGGCGTCGCGGACCGGCAGCTGCCACTGCTCCTGGGCGCCGCGGCGGCGGCACTCGCCCTGGCCACAGCCGGGACGGCACTCGTGAGCAGACGGCTGCTGCGCCAGACCGGTGGACTGGGGCCGTACGAGATGACGCGGATGTACGAGCACCATGACGCGGTGCTGCACGCCGTCCGGGAGGGAGTGATCATCGTCAGCGGGGAGGGGCGGATGCTGCTCGCCAACGACGAGGCGCACCGGCTGCTCGACCTGCCCGACGACGTCGACGGCCGGCATGTCCTCGACCTCGGCCTCGACTCGGACACCGCCGAACTGATGGCGTCGGGACGTGTCGCCACGGACGAGGTGCACCTGGTCGGCGACCGGCTGCTGGCGATCAACCAACGGCCCACGGACCGCCAGGGTGGCCCGCCGGGCAGCGTCGCGACGCTGCGTGACTCGACCGAGCTGCGTGCCTTGTCCGGCAGGGCCGAGGTGGCACGAGAGCGCCTCAAGCTGCTGTACGACGCCGGAGTCGGCCTCGGCACGAGCCTGGACGTCACCCGCACCGCCGAGGCACTGGCGGAGGTGGCCGTCCCGCGGTTCGCGGACTTCGTCACCGTCGATCTGGTCGACGCGGTTCTCGGCGGGGAGGAGCCGGACACGGCTACTGATCTTCGTCGCACGGCGTTCAGCGGGATCCGGAACGACGCCCCCCTCTTTCCCGTCGGCGAGCAGATCAGCTTTGTCCCCTCCTCGCCTCAGGCCCGCAGCCTCAGCACCGGCAAGGCCGTCGTCGAGCCCGACCTCACAGACGCCCCCGGGTGGCTGGCGCAGGATCTCGATCGCTCCGCGCAGGTGCTGGAGTACGGAATCCATTCGCTGATCACCGTCCCCCTGCGCGTGGGAGGCCTGGTGATGGGCGTGGCCAATTTCTGGCGGTCCCAGAAGCCGGAGCCCTTCGACACGGAGGAGGTGGCCCTGGCCGAGGAACTGGTCGCCCGGGCGGCGGTCTCCATGGACAACGCGCGCCGCTACACGCGCGAGCACGCCATGGCCGAGACGCTGCAGCGCAGCCTCCTGCCGCGCAACCTGCCCGAGCAGAGCGCCCTGGATGTGGCCTACCGCTATCTGCCCGCGCAGGCGGGGGTGGGCGGTGACTGGTTCGACGTGCTGCCGCTGCCCGGCGCACGCGTCGCCCTCGTGGTGGGCGACGTCGTCGGCCACGGTCTGCACGCCGCGGCCACCATGGGGCGGCTGCGTACGGCAGTGCACAACTTCTCGGCTCTGGACCTGCCGCCGGACGAGCTCCTCGGTCTCCTCGACGAGTTGGTCGCCCGCATAGACCAGGACGAGGCGGCTGAGGCCGGCCGTGCCCCCGTCACGGGCGCCACCTGCCTGTACGCGATCTACGACCCCTCCACCCGGCGCTGCACCGTCGCCCGTGCCGGACACCCTCAGCCGGCGCTGGTGGGCCCCGACGGCCGCGTGGAGTTCCCCGAGGTGCCCCCGGGGCCGCCGCTCGGGCTGGGGGGCCTGCCGTTCGAGACGGCCGACCTCGAACTGGCCGAGGACAGCCGGCTCGTCCTGTTCACGGACGGACTCGTCGAGGACCGGGAACGGGACATCGACGCCGGGCTCGAGCAGCTGCGCACCGCCCTGGCCGGGGCCGACAGGTCGCCGGAGGACACCTGCCGGGCGGTTCTCGACGCCATGCTTCCGGCCCGGCAGAGCGACGACATCGCCCTGATCGTCGCCCGCACACGTGCGCTCGGAGCCGACCGGATCGCCGACTGGCAGGTGCCGTCCGACCCGGCCGCCGTCGCCGAGGTGCGCTCCTCGGTCGCCCGGCAGCTGGCGGAGTGGGGACTGGACGAGATGGCGTTCACCACGGAGCTAGTGCTCAGCGAGCTGGTCACCAACGCGATCCGTTACAGCAGTGGCCCCATACGCGTCCGCCTCGTCCGCGACCGCAGCCTGATCTGCGAGGTCTTCGACAACAGCAGCACCTCACCCCACCTGCGCTACGCGGCCACCACCGACGAGGGCGGACGCGGCCTCTTCCTCGTCGCTCAGATCGCGGAACGCTGGGGCACCCGCTACACCCTCTCCGGCAAGATCATCTGGGCGGAACAGGCCCTGCCGTGAGTGACCCTGCTGTGCGGCGCGACGCGTCCACAGCAGGCGACGGCAGTACGGCAACAGAGCTCTCAACCCGTACGGCACCTTCCGCCTGGACATGGACAAGCGCCTGGACCTGGGGCCAGCTGCTGCCCTGCCCCCTCCCTCGAACCCCGGCGGACGCCGACCGGTCGGCCACGGAGACGCGATGAGGCGACGTCATCGCCCAGCTCCCAGAGCTGCCTGGCTGACCTGAGGCCGGCCAGTGTCCAAGGGGACGCGGCCAACGTTCACCTGGCGGCCGCGTCCGGGCCAGGGGCCCGAGGCGATCGAGGCGTAGCCGCGCTCCAGTGCCCGCGCGTGCTCGGGCTCGCACTTGACCGTGATGATCTGTTCCTCCGGGTCGTCGGTGACGATCAGGAACACCTTGTCCGCGACCTTGTACACGTCGAGTCCGGGGGTGAAGGGGCGGCCGTGGCTGACGTCGGGGAGGGCGAGGGCCGCCTTGCGGGCGGTGTCCTGGAGGCGCTCACCGGCCGTGCTCACCGGGCCGCCCGCGTGCTGGTGCCGTAGGTGTGCGGGTCGACGGGCTGCTCGGCCTTGGGCAGGTGGGAGACGACGAGCAGGTAGGAGTCGGTGACGAGTTCCCTGACGAGCTTCTTGTCGACGCCTGTCCCGCCCTCCAGCGTGATCCAGTGTTTCTTGTTCATGTGGTAGCCGGGGGTGATGTGGCTGTTGTGTTGCCGGAGAGCTTGGGCCTCGCCGGGGTCCGCCTTGAGGATCACGACGGGGCGCCCGGGGACCTCGGTCATCAGCATGAACACCTTGCCGCGTACCTTGAAGACCTCCCAGTCCGGGCCGAAGGGATGCTCCAGCTGGGCTCCGGGAAGTTCCTCCGCGCACTCGGCGGCGAACGTCTGCAGGGTCGATCCGTTCATGAGTGTTTCCTTCCTGGGGTCTAGCAGGGATAGGCCCGAGGCGTCCTCGTCAGGCCGCCGGGCGGCGAGAATGGGACGCGGGCCTGTCACCGGTGCTGTGCGGTGCGCAGCTCGTCGGTGAAACGGGCGAGGGCCTCCTCGGCCGTGGGGACGGGGCCGAACAGCTGCTCCTGGCGGCGGGGGTCGGCGACGTAGCGTCCGGTCTCGAACCAGCGGAACATCGCGGCCATGTCCTTGATCAGGGGCATGAAGCGGCCGGCGACGGCTCCTGCGGCGCGGGCGACGGCGGACGGCACGGCCCACACCTTGATCTTCTTTCCGGCCCGGCTGCCCATCACGTCGGCCACCTCTCGCATGCTGACCGGACGGTCCCAACCGATGTCGATCCGCTCACCGGCCTCGGCGTCGGCGTCGACCGCGGCTGCCAGGTACGCCGCGAGATCGGAGGTGTGGACGAAGGTCAGCGGGACGGCGGCCTTGCCGATCCACAACATGCGGCCCTTGTCGACCGGGTCGCCCGCCATGCTCGCGACCTGGTCGAGGAACGCCCCCGGGCGCAGGGCGACGAACGGCACGCCGAGCTGTTCGAGCTTGTCCTCGGCGAGCTTCTTGTGCCAGAAGTGCGGGACATCGGGCGTCTGGTCGCTGGTGAGGATGCTGGTCAGGACGAACCGCCGGATGCCGGTGCGGTGGGCGGCCTCGGCGAGGTTGGCGTTGCCGATGGTGTCGATGTCGTTGGCGTTCTTGCCGCCGCGGGTGTAGCCGGCGGCGGTGGTGATGACGGCGTCGGCGCCGTTCATGGCGGCCACGAGCGAGTCGACGTTGAGCATGTCGCCGCGGGCGATCTGAACGCCCCGGCTTTCGAGCCGGCTGGCGTCGCTGGCCGGCCTCACCAGGGCGCGGACGCTCTTGCCACGCTCGAGGAGTTCGTCGACGACCTTGCTCCCCAGGGAGCCGGTCGCCCCGACGACGAGGACCGGGAGGGTGGTTGAGTCGGTGGCAGGCATGGGGGTTTCACTTTCCGTCAGGTCATCAGCGAGGGGCTTGGTGGGCGGGGCAGGGGTGGCTGCAGACATAGGCGCCTGCGTGCCGGGCGGGCCACTGGAGGCGGGCCGTGGGGGCGGATCCGCAGTGCGCCTGGCCGCCGGAACGTGCCGCGTCCGAAGGCAGCCGGGACGGGGCGGGTGATATGGCCGACCTGGCGGTGGTCGCACCGCATGCGGGACGGTGTGCACCCCCGTCCGCGTGCCCCTTTTCACGTGTGGTGTGGCGTACGCGGGCATGGGGAGCACACCGGGGAGTCACGCGGACTCTTCTTCCGGCAGCGCGCGGCTGCTGATCGCCTCAGTGATGGCGTACGCGGTCTCGACGAAGGACTCCGCCTGCTGCTCCGACAGATTCCGGGCGGAGGTCTCCTCCAGGGCCTGCCACAGGGCCGCGATGGGCTCGCGCATCGCCCGGCCCTTGTCGGTGAGGTGGACCACCATGACGCGCCGGTCATGTGCGGCCGGCTCGCGGATGACCAGGCCGGCGTCTTGCATGCGGCGTAGCGCCTTGGAGATGGTGGAGTGGTCCACGCCGAGGCATTCGAGCAGCTCGGACTGGGACTGGCCGTCCTGGTCAAGAAGGTGCATCAGCAGCAGTTCCTGTCCGGGATGCAGGTCCATCTCGCGCAGCAGGGTGGCGGCGTAGGCGCGGTGGGCGCGGGCGAGTTGGAAGATCGCGTAGCTCATCGGTCCTGCGCCGGCCGTCGTGGGGATGCGGGGTTCGGGGTTGGGCATGGTTCGGTTCCTCAGCCGGTGTGGGTGGGGTAGTCGGTGTAGCCGGCCACTCCGCCGCCGTAGAAGGTCGCCGGGTCGGGGGTGTTCAGCGGCGCGCCGGCGCGGAGCCGCTCGACCAGGTCGGGGTTGGCGAGCGCGAGGGCGCCGACGGAGACGAGGTCGGCCGTGCCATTGTCGATGTCCTTGGCGCGGGCGGGCAGGTCGGTGCCGCCCCGGTTGAGGATCAGCGTGGTCGGCCACAGCGCGCGCAGGGTGCCCAGCAGCTCCTCGTCGCCCGCGTGCATCACGTGGAGGTAGGCCAGGTCCAGGGGGCGCAGGGTGTCCAGGAGCGCCGGATACAGCTCGGCGGTGTCGGACTCGGCGATGTCGTTGTAGGGGTTTGCGGGGGAGATACGGATGCCGGTGCGCTCGGCGCCGATCTCGTCGGCCACCGCGGCGGCGACCTCGACGGCGAAGCGGATGCGGCCCTCGATCGAGCCGCCGTAGCCATCGGTGCGCCGGTTGGTGTTGTCGGACAGGAACTGGTGCACCAGGTAGCCGTTGGCGCCGTGGATCTCCACGCCGTCGGCGCCTGCCGCGACGGCGGCCGCTGCGGCGCGGCGGAAGTCGTCGACGGTCGCCGCGACCTCCTGCGTCGACAGAGCACGGGGGGTCGGCATCTCCTGGGGCCCGGACGCGGTGAACATCGCGCCCTGCGGCCGGATTGCCGAAGGGGCGACCGGCCGGCGGCCGTGGGGGGTGTTGTCGGGGTGGGCGATGCGTCCGGTGTGCATCAGCTGGATGACGATCCGGCCGTCGGCCGCGTGCACGGCGTCGGTGACCTTGCGCCACCCGGCGATCTGCTCGTCATTGTGGATGCCGGGGGTCAGGAGGTAGCCCTGGCCGTCGGCGGAGGGCTGGGTTCCCTCGGTGATGACGAGCGCGTGCGAGGCCCGCTGGGCGTAGTACTCGGCGTTCAGCTCGGTCGGTACGCCTTCAGGTGTGGAGCGGTCACGGGTCATGGGGGCCATGACCAGGCGATGCGGCAGAGATATGCCGCCAAGAGTGGTCGGCGTCCACAGGGAATCCAGCATGAGGGGTCCTTCGATATGGCGGTGACCGACTGGTCACCGTAAAGGCAGCGGGTGGTCGTGGGGAGGCGGTGGGCGGGCGTGCTCAGTCGACGGTCAGGACGAGCTTGCCCCGCACGTGCCCGGCGTCGCTGACCTGCTGGGCCGTGGCCGCCTGGTCGAGCGGGTAGGCGGTGACAGTGGTGACGAGCTTGCCGGCCGCGGCGTCCTGGGCCAGGGCGGCCAAGCGGGCGGTCGAGCGTTCCTGGGACCCCTGGGAGAAGGTGATGCCCAGCTGCCGTGCACCGAAGTCGGCGATGGTGACGATGCGTTCGGTGCCGCCCCGCAGGGTGATGGAGTCCTCCAGGGCTCCCTTCCCGGCCAGGTCGAACACCGCGTCCACGCCGTCGGGGGCCAGCGCCTGCACCCGCTCGACCAGGCCCTCGCCGTACACGGTCGCGGTGGCGCCGAGCGAGGCGAGGTAGTCCTGGTTGGAGGGGCCCGCGGTGGCGATCACGTGTGCTCCGCGGGCCGTGGCGAGCTGGACCGCCAAGGTTCCCACCGCTCCGGACGCGCCGTGCATCAGCACGGTCTCCCCTGCGGCCACCTCCAGCAGGTTCAGGACCCGCTCGGCCGTCTCGCCGGCCACCGGCAGCGCGACCGCGTGCCGCCAGTCGAGGCCGGCGGGCTTGGGGGCCACGGTGGTGGCCAGCGCGTACTGGGCGTACGAGCCGGTGTCCGACCAGCCCAGCACCTCATCGCCGACCTGCACGTCGCTCACGCCCTCACCCAGGGCGTCCACCACACCGGCGAGCTCGCCACCGGGGACGGCGGGGAAGGTCGTCGGGCGGACAGCCTCCATCATCCCGGCGCGGATCTTGCCGTCCAGCGCGTTCAGCCCGGCGGCCTTCACGCGGACCCGGACCTGGCCGGGGCCGGGCTGCGGGACCTCGATGTCCGCCTCGTGCAGCACGTCCGGGCCGCCAAACTGGTCGAAAACGATTGCTTTCATGATGACTCCATTCCCTTTGGCCACCAAAAGTGTGGCTGGCCACATAACCAACGTAACAGCAATCATGTGGCTAGCCAAGTATTCGGAGACGCGGGGGCTTGCAGCGACGTGAACTTCCGCTGACCTGCTGCCGGTTCCCGCCTGACGCACTGCGTCCGGCGGGAACCACCGTCAGCTCCCCAGCCCCGGGCCGACCACGTCCGGTCGAGGGCCACCTGCCACAATCCAGACAGCATCGGGATACGGCAGAGCATGCCGCGAACGCTGGAGGAGTCCTGTGCCGCCGAACTCAAGGCCCTTGCGGAAGCTGGGCTTCCTCACCATCGGGCTCTTCGACGAGGCGGCGCCCCGGCGGGGCCATGAGTCGACGCTCGAGATCATCGAACTGGGTGAGCAGCTGGGTTTCGACAGCGCGTGGATACGCCACCGGCATCTCCAGTACGGCATCTCCTCCCCCGTCGCCGTCCTGGCAGCGGCCTCGCAGCGGACCAGCCGCATCGAACTCGGTACGGCGGTCATTCCCCTGGGATGGGAGAACCCGCTCCGGCTGGCCGAAGACCTTGCGACGGTCGACATCCTGTCCGGAGGCCGCCTCAATCCGGGTGTCAGCGTCGGCCCGCCGATGCACTACGACGAGGTCAAAGACGCCCTCTACCCGGACACCGCCGACCGTGAGGACTTCGGCTACGAGCGCGTGCGACGCCTGTTGGACTTCGTGCGCGGCGAACCGGCCACCGACTTCCGCGGTACCGAGGGCTTCGAGGTGTTCTCGGATCTCGTCCAGCCCCACGCCCCGGGACTGGGCCGCCGCATGTGGTACGGCGGCGGCAGCCTCCGTTCGGCGCGGTGGGCCGGCGAGCACGCGATGAACTTCCTGACCAGCAGCGTGGTCAAAGCCGAGGAGTCCGAGGACTTCGCCGAGATCCAGCTTTCACATGTACGGGCATTCCGCGCACACCACCCGGACGGCGACGCCGCCCGCGTCTCCCAGGGCCTCGTCGTCATCCCCACCGACACCGCGTCGCCGGGGCAACGCGCGAAGTACGAGGAATACGCCCGCAAGCGGATGCCGCGCACGACCACACCACAGGGGCCGGCCCGCATGATGTTCGCGCCCGACCTCGTCGGCACCTCCGAAGAGATCGCCGAACTGCTCTCCTCCCACGCCGCTTTCCGGGAGATCGACGAGGTCGCGTTCGCGCTGCCCTTCACCTTCGCCCACGACGACTACGTTCAGATCCTCACCGACATCGCCACGAAACTCGGTCCCGCTCTGGGCTGGCAAGCGGCCCTCTGAACCCCCGGCGCCCCGCTGGTCGACCTGACGGACTCAGTCCTGGACCGACTGCCCACGTGCGACGCCCCGTGCCCACAGCACGAGGGGGATCTGCAGAGGCAGACGGCCGAACGCCGCGGCCTTGAGCGCGGTGGGACGATGCCGCCAGTCCACCGCCATCTGCACGTTCGCCGGGAACACCCCGACGAAGAACGCCGCCGTGGCGTGTGCCGCGGCGCGTCGTGTGCGGGGCAGGGCCACCCCTGCCGCCAGGGCGAGTTCGGCGGCGCCGCTGACGTAGGTCCACATTCGGGGCGACCCCGGCAGGATGCGCGGAATCGTCGCGTCGTACGGCTTCGGTGCGACGAAATGCGTGACGCCCGCGACGGCGAGGAGACCGGCGAGTGCGAGCGGGGAGCGGCGGGAAGTGGTCATCGTTGCCTCCGTGGTCGTCAAGGCGGCACACGTTACTGGACGGTAAGTGTTCTTGTATGCCGCCCGAACGACCGTCGGGCCGCCCCCCCCCCCCAGGGGAGGCGG